>JAAXQN010000172.1 GCA_012974305.1 Candidatus Methylomirabilis sp. | reverse complement strand
CCCTTCTGCCACTTGCTCCCCCACGGTAAAGACCGGGTTGAGAGAGGTCATGGGCTCTTGAAAGATCATGGAGATGACCTTGCCGCGAATCTCGCGGATTTCCTCTTCTGGCAGACGTACGAGGTCTTTTCCCTCCAGTGAGATCGTCCCGCCAACAATCCTTCCCGGGGGGTCAGGGATCAATCGGAGGATCGAAAGCGCGGTCACCGTCTTCCCACAGCCGGACTCGCCAACGAGGCCAAGTGTCTCCCCGGGGCGGATGCTCAGGCTGATACCATCCACTGCCCGCACGACCCCCTCTTCCGTGAAGAAGTGAGTTTGTAAGTCCTCCACAGTCAGAAGCGTACCGTTGGTTCTCATCGGCTAGGATCTCAGACGGGGGTCGAGGATATCACGCAGACCGTCTCCCAACACATGGAACCCAAGGACGGCACAGGTGATGGCCAGACCCGGGAAGATGCACAGCCACGGCTTAACCGTAAGATAGACGATTCCCTCGGCCAGCAGGGACCCCCAGCTCACCGTAGGGGGCTGGACCCCAAGCCCGAGGAAGCTGAGGCCCGCCTCCGAGAGGATATTGGAGGCGACGCCGAAGCTCATGGCCACGAGGATCACGGCCAGACAGTTTGGAAGCAGGTGTCGGAAGATAATCCGCCCCTTCCCTGCGCCCAACGCGGATATCGCAGTGATATACTCCGCTTCCCGAAGGCTCAGCACCTGCCCCCGCACGATTCGGGCCACCGTGGTCCATCGGACCGCCGCGAGCACGACGATCACGCTGAGCAGGCCGGACCTTTCGAGGACGGCGGTCAACGCGATAGCCAGGACGAGTCCGGGAAAGGCCATTACCGCGTCGGTAATCCGCATTAAAACGCTATCGATCCTACCACCGAAGTATCCCGCAAACAACCCGATTGCGACCCCGATGGGAGTCACCACGAGTTCCACGACCACTCCGACGAGCAGGGAAACCCGCGCCCCAGACAGAATCCGACTCAACAGGTCTCGCCCTAACAGGTCAGTCCCGAACCAGTGGCCCGGTCGAGGGGAAAGAAGGCTCACCGCTGCGAGCCCCTCGGGGATCTGGTACGGATCGTAGGGCGACAAAAGTGGAGACAAAAGCGCTGCCACGGTGAAGAGGAGCAGGATGATGGAGCCGAGAGTAATCGCGGGACGGCGGCTCCACCGCCTGAGGAATTCCACCGTATACGGACGTGAAGCTCGGCGCTCGGACACTGGACTCATCGCTTCAGTAATCTGACGCGCGGATCCACCAGGGCATATCCCAGATCGACGAGGAGGTTTGCCCCGAGGTAGATCAAGGCAAACAAAAGGGTCGCGCCCATCACAACAGGGAGATCGCGGTTGCCCACCGCAGCTACAAGCAGGCGGCCTAACCCTGGCCACCCAAAGACCGTCTCGGTGAGGGGTGCACCAACGAGGAGATCTCCGAGTCCGATACCGGCCAGGGTGAGGACGGGCAAGATCCCATTGCGAAGGCCGTGCTTCAGGATGACCACACCTTCCCTGAGACCCTTGGCCCGGGCCGTCCGGATGTACTCCTGGCGAAGGACCTCTAGGAGGGCGCTCCGAGTCATCCGGGCGATGTAGCCTGCTTGGAGTGCCCCAAGGGTGAGAGCGGGAAGGACAAGGTGCCTGAAGGCTCCGTCACCATAGCCCGAGATGGGAAACCATCCAAGCCAGACAGCAAAGAAGAGGATCAGCATCATCCCAAGCCAGAAGACGGGGGTGGAGATGCCGAGGAGTGAGAGGATCATCATGCAAAGATCCCAAAGGGTGTTATGTCGCATTGCAGCAACTGTTCCTGCTGCTAGCCCGAGAACCATCGCTACCAGCATCGCTGCGACGGCCAGGCGGACAGTGGCCGGGAGCCGCTCGGCAACAACATCAGTCACGGGCCTGTCCTGACGGTAGGAGTAACCCAGATCTCCAACCAGAACCTTTGCCATGTACAGCGTATACCGGTCCCACACGGGCTTATCCAGCCCGTATTCCGTCCGGATCCTGGCCATCACTTCAGGGTCCGCTCGTTGACCCATCATCGCCCGGACCGGATCCCCGAGGGCAATGTGCGTCAGGAGGAATGTGATAAGCGTCACCCCAAACAGGACGGGTATCGCTTGCCCGATCCGACCCGCCAGATATCTACTCATGGCGTCTTCCTCCGAAAGTTACCATCCGCCTAGCGGTGCTCGCTCGCAACTCGTCCCTCTCACCCTCGTTGCATCATTTTCTCTTCCCTCTGTCTGGTCGATTGAGCAGGTCGCACCCTAATCTACTCCGCCGATGATGCAGAAATCGCCTTGAAAGCTTCAGATGCATGCAAGAGATGTTGGAGAACAACTTGAGAGAATAAATAACCCGCACTTACCGAAGGGATGGGGAACGGGAAAACCAAAATGTTGCCAGGGTATCGGAACGCAGGCGTCACGTCCGTTCCGTTGGTACCTGTGCCCGGATCTTCTCCGCCGTAACCCTGATACGCTCCGGATCCCCCTTGACAAGCTTCCAGTCAAAACCTTTCCCGTCTCCCTTCCACCGCGGAATCAGGTGAAGGTGAAAATGCGGAACGACCTGAGAGGCCGCTGCACCATTGGCCTGGTAGAGGTTGAGTCCCTCCGAGTGGAGGGCCTGACGGATCGCCTCTGCCATCTTTTTGGCCGTGGCCGAAACCGCAGCAAGATCCGGAGGGGACATATCATAGATCGTTTCGGCATGAGTCTTGGAGATGATCAGCAGGTGCCCTTCATTCACTGGGTTGATATCCATAAATGCTAAGGTGAGTGCGTCCTCGTAGACACGGGTCGACGGAATTTGTCCGTCCCGGATCTGGCAAAAAATGCAGTCCATCCTCCTCCTCCTTCTGTTAATCCAGGATAGGCCGGACCAGATGCACCGGAGATGTCTCCTACGTCCCCATGGCCTTGTGAATCGTCTCTCGAGCCTGCAAGACATCGTCTCTGGAAACGTCCTTGTGGGTGAGGCAACGAATCGCATCGGCGGAAATTTGATGGACCAGGATCCGCTCCTCCCGGAGCCTTCGGGTTAGGATGGAGGCGTTGACCTTGGGGTGCCGGACGGCGAAGATGACGATGTTCGTCTGGACCCGTTTCAGGTCGATCTCAATCCCCTCAATCTTGGAGAGGCCCTCGGCAAGGAGCCGGGCGTTTTCGTGATCCTCACGGAGCCGCTCGACCATCGTCTCGAGGGCTACGATCCCAGCGGCCGCAATCACGCCTGCTTGGCGCATCCCACCTCCCAGGAGCTTTCGGAATCGCCTGGCCCGATGAATGAGTTCGCGGCTTCCGGCGACGAGAGAACCGATGGGGGCCGCGAGGCTTTTCGAGAGACAAAACATGATCGAATCTGCACAACGAGCGAATTCCGCCGCCGGAACCCCCGTAGCCATCGCTGCGTTAAAAATACGCGCTCCATCCAGGTGAACACCAACCCCCGCGTGGTGGGCCAGTTTAAAGATCTCCTCGAGTAGCGACAGAGGGTAGATGGTCCCACCCCCCCGGTTGGTAGGACTCTCCAGGCAGATGAGTGCGGTCCCGGGGGTGTGAAGGCTTTCCCCACGTATTGCCTGCCGGACCTCCTCAGGGTCGAGGATGCCGTAAGTCCCTCGGAGTGTCCGGGTGAGGATTCCACTCAGGAAGGCTGGTCCCCCCACAGAAAAGTTATAAATGTGGCAGGTTTCCTCAAGGATGACCTCCTGTCCCCGCCCAGCATGGGTCATAAGGGCAACCTGATTACCCATGGTCCCGGAAGGGACATAAAGCGCTGCCTCCTTTCCCAGGCGCTGGGCTGCCAACGACTCCAGGCGGTTCACCGTCGGGTCTTCGCCATAAACATCATCTCCCACGACGGCGCTTCGCATGGCCTCCCGCATCACCTCAGTGGGGATGGTGACGGTATCACTTCTCAAGTCCACGAACGACTCTCCCTGCCCCATCGCTCCTCCTACTTGTCCAGCCACACTGTCCGCATCCGAACCATACCGAGGGTGGGGGCGCTGTCCATCGCCGAGATTTGCTCCCGGAGACCCTTCACCCAAGGCTGAATTAAGACATCCGTACTGTAGTAATGGAGGAAGATCCAGGGGGCGTCCGCGAGGATGATCTTTTCGGCCTCATGGTAGAGGCGGGCTCGCTCACTCGTGTCTAGGCTCTCATCAGCCCGGTCCAGCAGAGCATCCACACGGGGATTGGCATACCGGGAAAGGTTGCCCTTGGATCCGACATTGCGGCTGTGAAAGAGAACCGTGAGAAAATTCTCTGGGTCGGGATAGTCCGCCAACCACCCGAGGCGGAACAACTGCGCCTCACCCCTGTCCAGCAGGTTGAGATAGGCGGGCCAGTCCAGTTCTCGCAGCGCGATCATCACCCCGATATCCCGGAGCGTCCCCTGGACAAACTCGGCGATTTTCCGGTTCACCAGGCCGGTGTTGTAGTACAGGGTCACGGCCGGGAGCCCCCTTCCCCCCTCATATCCTGCCTCGGCTAAAAGCCGCCTCGCCTTTTCTTTATCGTGGGGGTACCCGTGGAGCTTCGGGTCATGCCCCAGTAACCCTGGTGGGAGGACGGACCGAGCTGGCAAGACCCTTCCCTCGAGAATCACCTGCGCAATAGCTGTCTTGTCTACGGCATAGTTGAAGGCCTGTCGCAGCCTTCGGTTTCCTCGAAAAGGCGACTTTTCGAGGTTAAACTGAATGGCATTGATCCCCATGGAGGAGCGGGCAGCGAGCATGCTGCTCAGTGATGGATCGTTCTGTATCACCCGGAAGAGACCCGTGGGAATATCCGTATGGTCGAGGTTTCCGGCCTTAAACTCCTGAAACCGGGTCATGGCGTCCGGGATCACCCGGAAGACGATCTGGTCGAGGTAGGGGGAACCTTGGAAGTAGTCCCGATTGGCCTCGACGACCACGCGATCGTCATGGTGCCACTCGCGAAAGCGGAACGGCCCCGTCCCGATCGGATGGCTCGAAAACTGTCGGCCCCACCGCTTTACAGCCTCGCGGGGCACCACGCTGGCCGCCGGGTAGGCGAGCAGGGCCAGGAATGGGACGAAGGGACGTTCCAGGGTCAGCTCGAGCGTGTGCGGGCCTCGGACGTGAATCCCACGCACGCTGGTGGCCTTGCCGGCCATGAATTTCCGAGCTCCCAGGAGTTTTTCGAGGATCCAGGTCCGTTCTGATCGCGTCTCGGGATTGAGCAGATGCTCGAAGCTGAAGCGGAAGTCGTCGGCGGTGACCGTCCGGCCATTGTGAAACTTCACATCGGGACGGAGCTCGAAGGTGTACGTTCGTCCGTCCGTCGAAATGACCCATCGCCTGGCAATGGCCGGGCGGATCTTGAGCGTGTGATCAAAGGCGACGAGCCCGTCAAAGAGTTCCGAGACTACCGCATGGGAGACGGTATCGGTGATGTGGACGGGATCGAGGGAAGGCGGGTCTGATGGACCGAGGGTGTAGTGGTAAGCTCCTCCCCGGCGGGGGAGGTTTCCCGCTCCTATCAGGGCAGTTGCCAAGAGGGGTAACCCGACCAACAGGAAGCATCGCTTCATCGTCGCGCGATACTTCTGGGCACGCGGCGGTACCCTTCTCACGGGTGATCGTGCAGCGGGTCTCCTGCCTCTCGGCACCGAATCCATCAACTGAGCTGGCCGAGGGCCCTGGCCACCCGCTCGAGCCCTTCCCCGATCAGTTTTATGTTCATACAATACGAGAGACGGAGGTGCTTGTCGCTGCCAAAGTCCACGCCCGGCACGACCGTGACGCGGGCTTCTCGAAGAAGATAGGCTGTGAGATCGGCCGACCCGCTAATTTTTCGACCCCGTGCAATTTTCTTCCCGTAAAAAGCAGAGACGTTTGGAAAAGCGTAGAAGGTTCCCTGTGGTGGGATACAAGTCACACCCGGAATGCTCTGGATCCGCTCCAAGAGATATCGCCGGCGCCTATCGAATTCGCGACGCATTGCACCGACCGGCTCCTGGGGACCTAACAGGGCGGCCACGGCGGTCATCTGGCTCACGGAGGTGGGGGCCGAAGTCGAATGGCTCTGGAGATCGATCATAGCCTTGATTACCTCCTTCGGACCGGCGACATAGCCCAGTCGCCACCCCGTCATGGCGTAGGCCTTGGAAGTCGATCCCGCCACAAAGGTTCGCGCCTTGACTTCCTCCCCCAAGGACGCGATGCTCACATGCTTTACTCCATCATAGGTGAGCGTCTCATAGGCCTCATCAGACACCAGATAGAAATCCCTTTCCACGGCCAGTTCCGCGATAGCCATGAGCTCCTCGGTATCGATCACCGCACCTGTGGGATTGCACGGGCTATTAATGATCACGGCCTTGGTCCGACGGGTCAAGACCCGCTCGATGTCCCTCCGCTTGAGGCGAAATCCTTCTTCCTCGTGGGTGGGCGCAAAGACGGGCGTGGCATCTGCCAGACGGACTTGTTCGGGATAACTCACCCAGTAGGGAGTAGGAATGATGACCTCATCCCGTTTATCAAAGAGGACCATGGCCAAATTATAGAGCCCCTGTTTGGACCCGGCACATGTGATGACCTCCTCTCGGGTGTATTCCAACCCGTTATCCCGTTTGAGCTTGGCTACCACCGAATCTCGGAGCTTCTCGATCCCCGCGGAGGCAGTATACCTGGTGAATCCCTCTTGGATGGCTCGTATACCGGCCTCCCGCGCGTGTCCCGGCGTATCGAAGTCAGGCTCGCCCCCCGCGAAGCTGATGATATCGATCCCCTCCGCTTGCATCTGCTTTGCCAGAGTGGTGATGGCAAGGGTCGACGAGGGGCTGATGCTCCGGGCCCGTCGTGACAGTGGCATGGATTCCTCCTTACTTTTTGCCGGGCTTGCGTTGGCGATACCGGTCCCTCAGCATGCGCTCCACCATTGGGGAAACCAAGCCCTTCACCGTTCCCCCGAGGAGGGATACTTCTTTCACCAGTCGCGAGCTTAAATACGTGTACGATTCGTGAGGCATCAAAAAGACTGTCTCTATCCCGTCGGCCAGACGCCGGTTCATCAGGGCCATCTGAAACTCAAATTCGAAGTCGGAGATGGCCCTGAGACCACGGATTACGACGCTCCCCCCCTGTTCGCTCACATAGTCGACGAGGAGACAATCAAAAGCATCCACCCGCACCCCTTTCATTCCTCTGGTCGCATCCCGGATGATCTGTATGCGCTCCTCTACAGTAAAGAGAGGGGATTTTTCGGCGTTGGCAACGACCGCGACAATCATCCGAGGAAATATCCGAGACGCCCGTTCCAGGATGTCCAGGTGACCATTGGTAAAGGGATCAAAGGTGCCGGGGTAGACTGCCAGCGTGCTCTTCACTGCTCATCCTCCGCTCTTTTCCCATAAAAGCTCAAGACTGTTTGCCCGTGCGCCTTCATCCGGGTTTGCGAAAGCATCCCAATGTGCTGCGGGAGCGGATCTTTGGCAAAGTGCTCGACGATGACAACTCCGCTAGGTTGGAGTATGTCGCCGGATGCCAGTGTGTCCAGGGTGCGCATGGCGAGATCGGTCCCGTAAGGCGGATCGAGAAAGACGATTTCAAATCTGTCCCCTTGATGGACTAGCCGTGGAAGAACGCGGAGCACATCGCCAGCTACCACCCGGCGCTTCTGCAGTCCGGTCATTTCCAGGTTCTCTCGAAGAACCCGCAGGCACGCCGGATCCTGCTCGAGGAAAACTACCTCGGCAGCGCCACGGCTTAGCGCTTCAATCCCCACGGCCCCCGATCCGGCGTACAGGTCTAAAAAGTGGACCCGGTGGACCGAGGACCCGAGGATATTAAAAAGAGCTTCTCGAAGATATTCGGAAGTTGGACGAACTCCTTTTCTCCTTGGAACTTTGAGCCGTCGTCCTTTTGCGACTCCTGCAATCACCCGCATCGGAATCCAGCTGCCGGAATGCTAGTATGCTGGGACGCTCAAAGGCTGAATGTGGCAAGGACCGGATCTCCGTATCCTTTCCTCAGAGCCTATACGCTCTTTGGCCTACTCGCCTCCTAGCGTACGAGCCTCCCAGCATATGTGTGTCAGCCGACACTCGCCAGACCCAGGGTTCCCTCCCACCGATGCCGGACGGTATCACGAAGCAGGGGATAAGCACTCAGGTCAGGACTGTCCTCCACCAGCATGAAGGCTTCCCGCCAAGCGACCTCGAGCAGCTGGGCGTCGCGGAGCAGGTGGGCCACTTTCAGATCAGGCAGTCCTGCTTGCCTCGTGCCAAAGAGGTCTCCCGGGCCTCTGATCTCTAAATCCCGTTCAGCAATCTGAAATCCATCGGTACACTCTACCATGGCCTGGAGTCTGGCCTTCCCCTCATCCGTAAGATGGTGGCTGTGGATCAGGATGCAGTGTGCTTGAGTTTGGTTTCGCCCCACCCGTCCACGAATCTGGTGGAGCTGCGTGAGTCCGAGGCGCTCTGCATGCTCCACCACCACTACAGTCGCACGTGGAACGTCCATCCCCACCTCCACCACCGTTGTGGCCACTAAAACCTGGATCTGTCCGTTGCGGAAGGCGTTCATGACCTCTCGCTTTTCCTCCGTCCGCATCCGCCCGTGAAGGCATCCGACGCTGCTGATCTGCAGGATTCCCTGCTGGAGCTCAGCGGCCAATCCCGTTGCCGCCTTGAGATCCCCGTCAACGGACTCTTCCACCAGGGGACAAATGATATAGGCAGCTCCCCCTTTTCGCACTTCTTCCATGACAAACTGGTATGCCTGGAGGCGTATTCCCTCGTGTAAGAGCTGGGTCTTGACCGGTTGCCGGCCCGGTGGCAGTTCGTCAATGGTGGAGAGATTCAAGTCGCCATACAGCGTGAGGGCCAAGGTCCGGGGGATAGGGGTCGCCGTCATCACCAAGGTGTGGGGGTAGCAACCTTTGGCGGTAAGTTCTGCCCGCTGCTTCACGCCGAAACGGTGCTGCTCATCCACGATGACCAAGCCCAGGCGATGAAAGGTGACTCCCTCCTGAAGGAGAGCGTGGGTTCCGACCGCCACCTGGACCTCCCCCGTCGTGATGGCCCGCCGGCGTCTCTCCCGCTCCCTGCCAAGCGTTGCTCCACTGAACAGACTCACCCGAACCCCCACGGGTTCTAAGAGGGCTTGGGCCTTGAGATAGTGCTGCTCCGCCAAGACCTCGGTTGGAACCATGATCGCTGCCTGGAAACCGCTTCCCACTGCATGAACCACGGCGAGCAATGCTACAGCGGTCTTCCCGGACCCCACATCCCCTTGCAAGAGCCGGGTCATCGGCCTGGGCCGGGCCATGTCGGCCTTGATGTCCGCCAGGACCCGTTCCTGGCCAGCGGTCAGGGGAAAACCCAGGCGCGCCAGCACGGTCTGTTCCAATTCCCGCCGTCCTGTGATGACTTCTGCTACTTCCGCCTCCGCTGCCTGGCGCCGCATGGCCACTCCTAGGCCGAGAAGCAGCAGGTCGTCGAAGACAAGGCGTCTTTTCCCTGCTTCCGCCTCCTCCTTTGTCTCAGGAAAGTGGATCGCTCGGAGGGCATCGGGAAGAGCCATCAAAACGTGACGACGGGAAATTTCTTGAGGCAGGAAGTCCTGAACCGATTGGGTCCACGTTGCGATGAGGCCCTTCATGAAGTTCCTGAGCCATCGGGGGTAAAGTCCCTCAGTTCTGGGATAGATCGGAACGAGGCGACCCGTGTGGACCTGTTCTCCAGCGTCCCACTCTTCGTAATCGGGGTTCATCATCTCGAGCCCGGAACCCCAGGTGACTTTTCCCGAAAAAATGAACTGCTTTCCCAGTGGAAATCGGTTCTTGAGGTAAGGTTGACGGAACCATTTTGCGACAAGACTTCCAGTCCTGTCTCCGACGATTACCGAAAGGATCTTGACTCTCCGACGGGTAAGACTGATCCTCGCCCCTTTGACCTCGCCCACCACCGTCTCCTGAAATCCGGGTCGGAGGTCCCGGATCGGTCGAAAATGGCTCCGATCCTCGTGGCGAAGAGGGAGGTGGTAGAGGGCATCCGTCACGGTCCGGACCCCGAGCCGGGCGAAGGCCTCTGCCCGTTTCGGCCCAACCCCCTTGAGGTCTTGTACCGATATGCTCAGGTTTGGGGTGAGGGATGGTGAAGAAACTCCTTGCCTTCTCATCAGGCCTTCAGTAGTATCATGCGTGGTCTGAGGAGCGTATTGCCAAACATCGGAAGGAGGCCCGAATGGCCCAGATCAGGCGTCGGTGCGAGATTTGCGCGAAGGGGCCAATGGTAGCCCACCGGATCAGCCACGCCCATAACGTGACCAAACGGAGGCAGTTCCCCAACATTCATCGCGTGCACGTCCTTATCAACCATTCCCCCCGCTATATCCATGTCTGCACCCGTTGTCTCCGCTCCGGGAAAGTGCAAAAAGCCAGTTAGTCCTTGTCTACTCGTTTAATACAGGCATCACTCCTGGGGAAAGCGCCGTCGTTGCGTTTGATAGCCTCGCGGATTCACGCTATTAGCCATGGTTCGAGCCGCTCATTGCGTCGCTGCATTTCTTGAGGATAATGTTCTCGTTTACCACTTCGCCGCAGTTCGGACAGTACCGGACGGGGGCGTCAGAGCGCCTGTGATTCATGTTTGGACATGATCCCCTTTGCATCTTGATCTTACCTCCTCAGTCCAGGGTTGCGAAGTCTCGAGCATACCAGCCCGCGTTCGGAGAAACGCGTCAGCAGTTCCCGATTCGGAAGACATTCGCAGACGGAACGGATATCTTTCGGTGTGGTACCGGCAACTGGTTTATGAAATCATGCAACCTCCAAGGTTTACGGTCCCGCGGGACGGAGGGTCGACTTTGGAATTCGTGCGTCAGACCTTCAGTGCTTGCGGATCCGCTCTACTCCCATCACGCCTCGGACGCGCCGGATCGCCTGCATGGCAACCTGAAGCTGCTTCAGATCGACCACCTCCAAGACAAAAGTGTTCAGTCCTCGCTTATCCTCGGTGACCTTGACCTCTGCCTGCGCGATATTCGTGTTCGTAGAAGAGATGGCAGTACTGATCTCGGCCAAGAGTCCTGGTCGGTCTTGCCCAATGGTCACTAGGATCTTCACCTGGTGAGGCATCTTGACCCGGTCATCCCACTGTACGTCAATCTGTCGCTCGCGATCAAACCGGAACGCAATGATATTGGGACAATCAGCGGAGTGGATGGTCACCCCGCGTCCCCGAGTGATGAAGCCGATGATTTCGTCACCCGGGAGAGGGTTACAGCACTTGGCAAAGTGGATCAGAATGTCATCAACCCCGTCGATCCGGATCCCCTCCGCCCCCGCCGGGATCACGGGTTTCCGGTCCTTGGTCTCCTCCTCCACGATTGCTTGGGCTTGCTCGGGAGGCAAGAGTTTCAGCACGGCCTGACGGGGAGAGATCTTGCCATAGCCGATGGCCGCGCACAAATCCTCTTCGCTCGCGACACCGTAATGCTGCAACACCTGGGGAAACGTCTCGAGTTTCAGCCTGCCGCCCTTCCCCAGCTTTCGAAGCTCTCGATCCAACAACTCTTTCCCCAGCCCGATGGATCGGACGCGTTCCTCGTTCTTGATCCAGGCCTTGATCCGGCTCCGGGCTCGAGAGGACTTGACGATCTTGAGCCAGTCCCGACTCGGATGTTGCGTGGCCGCTGTGACGATTTCCACGATATCGCCATTGCGGAGTTCATAGCGGAGAGGGACAATCCGGCCGTTGACCCGGGCCCCCGCACAGTGGAGCCCGACGTCGGTATGGATGCTGAAGGCAAAGTCGATCGGCGTCGACCCCCGGGGCAGCGCCTTCACATCCCCCTTGGGAGTAAAGACATAGACCTCCTCTGGAAAGAGGTCAAAGCGTACCGTATCCAAAAACTCCCGGCTATCCTTGAGATCCTGGCCCCAATCGAGAAGCTGGCGCAACCAGAGGAATTGTTGCTCCGTCTCATCCAGGGTAGCTTTGCCCTCCTTATAGGCCCAGTGGGCGGCAATCCCCTCCTCCGCAGTCCTGTGCATTTCATGGGTTCGGATCTGGATCTCCACCGGCTCGCCCTTGGGGCCGACTACGGTCGTGTGGAGCGACTGGTACATGTTGGACTTGGGAACGGCAATGAAGTCCTTGAACCGGCCCGGGATCGGCTTCCAGAGGCTGTGGACCACTCCTAACGCCCCGTAACAATCCTTGAGGCTGTCCGTCAGCAGCCGAACTGCCGTGAGGTCATAGATCTCGTCAAAGGTTTTTCCCTGCTCGTGCATCTTCCGGTATATCGAATAGAAGTGTTTGGGGCGACCCCGAATCTCGCACGGGATCTCGAGCTCGCCCAGTTTCTGCTGCAGGATGGCGATCACCTCGTTGATTTG
This sequence comes from Candidatus Methylomirabilis sp., assembly GCA_012974305.1. Classification (GTDB taxonomy): domain Bacteria; phylum Methylomirabilota; class Methylomirabilia; order Methylomirabilales; family CSP1-5; genus CSP1-5. Next base: position 7,656 of record JAAXQN010000172.1, on the reverse strand, counting down.
GGCCTCACGCTCCCGTCGCTTCTGGGCGATCTGGATGGTCAAGTCCCGGTAGGCCTCCGGTTCCAACTGTCGGAGACTCAGGTCCTCGAGCTCCTGCTTGATTTTGGCGATGCCCAGGCGATGGGCCAATGGGGCATAGATCTCCAGGGTTTCATTGGCGATGAGGCGGCGCTTGGCCTCGGGCAGCGGGTCCAGAGTTCGCATATTATGGAGGCGGTCCGCCAGCTTAATCATGATGACCCGTATATCCTTCGCCATCGCCAAAAGCATTTTCCGGAAACTTTCGGCCTGGCGATCCTCACGGGTAGAAAACGGGAGCTTGGAAAGTTTGGTCACCCCGTCCACCAGATCGGCGATCTCGTCTCCAAAGACCGTCCGGATCTCTTTCATGGTGGTCTGGGTATCCTCGATGGCATCGTGCAGGAACCCTGCGGCGATAGAGCGGACATCCATCTTGAGTTCCGTCAGGATCGCCGCGACCTCCATGGGGTGCGAGAGATAGGGATCGCCCGAGCGCCGCGCCTGCCCCTGATGAATGGACGCAGCGAACTCGTAAGCCCTGCGCAGGACAGCGACGTCCGCTTCAGGGTTATACGCCTTGATGGTCTCAACGATCCCTTCGATCCCCATCCTTTCCCTCGGTTCCTGTCTTTCTAAATCAATAAGTTCCCACACCCCTCCGCCACCCCAAAGCCAATTTCAGGGCCCGAGTACGGCGTTTTTTCCTAGTAGCGCGGCGATCGCCCCGCGTTCTATCGCTCCCCTTCTGATGATGCGCAAGGGAAATTGTGTGCAGTCGAGTACCGTCGAGGGAATTGCGCTGCTTGTCTTCCCCCCGTCCACGAGCAGATCGAATTGGTTCCGAAGGCCCTTCTGGACATCCTGAGGCGTCACGGGGTTGATGCCCCCACTTTTGTTAGCACTGGTTCCGGTAATGGGACGGTCCAAACCCTTGAGGATCATCTCGATCAGCAGCAGGTTCGGGATACGGATTCCAACCGTCCCTGTCCCGGCGGTGATCGCTTCCGGTATTTCTGAGGAGGCGTGGAGAATCAGAGTGAGGGGACCGGGCCAGAATTTACGGGCCAATCGGCCGGCCTCCTCGGTGACTTCCCGCGTTACTGCCCCGAGATCTTCGATGCTGGAAATAAAAATGGGAATGGGTTTGTCATGCGGCCGCGCCTTCAGATCCACAAGACATTCTAGGGCCGTTTCGCTGAAGATATCGGCGGCTAGTCCGTAAACGGTGTCCGTAGGGAGGGCTACAAGGCCGTCTGCCTTTAGGACATCAACGATCTCCCGAACGACCGTTGGATCGGGATCATTTGGGTCCACAGGAAGGAGACGCGGCATGTTCATATACCTCCGTGGGCTCCGGTAATCTGGCCACGACTCACGCAACCCCACATTTTAGTTTACCGCTAGCAGCTGTTGTAGATCAAGCGCGGCCGAGGCTCGCATCACCCCCGTCGCGGATTCTTTAGGGTGTGTTAGAGGCTTCCCCCCCAAGCTCGCGGAGTTGTGCCAGGAACTGGCGACAAACCTTGCTGATATCCCTTGATGCGACAATGGCCGAAATCACTGCAACTCCATCGGCTCCTGCGTCCATGACCCCCGGTACCCGCTCGAGGGTGATCCCCCCGATGGCCAACACCGGTACCTGAATGGCTGCCCTCACCTTTCGGATCCCGTCCAGCCCCACGACCGGGCGGATTCCAGTCTTTGTCCCGGTCGCAAAGACTGGGCCAAACCCGATGTAATCGGCCCCCGCGGCCTCGGCCTCCTGAGCCTCCTCAACTGAGTGGGTCGAGATCCCCAGGATCATACCGGGCCTCAAGAGAGGGCGAACCCGGCGCGGCGGCAGATCTTCCTGTCCCAGGTGGACTCCATCCGCCTCCACAGCTAAGGCGAGGTCGAGACGATCGTTCACAATGAAAAGGGCTCCGCATTTCCGGCAAAGGTGCTGAATGGCCGCGGCTTCCTCGTATAGGTAACGGAGATTCCCCCATTTGTCCCGAAGTTGGATCATCGGGGCTCCGCCCTGAAGGGCCTGCTCTGCCGCCTCTCGATGACGCAGCCCAGAGAGTTTCTCGTCGGTGATTACACATAAACGGTATGGAAAAGTCATCACGTGAAGACAGAAAAGAGCTGTCCATTAATCAAGCGCGGATTCAATCCAGGTGCTGGGAAACCGGGTGGTGATGAAAGCTGGGCGGCTCAGGATCTTGAGGTGGAGGGGGTCGGTATCCTGGATCAGTTTTGGCAGGCCTTTCATGTTGCAGGATGCCATTCGTCCGGTTAGGCCCGCCCGATGTAGGTTCCCGTCCGGGTGTCGACGCGGATCCGGGTTCCCACTTCGATAAACAGGGGAACTTGAATGACCGCTCCTGTCTCTAGTTTGGCAGGCTTGGAGCCACCCGAGACGGTGTCCCCGCGGACACCGGGCTCTGTCTCTAACACCGTAAGCTCCACGGCGATGGGAAGATCCACGCCGATCACCTCCTCGTGATAGAAGAGGATCATCACTTCCATCTCCTCTTTGAGATAGGCTCCCGCCTTGCCTAGTTGCGTTTCTGTCACTCCAAACTGCTCATACGTCTTGATGTCCATGAAGATATAGTCGTCTCCTTGCCGATAGAGAAATTGCGCCCGCCGCTCTTCCAGGGAGGCAGGCGAAAGCTTTTCGTCAGGGCGAAAGGTGCGATCGATGAGCGCGCCAGTGCGCAGATTCCTCAGTTTCGTGCGAACCATCGCCCCGCCCTTTCCTGGCTTGTGATGCTGATACTCCATTACGAGATACGGTGCGCCGTCCAGCTCGATCTTGTTTCCCGGGCGAAGGTCATTGGAAAGGATCATGGGCTGGCCTCCCGGACGTGTACCGGTCAGGATCAGCGGCCCCGGTTCTGTTGCTTGACCACGTGAATAGCCGCTTCGAGGCCGAGAAGGTAGCTGAAGGGCCCGAAACCAATGATCTGTCCGGCCGCCACCGGGGCAATCAGGGACCGATGTCGGAATGGCTCTCGAGCATGGATATTTGAGAGGTGGATTTCGATTACTGGAATGCCGACCCCCACCACGGCATCCCGGAGGCTCACGCTGGTGTGCGTCAGCCCTCCGGCGTTCAGTAGAACCACGTCGGCCCAGCCGCGTGCCTGATGAAGGCGATCAATCAGTATCCCTTCTTGATTGGACTGGAGAAACTGAATTTCGGCTCCCCGCGTCTCGGCTGCCCGGCGAACCTCCTCCTCGAGCTCACTGAGGGTCATGGTTCCATAAATTTCAGGCTCTCGAAGGCCTAGGAGATTCAGATTGGGACCGTTCAGCACCAGGATTCGCATGAACGCCTCAGTTTGACGTGGAGAGGAGCCATACACCGATCACAGGCGAACGCGGGTAACCGGAGACGTTACCCCGTTCCTCCCCGTGCACTCTTCAGCTTTCGGAAGGCATCGCGCCACCTGCCCGCGGGTCAGGGCATCCTGATGTTTGTCCGCCAGATCCTCCCGGTCCGGGGTCTCTGCCATCACCCGGCCATAGATCTCGGCTGCCTGATCATGGAGGCCCTGGGCTGCAAACAAGTCACCAAGTGTCTCGGTTGCCAGAGGCTCCGTCTCGGAAGCAGGAGGTTCTTGGAGTCTCTTTGGAACCTCCGGCGGGACTGTCCTTACTTCGCCCTCGGTACGGGCCTGGAGCCGCTCGACGGCTGCTCGGATCTCCTTGTCGAATGGATGGAAAATTAGTGCGGCCCTGTACGCGTCCAGCGCCTCTGGAATCTCATCCCGCGCCTCGGCAATCTCCCCCAGGAAATGGTGAGCCAAGACGCTCTCCGGGTCAAGTCCGAGGACGCGCTGAAAAGCCTCTCGCGCTGGCAGGAGATCCCCTTTTTCTTTATAGCTCCGGGCCAGGACCATATAGGCGCTGGCGTAGGTCACATGGTGAGCGAGTCCCTCCTGGCAGATTTGTATTGCCTCCTCAAGCCTTCCCTCCCGTCGGTAGGCATCCGCCAGCTGGGCAAAGACCAGTGAACGGGGATTCTGCGCTAGGGTGGTCTCCATCTGTTTGATATGTTCAATAGCCGGAAGTGATGCCACAATCCACCTCAGCAAAGAGGATCGGTAATTCTATGATAGGTTCTGGAGTGCGCCAATAGGGTCCAGAATCGGCGCAACCGTAACATCGCCAAAATCCTTTGTCAAGACAAAATACGTCAAGTTGTCTCTTAGCTTCTTGTCATAACCAATAGCTTCTATTAGATTTTCCGGTGGTACAGGGAGGGCCGTTGGAAGACCAATCCGCTCTATGACGTGCTGAAGCCTCTGGGGAAGTTCTTCGCCGCACAGGCCCATTTGACACGAGATTCGTGCGGCTGCCACCATACCAATAGCCACGGCTTCCCCGTGGGTCAACTGTCGGTACCCAGTGGTTGCCTCAAGGGCGTGCCCGACCGTATGACCGAAATTCAGCACCGCTCGGACCCCCTCATCCCGTTCATCGCGCTCCACCACTGCTGCCTTTATCCGGCACGAGGTCTCGACCATGTGGATTACTGCATCTTCTTTTCTCTCCAGAACGGAAGGGAGGTGTGTTTCAAGCCATTCAAAAAACGCCTTGTCCGCAATCACCCCGTACTTTACGACCTCGGCCAACCCGGCGTGAAACTCTTTCGGCGGCAGGGTCCGAAGAAGGCATACGTCGCTTACAACCAGCTGCGGCTGATAGAAAGCCCCCACCATGTTCTTGGCCTGAGGGAGGTTAACCCCGACCTTGCCCCCTATGCTGCTATCCACCTGAGCGAGTAGACTGGTGGGGGCGTGAATCAAGGGAAGACCTCTCATGAAAGTGGCGGCGACGAAACCAGCGAGGTCTCCGATGACCCCTCCCCCCAGCGCCACGATCGGGGACCGGCGGTCGAGTCCGAGCGGGAGCAGCCTTTCGTAGAGGGTACCCGCGACCTGGAGGTTCTTGAACTCTTCCCCGTCCGGGACTTCAAGGAGTGTCAGCGCAATCCCTACAGCTTCAAGGGAAGAGAGGACCAAAGGACCATAGAGAGGAGCAACCACTGAGTTGGTGATGAGGACGCCACGCCCCGAGAAACCGAAAGGTCGACACAACTCTCCAATCGCTGGGAGGACATCTGCCCCGATATAAATTGGATAGCTCCGGTCTCGAAGGCTTACGGTCACTTTTTCCATCAGCTAGCCTTTGAGGACCTCATGGAGATCGACGCGTGCCACGACCAGGGCAACTACCTCCTCGATACTCAAGTCGGTCGTGTCAATAGGCTCACCCACCTGGGCGTAGACCGGGGCACGGATTCGTATCACCTCCCGAATCCGTTCCAGCTTGTCCGCGTGCCAGAGCAGGGGGCGGTGTTCCATTCCCTCGACCCGCTCCAGGATTCGTTCCGGCGCCGCCGTGAGACAAATGATCTCTCCGTGCCTGCGGAGACCGTGAAGGTTCTCGGGGTCCACGATCGTACCCCCCCCAGTCGCAATGATGCAACCGTGGAGCCGAGAGAGGCGGGAGACTACGGTCCGCTCGAGCGCCCGGAAGACAACCTCTCCCCGCTCCCGAAAGATCGCGGGGATATCGAGGCCGCTTTCTTGCTCAATCAGTTCATCGAGATCGTAGAAGGGGACCTTGAGTTGCTCCGCCAGGTAGCGGCCCACCGCGGTCTTTCCTGTCCCCATCATTCCCGTGAACACAATGTTGCCCATCCCGGCACCGTTCACGGTCACCTCAGCGTTCTCGGACATAACGTGCGTAGGTGTCAAAGTTCCGCTTCATCTCCTCGAGACTGTCCCCCCCGAACTTCTCGCGCAGCGCCTTCGCCACTTCGAAGGCGACCACCCCTTCTCCAATAACCCCAGCGGCGGGGACAGCGCAGACGTCGGACCGTTCCACAGTTGCCTCGAATGGTTCCTTGGTTTCCAGATCCACCGAGCGGAGAGGGGCATACTGAGTGGAGAGGGGCTTCATGGCGGCGCGGAGGAGAATTGGCTCCCCATTGGTCACCCCACCCTCCAACCCTCCGGCATAGTTGGTTTTCCGGTAAAACTTCAAGCCGTGAGGCCCCTGCCGCTCAGGATCATAGAAGATCTCATCGTGGGCTTCGAATCCGAAGCGGCCAGCCACCGTGAAGCCAAGCCCCACCTCGACCCCTTTGATGGCCTGGACACTCATCAAAGCCCTCGCCAGGCGCCCATCGAGCTTCCGGTCCCACTGGACATAGCTTCCCAAGCCGACCGGAACCCCCTCAACGATAATCTCAAATATTCCTCCCAGGGTCGTCTTACGCCGTCGGGCCTCATCGATTCTCGCCACCATCGCCTCGGCGGCCTCTCGATCTACGCATCGGACAGGGGAGGCCTCGGCGAGGACCTGTATCTGCTCGGGGGTCGCATCGCTCCGACTCGCCCGTACCCCGCCGATTTCCACGACATGGCTCAGGACGGAGATGCCGAACTCCCGGAGGAGGCGCTTGCAAACCGCTCCCACGGCCACGCGAGCGGTGGTTTCCCTGGCGCTGGACCGCTCAAGGACGTTTCGGATATCTCGGTGCCCGTACTTGATGGCACCGGCAAGATCCGCGTGTCCTGGACGGGGCCGCGTGACCGGGGGGCGGGTGTCCTGGACCTTCACCTCCACCTCGATCCCCATGGTCTCTTGCCAATTTGTGAAGTCCCGATTGGTGATGGTGAGGGTAATGGGAGACCCGAGGGTCACGCCGTGTCGCACGCCAGCGGTGATCGAGACCCGATCTTGCTCGATCTTCATCCGCCCGCCCCGGCCATACCCCATCTGCCGTCGGCTGAGCTCTACATCGATATCTTTAGGGCTCAGTGGCAGATTTGCCGGCATCCCCTCCACAATCGTGGTCAGGGAGGGTCCGTGTGACTCCCCTGCTGTCAAGTAGCGCAACATGCCAGATTTCCGATATCCGATGACCGATGACCGACGACCGATGCCGGTCCACCGCAAGTTGCCGGTATCATTTCATGAACCATGAACTATGAACCCTGAACTGTAAACCCTGCACGACATGATTTTGGACGCTTTCCCCTTCACTCCTCTTACTGCTCCTCGGGCTTGGACTTCGGGGGGAATATGCGACCGAAAAGGTGTCCCTCTCAATTGCGGCGTGACATTTTGGGTTTGGATTTCCAGGTTGACTTTCTGGTACTCCAGATCTCCCTCTTCCGTGCAGAGCTTGCCCTGAAGCACTGGCCCGGCGATCTCCAAACGCTGCATCGTTAGTGGAAAATCGGTGGCAGAAAGGGTGCAAATAAATAAAATGGTATTGGCCCCACACCTCCGTCCCAGATCCTTATTCCTTGTCTCCGTCGGCTTGCGTTTCAGGGGGAACGCGTGACCAGGTATGTGAGGAGGTTCTGGACAAACCGGTTGCCGTCCCTCCATCCATTCTGAAGCTCTCGACCGAGATCAAGGGCAACACCCACCACGGTCCCCTGCCCGACCCGGAGTTCAGCGATCAGGGGTGAAGGGAACCCAGTCCTCCCACCAGCGTACTGGGCAATTTCTACTGCGCCGGCCTTGGGATTGAGATCATTGAAGGATCCCACAGTCCGAAAAATCACCCCCCGTAGGATCGGATGATCCGGCTGAATCGGGATAACCTCCTTGAAGGGAACGGAA
>JAAXQN010000159.1 GCA_012974305.1 Candidatus Methylomirabilis sp. | reverse complement strand
CCTCATGACTCAGCGGATCTTCCACAATGATGATGGCCTCGGCCCCATGTTCCCTCGCATTGATGGTTTTATACCGAACTTCCGTGTACCGGTACGCCTCCGGATCCCGGAAAGGGCTTTTTCCATCTTTCTCCTGTGGCTCATGGGTCATCACGAGGACGACCTTGTCAGTTACGTCGACCTCAGCATAGTCATCGTACTCCAGCTCGGGTGCAGTAATCCCATATCCCGCAAAAACAACTTCTGCTTCTACTGCTCCGTCCTCAGAGAAACCAAAGGGGGCAAAAAATTGTTCAGAAAGGGCCGCTGACCGTTGCTGATCGTGCCCCCAGCTTATGAGGCGCATTCGGGTCTTTCGTCCCACCTTCACCCCGGTAATCACCGAAAGCGGTTGGTGGAACCCGTGTGTTCCTCCCGGTTTCAGGCCCGCCATCTGAAACTCCCGGGCGATGTGATCCGCCGCCCTATCAATCCCCGGGGTACCGACTCCGCGGCCCGTCATGGCTGGCGACGCCAGGATCCCCACCTGCTCGAGCAGCGCGGCCGGAGTGATAATCCCCTCCCCCCGTAGCGCCGATGCAGCCACGAGCAGCGGAAGGAAAACGATCCAGACCCCGAGATATCCTCTCCTCCCTGAACTCTGAACCCTCAACTCTGAACCTCTGCCTTTCATCGACTCCTCGTGACCCTCACCTTGGCGCAGTATCGCTCCACAGGGCATCGGCTACACAGCGGTGAGATCGGCTTACAGACGTTTTGGCCGAAGCTGACCAGCAGATCGTTGAACACAATCCAGTACCGCCGGGGGAGCTTGCGCCGCAGAGCCTGTTCCGTCTCCTCGGGCGTCCGTGTCTTCACATAGCCCCAGCGATTCGAGATCCGGTGGACGTGGGTATCGACGCAGATCCCCGGTTTGCCATAGCCGACAGAAACCACTAAATTCGCCGTTTTCCGGCCCACTCCTTTTAATTTCAGGAGTTCATCGATATCATCTGGAACCCGGCCCTCGTACTCTTCGATCAGGCTCCGGCAGACCCCACGGATTACCTTGGCCTTGGTCCGGTAGAAACCAACCGGGTAGATCAGCCGCGCGATCGTCCTCTCCCGCAGCTGAAGCATCGTCGCCGGGGTATCGGCCAGACGAAAGAGGCGCGCAGACGCCCCGCCGGTCACCTCGTCCTTGGTCCGCAGGCTCAGAAGACACGAGATGAGGATGCGAAAGGGGTCGTGGGAGTCCTCGGCGACCTGTCCGACGGCGGTCGGATCCCATCGCTCCACCTCTCGTTTGAGCGTGCGAACAATTGCGGTAATGTCAGCATCCTTCATCGGCAATCATGATAACCGAGCGGAAAAAGAAGCACAACGGCACCTTTCAGGGGGCGGGGGAGATGGAACACCGCGCGACATGAAGGGTTTCCGCTCAATTGACCTGTGCAATGTTCCGCCGGCGAAGGCTCACTCCCCGAGCCCTTTGCGGGCGGGCCAGATTCGTTGCAAAGCGACAGGGCGACGGATATAATCCGGGAGCACTCACGCTTGGGAGGATCCAATGCAGACGCCCTTCGGCGAGATGCCGGTCATTGACGCGCACGCCCATTTCTTCTCCTACCGGTTCTTCGCCACCTTGGCAGCAGAGCTGCCCGAACCACCTTCCGAGGTAGAACTTTACCCCACTCTGCGAAAAAGAATCCCCTGGGAATTTCCCGAGGCGGACCCGGTAGACCTCGGCAAGCAGTGGGTGGCCGAGATGAATCGACACGGGATTAGCCGGATGGTCTTGATCGCGAGCGTCCCAAGGGACGAGGAATCGGTCGCAGCAGCAGCCCAGGCCTACCCTGACCGGATCATCGCCTACTTCTTGCTGAATCCCATATCCGATGATGCACCCGCTCGGATCACGCGAGCCTTTGCCGAGCTGGGGGTGAGAGGGGTTTGTCTCTTTCCCGCCATGCACCGCTTCCACCTGTGGGACCAACGCCTCCTGCCGATCTACGAAACTGCTGCCGCACATGGCGGCATCGTTTTTGTCCACTGCGGCTACCTGAAGGTGGGCATCCGCGAGAAGCTGGGTCTCCCCAGCCGGTTCGAAATGCGGTTCGCCAACCCGGTGGATCTCCACGGCGTGGCTAAGGCATTTCCCAACCTGCCCTTTGTCATCCCGCACTTCGGGTGTGGTTACTTTCGGGAGCTTCTTTTGCTCGCCGATCAGTGCTCGAACATCTACACCGATACGTCGAGCTCCAACGACTGGGTGCATCTCATGCCCTATCCCCTCGACTTGAAGACCCTCTTCGCCAAGAGCCTTCAGGTCTTGGGCCCAGAACGGATTCTCTTTGGAACGGATTCCAGTTTCTTTCCTCGGGGCTGGCGGAAGGATATCTTCGATGCCCAGGTAGAGGTCCTCGAGGCGTTGCAGGTCCCGGCCCCACAGGTTACCCAGATGTTCAGCGGGAATATTGCCCGCCTCCTAGCACGGTAGTTGCCCACAACCCCCAAGTTTCATCCCACAGTTTTCCAACAATCTCATCGCCAACTCACTCACCCGTCAGATCGTCACCCGAGACGGGTGCTACTCATCTGAGGGTCCAAAGTGCAATTTCCTGAGATCATCTACGCCCCCCGCAAAATCAGCAAACAGCGTGCTGACGCGGAGATTGTGCTTTGGTCCGATCCTTGCAACCAAATTGCAAGATGCCAGTTTTTTTAGGTCTGCGCCGACAAAATCAAGCCCCTTGTCCCCGTGCCGCTCGATCCGGACTTGAGGAGGGGGAGCATATCACAAGCCGGCCGCTGTGCAGCGGCTCATTCCGAGAGCAACTGAACCCGGTACCGTCACCAAGGAAGAAGCTGAGTTACCTACGGAACTTGGTCGGCGGGCCGCTGGGTTGCCTGTTGGTACCTGGAGGCAAGAGTGAAGATCGATCCCAAGAAGATTAAGGTCCTTGCAGTGGACGACGATCCCGGGTCTCGGGAGTTGCTCCAGACGATACTGGAGTCCCACGGCTATCAGGTGGTCACGGCAACCACCGGCAAGGAGGGACTCAATATCGTCCAGGGAGTGCCAGTCGATCTGGTGATGACCGACCTTCGGATGCCGGGCATGGACGGCCTGGCCTTTCTCAAGGCGATTCACCAATCCCTCCCTGCGCTGTCGGTGATCATCACGACCGCGCACGCCTCAATCGACTCGGCCGTCGAAGCCACCAAGCTCGGGGCCTACGGCTACATCACCAAGCCGGTCACCAGCGAGCGAGTCCTGCACCTGGTGCGGCGGGCGATCGAGGAGCAACAGCTACGCCAGGAGAATCTCTATCTGCGGCGCCAGCTCGAGGAGCGGCACCAGTTCGCCAACATCATCGGCAAGGCCCCCCGCATGCAAGAGATCTTCCGGCTGGTTGAAGACCTCGAGAAAAGCGAGTCGACGGTGCTCATCCAGGGAACGACGGGGACCGGCAAGGAGCTGATCGCCAAGGCGTTGCACTTCCATAGCCCCCGGAGGGACCGCTCCTTTGTGGCTGTGAACTGCGGGGGACTCACGGAAACCCTGCTCGAAAGCGAGCTGTTCGGACACCTCCGGGGCGCCTTCACCGGAGCCATCTCCACCAAGCGCGGGCTCTTCCGGGAGGCGGACGGCGGGACCCTCTTCCTGGACGAGATCAGTGAAACCAGCCCTACCATGCAGGTCAAGCTCCTCCGAGCGATCCAAGAGGGGGAGGTCAAGCCGGTGGGTGGGGAGCAGTCGGTGAAGGTGGATGTCCGGATCATTGCCGCCACCAACCAGGATCTGGGCCAAGCGATGGCAGCAGGGAGGTTCCGGCCCGATCTCTACTATCGCCTCAACGTCATTGTGGTCGGGCTTCCCGACCTGAAGGATCGGCGGGAGGACATTCCCCTGCTGACCACGCACTTCCTGGGGATCTATAACCAACGTCAGAAGAAGGAGATCCGCGATATAGCCCCCGAGGCCCTCGCGCTACTCCTCGACTACGAGTGGCCAGGCAATGTGCGCGAGCTGGAGAACTGCATCGAACGGGCGGTGGTGTTGGCCCGGGGCGAGATGATCCAGGCCGAAAACCTCCCCCGGGGGCTGCACCAGACGACCACCGAGCGGTCCCTTACATTCAACGTCGGAACCCCCTTGGATGTGCTCGAGCGCAAGGCTCTCCTGGCTACGCTCCAGGATGTGAATGGGAACAAGACCACCGCTGCCCGGCTCCTGGGGATTTCACAACGCACCTTGTATCGGAAGATCAAGGGATACGGCCTGGACCGCCTCCTGCACGAAAATAAGATGCCCGAGTCCGCGTGAATCGTCGTGCGCGGTGCCCATTCCCAAATATCCGGACACTTCCCAAGCATAACTCCCTAACTATAAAAGCATAAATCCTTTTACGGACTGCTCTCAATCCCTCAGCGAACCCTCTCCGGGGCAAACGCCACGCCCTGGACGGTTTGCTGTGTGACATAATGTCCGGATCCGACCCCCCCCTGGACAGCATGACAGATTTTTCCATCTCCACCGGCCTTTAGCTCCATCCCTCCAATACGGCATTTACCCTTGCATATCAAATAGTTGCGTTAAATGAGGTACCTGGTACAGGTCCTGCTTGTACCGGATACGAGACTAGAAGATCTGGAGGAAAGCCATGCGAACACGGGATTTCAACGCCAAGGACAACGAACTGGGAACCGCCAGAAAAAGGACGGCTGTGACAGAGTGGATCCGCCAACTGGGAAGCCAGGGTGTCACGCTTATCGAACTGGTAGGGGCAGCCGCCCTGACCGCTATCGTGGCGGGGGCCGCCCTCCCGATCATGATGACCAGCGTGGATAACGCCCGGTTTAACGCAGCAGTGCAGCAGATCGCGGGGGACATGCGCCTGGCCAGGTCCAAGGCAGTGAGCAGCGGATGGGAGTACCGAATCAGCGGCTGGGACCGGCGGGGCGGAGTCAATGCCAACCAGTATCGTATAGAGGGCCGCCGGACCACGGCGATCGCCTGGCCGGCCGCCATAGATCCAGTGGGGCAAACGGCAGATCAGTACGTGGGGCCGTGGATCCGGATCGGCGCGAGCTTTCCCGGCATCCAGCTGGACAACAGCGCGGCCGGGGCAAACCCTCCAATGTATGCCGGGTTCAACTCCTCCGGAAGGCTCTGTACTACTCCCCTCACCCAGTGCTTCGATGGGGTGAGTCCGCTGACGATCACGAAGGATAGTATAGGGCAGACGCGGCAAGTTTGGATTTCCCCGGCGACCGGTCACGTACGAATCCAGTAGCAAACGAGGAACGGGAGGAAGGGATGGGGCGTAGGGCAAGTGGATTCAGCATACTCGAGGTGCTGATCACGACGGTGATCCTCAGCGTGGCCCTCCTGGGCCTCGCTAGCCTTTTCCCGACCGGCTATCAGAACATCGTCTACGGCGGCGGCATGACCACGGCGGCCAGCCTTGGACAACAAAAGATTGAAGCGCTGCGGAACTTTCCCTTCGACCTTGGAGCGGCCTGCACAGTTCCACCCACCGATCTGGTCTGCTTGAACACGGCGGGGGTGCCCCCAGCTGGCGCGCCTTCGGAAACTGAGGCGATCGCCCCCCCCGTAGTAAGAGACGGCTACAATTTCACCCGGAGAACGTGGTTGCAGCTTCAGGGAGCTGCTCCCTACCGGTTTGCGGAGATCACCGTCATCTTGGACTGGACCGAGGGGCAGTTCGGCGCCAAATCCTTTCAGCTCGACGCCCGGGTGGCCGAATGAGTGCGGGCGCGACGCAGCGGCACGATCAGCGGAGGAGGCGGGCGGGCGGCTTCAGCCTCGTTGAGGTCCTGATTGCCACGGCGATCTCAGCGATTGTGCTGCTCGGGCTCTTCCAGATGTACAACGCCAATCGGAGGACCTATGCCAAAGGGGAGGTCAAGATCAACATCCAGCAGAACGCGCGCGCGGCGGTTGATCTCGTCTCCCGGGAACTCCGGATGATCGGCTATGACCCGAGCCATACCTTGCCCCTCCTGGGGGCCGGGACGAACCCCGCCACCACGCAGCGGGCGATCCAGAGTGCGACCGCAACCAGCATCCGTTTCGTCGCCGATGTCAATGACCCTGCGGGCACCGGTCCCGATGGCTGGGGGGACATGCTCGAGTATACCTACGACCCGGTCTGTATGCAGGTCCGGCGCAAGCTCTGGATCTGGAACCCGGCAGCGGGGCCGCCGGACTTCGTGGCGCCGCCCGCCGACAACGCGTGCATCGAGCCGCCGCCCATCGCTGAGCAGCTCGACCCGACCCTCGCGACGGTCTTCCGCTATTTCTACTATGACGCGGCCGAGCCCAATCCGGCCCTGAAGTTCAAAGAGCTGGCCTCTCCCGTCGCGGCCGCAGACCTGACACGGATCGAGCGGATCACTATCCAGGTGGGGACCGAGGGTGTCGCGCCAATGGGGGGAACACATGCGTTCCCGCTGACCTCGGACGTTCGGCTCCGGAATATCTGAGGAGAAGGAATGAGGGTATCCATGAAGAACAACAACGGTTTCGTGCTGATCGTAGCCCTCATGGTCATGCTCGTCCTGTTTATCCTCGGGCCGATCTTCATGACCCTCTCCATGACCGAGACGCAGATCGCCTTCAACGACAAGAACGCCACCCGTGCCCTCTACGTGGCCGAGATGGCCGTCGAGCGGGCCCGCCGTGACATCAAGTACGACGCCGACTTCGACCTCGGTGGCATCACCAACCAGTACTTTGCCTCCCCTACGCCCATCGCTTTGGGCCAGCCGGCCGACTGCGTAGCATTGATCACCTGGCAGGGTGTCCCCCCGCAGCAGCGGTGTTACAACCTCGGCGGTCCTATCCCCGCCGAGCCTGTCGTCGTCCCTCCGTACCCGGCCGACGACATCTTCTTTCAGACGCTCTACACCAATGTCAATGTCGACACCTATGGAGACGGCTCCACGTATAACCTCAAGCTCGGGCTGCTGAACAGCAACAAGATGACCATTCGGGCTGAGGGGCCTTGTATACCAACGTCAATGTGGACACCTATGGAGACGGCTCCGCCTATACCCTCAAGCTCGGGCTGCTGAACAGCAACAAGATGACCATTCGGGCCGAGGGGACTGGGCCGCTGCAGAGCCGGAAGACGGTGGATGTGCGGGTGGAGGTGCGTGACCTGTCCGTCTGGAATAACGCGGTCTTCGCCGGGGGCAGCGGGACAGGGTTGCGGATCAACGGCAACGCATTGATTGCCGGCTCGGTCCACATCCTGGGTCAGGGCCTCGGACCTGCCGGGACCGCGGCCGACTTCGGCGGGGGGGGCGGCATCTTCAACTGGTACAACGGCCTCGACGTGACCACCCCCGGTCTTGATTTCGTCGGGAGGCTGCCGCCGGGCATGATTCCGTCACCGTCGACACTGGATGCCGAGATCAGGGTGAAGGAGGGGCAGATCGAGATGAACAGCGGCGCTGCCCGCGGGGGGAATGGTACGGTCGATGTCGATGTTGACGGCAATCCCATTCCGGCGGGAATCAAGCGGCGGGTCGACGGCACCTACACCGAGTACGGCTACGCCGGATCCTTTGCCGACCAATACGTCTACTCGGACAACGGGCTCTACGCGAAGTACGACCTCCCGGCCGCCTTTAATATCTCGTTCCCTTCCCTGACCGGGCCTTCCCCCGATGTCTGCTGCGCAAACTACGAGGCCTGGCTGGATGACAATTCGTTTAATCCCATTCCGCTCCTCCCCCCCGGAGCGACGGATGGCACCAATCTGACGATCTATGCCGACACAATGAGCTTCTTCGCGCCCGGCGTGGTCAACGGCCAGCCCCACCTGCTCGCCTGGAACAACATCTCCCAGACTTTAACTGTGCAGGGGATCATTCGGATCCCCGACCCCGGCACAATCATCCTGGGGGGTACCACCGGACCGACCAAGATCGAAACTATCAACTACACCACCATGGGTGTTGGGGGGACCTTGTACGGCAAGAAGAAGGGGGCCAATTGGAGTGACGATAGCACCGCCGGGGGCCACGAGGTCAGCATCACGGTCAATAGCAGTCTTTTGCCGCTCGGGATCTACCCGACCTTCGACACGCTCGGCCTGCTCGCGAAGGACCGCATCGTCATGGCGCGATCGAGTAAGCGGGTCGCGGCCGCGGTCTTTGCTGAAAATCAGGTCTCGATCACAAAGCAATACCAGGTCGTCGGGGCGGTCGTCACCCGGTTCTTTGATTTGGGGACCCAGGTTCCTCGCGTTTACCAGATGCCCAATCTCGTGAAGTATCTCCCCCCGGGGATGCCAGGGGGACAGGCATTCAACTTCGTCAAGATCCTCTCCTGGCGCGAAATCTAAAGGCCACAACCAAGAGCGTAAAGCCACCGCAATCTGGCCACCGGTGCCTCGTGTGAGATAAACCAGTGTCGAGGCCTCCCGCCGGCTATTCCCCCGTGCCCGATGTGGCCGCCGCTTCGTTCAACTGCACCTGGAACGGTTTGGTTGCCTCCCCTACATAGATCGAGCGATGAGGGAAGGGAATCTCGATCCCCTCGGCGTCAAAGGCCTTCTTCAGCCGGCGGCGATACTCCCGCCCCACGCCCCACTGTTGAATCGGATGCGTCTTGAGCCGAGCCTTGATAACCACTGCGGAATCCGCGAAGTCATCCACCCCAAAAACCTCAATAGGTTCCAGGATCTTCGGGCCTAGGTCAGGATCCTGTCGCAGCTCATCGCCCACGCGGCGCATGACCTCGACGACGTGGTCGGTGTCCTCCTTGTACGCCACGCCCACATCCATGACATAACCCGACCACACCTTCGTCATGTTGGACAGCGTATTGATCGTGCCGTTAGGAAAGATGTGGACAACCCCCGAAAGGTCCCGAAGCACGATGGTTCGGAAGGTGATCGCCTCGACGAGCCCCCCTGTCCCGTTGACAATCGCGACATCGCCGACCCGCACCTGGTCTTCCATCACCATGAAGAATCCGCTGATCAGGTCGCGGACGAGGTTCTGCGCGCCAAAGCCTACGGCCAGCCCGATAATCCCGGCACCGGCCAGGATCGGGGTGATGTTCAACCCGATCTGCTCTAGCGTAATGATCACAACCACCGCCCACAGGCCGACGAGCGCGATCGTGCGGAGCATGCCCACCAATGTCGTTACCCGTTTTCTCGCTGCCCCGGGAACAGCCTCGGTCCTCTCTCCCGTTGTAATGAGCGCCGACTCGAGACGACCTAGGCCAAGCCGGAGAAGGCGGGCGCCGACATAGCCCGCAATGAGGATTAACCCTATGCGGAGCGCGGCTGCTCCGGTGCTGAGGAGCAACGGTGTAAGTTTCTCCATGGAGATTCCCGTCATCGCATTCTCCCTCCTTTCCAGGTGAAATGAGCACTCTTCTCATCAATCAGGAGCAATCGCACCTCCATTACGTTCGCGCCCATTTGAACAGAGTGGTCGACTCTCAACCAAGGTGAGGGGGTGAAAACCGAGCAGATCCCCGTTAGCCGGCGCCTAAAGCCAGCAAGAAGGAGAGTAGGGAGGGTCCAAAGAGGGCTAAGGTGAGGAGGGTGGCGACTCCCAGGAGCAGCCAGGGCAGCCGCCGTCTCCAGCGCTCCCGGCGAACTTGGCGGTGGGCGAGAGTGCGGCGCAGCTCCTCGTCTCTCATGCGTTGGAATTCACCGGGAGCTATGGGCATGGCCGTTCTCCGAGGTCGTTCTCTACCACAGGCCCCTGACCCTGTCAAGGCAGCGGCGATGTATTCCCTGGCCAGGCCTGTCGCGGTCACGGGGAGTCCGCAGAGTTGCCATTTAACAGACCTAAGCCGGCGGCGCTCCTCCCCCCAGCATGGAAACTAATAATCCGACAATCAGCACATACACGATCCATCCAATAGCGCAGACACCCACCGCCCGCCCCGTCCCGCTATAATCGAGCGCTTGCCTCACCGCGATCACCATGGCGACGAGCATCCAGATCGAAGCCACGAAAAAGACGATCCCGGCCAGGGGTTGAACGATCCCCAGTATCCGAATCAATCCCGGGGAGGTGGAAAAGCCAATGGTGCGCAACAACTCACCCACGTCGGCCCGGGTTTGAGGCTCGGGAAGAAGTTTCGTGCCGATCAGGTAGGTGAGAAACGCCCAGATATACCATCCGATGAGGGCCGCGATCGTTACAGCCACAATCCCCCCAACACCAAGCTCTCCACTGCCCACCCCGGCGGCGACACTGGAGAGGACCACCACCCCCATGGCCTGGCCCATCGCTGACTTATCGGCTTCGACCTCTTCATACAGGTTTACATCCAGCTTGGCAGCCCGGATCATCCGGTCGGCAAAACTCGCCATCTGTTCCTCCGTTTCGTTATACTTCGAGGGATCGGCTCTGATCTTGCCCAACAATCGAAACCTGGACGTGAGAACGCTAGGCCATTACCCGTGGACAGTGGACGGACCATTCGAAGCCCGGTTTCTCACCAGGCTATGTCACGACTCGACCGGTGTCCGAGGTATCGTAGCCGCCGAGGGCCTCGACCTCCTTTTTGAACTCCTCGCTGGCGATGATGTCGAGGAGGGGGTTCAGGAGAGGGCTCCGGTAATACGATTCAGGAATGATGAGATCATAACGCTCCTTCAGGAGAGGAATGAAGTCCAGGTCAAGAGCCCGCGCGGCAGCCAGGATACCCAATCCCACGTCCGCCACTCCCGCTTTGACCGCGGCGGCCACGGCCAGATGGGTGAACTCCACCCGGTCATAGCCGATGATCTTCGTCGGATCGATCCCGAGCTCCTTCAACTTATAATCCAACAGTATCCGGGTTCCTGCCCCCTTCTGCCGGTTGACGAAGGTCACGTCCTGCCGGGTCAGATCCTGCAGCGTGTTGATTCGCTTGGGGTTTCCCCTCGGGAGGATCAGCCCTTGGTCCCTATGAACCAGCGTCAGCACGACCACCGGCTCACCCGTCAGCATGCGCTCGACGTAGGGGAGGTTATACTCCCCCGTCTCCTCGTCCAAGAGGTGGGAGCCGGCCATGTGGGCTTCCGCCCGTTTCAGGGCTGACAGTCCAGCCAGACTCCCCACATTCATGGACGAGAGATGGAGGGTGGGATCTTGGCGCCGGAGGAGATTGGCTAATAGATCAAGAGTGAGATCGTGGCTGCCGATGGCAACAATGGTCTTCTCGATCTCCTCAGGTCGACGCAGCAGTTCCACGGTGACGGAGGCCCCCGGATGGATCCCTTCGGAGAAGCGGGGAATCCGGACGATGCCATCGGCCCGGACTAAAGACATGATCACCCCCGCCCCTCGGGAGAGGGGAGTCGCCACGACCTTGTCCCCCACCTTCCCCAACTTGACCCGCAGGAATTCATCCTCGCCCAGGGGAGAAAGAACTTTTCGGGTAATGGTGGCTTGGAGTGTTGGCCGTTCTGGAACCGCCGTCGCACGGAGGCGGTAGAGGATCGGCTTCACCAGGAGATCACAGGTAATGACCGTCGAGACGGGATACCCCGGAATCCCGATGACGGGTGTGTCCCGCACGATCCCGAGGACGACCGGGTGGCCGGGACGGATAGCAATCCCGTGGACGAGCAGCTCTCCCAGTTCCTTGACGACGGGCGCGGTAAAGTCCTCGGATCCTGCAGAGGAGCCCGCATTGATGACGACCACGTCGTGGGTCGCAACCGCTTCCTCCACGGTGGCGCTGATCGTGTGGAAATCGTCGGGAACTATCCCGTACCGCTTTGCTTCTCCTCCCCATTCCTGAATCATCCCGGCCAGCATCAGGGAGTTGAATTCGATGATGTCTCCCGGCTTCACGGACGTTGCCGGCGGAACCAGCTCGCTTCCCGTGGGAATGACGGCGACTCGGGGTTTCCGGCGGACCGTGACCTGATCCAGCCCGCATCCGGCAATGGCCCCCAGATCCGTCGGTGTCAAGATATGCCCCTCGAGAAGGATCAACTCCGTCGCGACCATGTCTTCCCCCATAGCCCGCACATGGTGCCATGGCGCCACCGGGGCCTGGATTTCGATCTCATCCTCGCTGACCGGATAGAGGTATTCCTGCATAATGACGGCGTTGAAAGGAGGAAGAATCGGGTCGCCTGTATCGACCCAGTGAAACTGTTCACGCGCCCGCAACAGAACCGGGTTCGTTTCAGACGCGCCTCGGGTGTCTTCCGCCCTGACCGCGATGCCATCCATGGCCGCCGCATTGTAATGGGGGTTTGAAAGCGAAGCCCAGACCGGTTTGGCGGTCACGCGCCCCAGGGCCTCTTCGACCGGGACCACCTCGCCGGGCAAAGGCGTGAGCAGCCCCCGCGCCTCGAGCGCACCATAGAATTTCTGGAGCGCCTCGTCCAAGGGAATCGGTTCCAGATAGACTTTGCGTCTCGCCATGGCTAGAACCGTCGCACCGCGACCGTCTGGCCCGCCGACAGGCCACCAACGTCTAATGGGATGACGACCAGGCCGTGCGCTTTCACCAAAATGTAGATCAGATTGGACTTGCCGTAGACCGGCTCGGCCAGCAACTCCCCTTCCTCCTCGAGCAGCCGGACCGGGACATAGTCCTCTCGACCAAAGGTGGAGGCAATGTTTCTGGTGAGGCGGGCTTGCACCGTGACCCGCGCCGGCGGCGCCGTCCCCACAAGGTGGTAGAGGGCCGGGCGGACAAAGAGTTCGAAGGTGACAAAGGTGGAGACGGGATTGCCCGGAAGGCCGAAGGCCGGCTTGCCCCTGCAGACCGCCAGGATCGTGGGCTTGCCTGGCTTCAGCGCCACCCCATGCACCAGGACACCAGGCTTCCCCAGCTCCCCAATGACCGCTGAGGTCATATCCCGCGTGCTGACCGAGCTGCCGGCCGACACGACCAGGACATCCCCGTGATCAATGCCTCGTTCCGCAGCCTCCCGTAAGGCGTCATAATCATCCCTGATGATCCCGAGCGGGTGCGGAATGCCTCCGGCCTGGAGGACCAAGGTGGCGATGATGTACGTGTTGATGTCCCGGATCTGTCCAGGGTCGGGCTCGACATCGGGCGAAACCACTTCATCGCCGGTCGCGATGATCATGACGCGAGGCCGGCGGACAACGGATACCGTAAGGATCCCAATCCCCAATAGTCCTCCCACGTCCTGGGGGCGAAGGCAATGCCCCCTGGGCAGGAGGCGCTCGCCGTGTTTGATGTCCTCGCCGACCTGGACCACGTTCTCGCCGGGTGCCACCGGTCGGTAGACCTCTATCATCGTCGGGTCCACTACCTGAGTGTGTTCCACCATGACCACCGCATCGGCCCCTTCGGGGATTATTGCACCCGTTGGAATCCTCACCACCTCCCCGGGACGAACCTGCACCTCGGGGGCCTGTCCCATAGGGACCTCCCCACTTACTTTCAGATACGCCGGTAGCCCATCGCTCGCCCCAAAGGTATCCTGGGCGCGGACGGCATACCCATCCATGTTGGAGCGGGGAAAGGTCGGAAGTTGAGCCGGCGATAGAATGTTTGCAGCCAAGACTCGACCCAGGGCCTCCTGAACCGGAATTTCTTCGGTCTCTTTTATGGTTGGGAGACCTTCGAGGAGCCGGTCAAGGGCATCCGCTGGGGTCAGGACTTGGAAGAGCTCGGTCATCGCTTGCCTCGGGATCTTTTTTGCTGTGATTATACCATCCGCCAGAGGAACCTCAATGAGAAGTGCCTTGCGGAACCGTCAGGCGGGGTGGATCTCGAGACTGATATCGAGGGCCCGAGGCGAGTGGGTGAGGGCCCCGACAGAGATGAGATCCACACCGGTCTCGGCGACCTGACGTACATTTCCCAGCGTGACCCCCCCTGAGGCCTCGATCAGGACCCTGCCCTTGTATCGGCGAACCACTTCCTGCATGTGCTCAAGAGACATCTGATCCAGCAGCAGCGCATCCGCCCCGGCCTCGACGGCCTCGGTTGCCTCCTCCAAAGTTTCGACCTCCACCTGGACCTTGAGGAGATGGCTCGCTCGATCCCGGAGTCGGCCTAACATCGTCTTGAACGTTTCTCCACGGCCCCTGACCACCGCCAGGTGGTTGTCTTTGACCAGGATGCCGTCGCTCAGGGTTAGGCGGTGATTGAACCCCCCGCCCATCCGCACAGCATACTTGTCCAGCCACCGCATGCCCGGAGCGGTCTTCCGGGTATCCACAATCCGAACCGGAAGTCCCGCCGCGGCGGCAACGTATCGGGCGGTCTCGGTGGCGATGCCCGAAATCCGCTGAAGAAAGTTCAGAGCAACCCGTTCAGCCTTGAGAATACTTGCCAGCGAACCGCTCACAGTAGCGACCCTCTCTCCCGGGGTGACGTGGCTCCCGTCCACAACCAGCAGTTCCACCGAAAGGCTTTGGTCGAGCGTGGTGAAGACTTGGGCGAAGACCCACGTCCCGGCCACCACGCCGGGCGCCCGGACCACCGCCTCCGCCCTGCCCCGCTCCTGATCGAGGATCAGAGCCTCCGTGGTGGGATCCCCGCTGGCTAAGTCCTCCTCCAGGGCCACCTCGATCAGGTGACGGACCTGGAAGGGAATGGTACCCTCTAACGGAGTATGCTCCGACTCGCCCAATACTCACCCTCCCAAAATGATTTGCCCTTGACCATCCGTGGCAATTCTCCTAGCATAATAGGTGAAAGATCGTCCTGGAGAAAGACCATGGAGAATCAGACCGCCATCACCCAAGAAATCCTACGACTTAAGAGGGATCGGAAGGCCGTCATCCTCGCCCATAACTACCAGGTGCCCGAAGTGCAGGATGTGGCTGACTTTACGGGAGATTCGCTGGGCCTCTCCCAAGCCGCAGCCGAGACGGATGTGGACTTGATCGTTTTCTGCGGCGTCCACTTCATGGCCGAGACGGCCTCGATTCTCTGTCCCGACAAGACCGTCCTCCTCCCAGATCTCGAGGCAGGCTGCTCTTTAGCGGCAACCATTACGGCCGACGAGCTTCGGCAGTGGAAGGCAGCGCATCCCGCCGCGGTCGTGGTGTCATACGTGAACACCACGGCCGAAGTCAAGGCCGAAAGCGACTACTGCTGTACCTCGGCCAACGCCGCCAAGGTGGTCCAAGCCGTCCCCCCCGATCGGGAGATCCTCTTTCTCCCTGATCTGTACCTGGGCGACTATGTGGCCCGGGTGACCGGCCGCAAGAATATCCGGGTCTGGCCGGGAGAGTGCCACGTCCATGCCGGAATCCGTCCCAGCCACTTTGAAGAAGCCCTCCGCCTGCATCCGGATGCCGAGGAGATCTTCATCCATCCGGAGTGCGGTTGCACCACGAACTGTATGACCTTTGCCCAAGAGGCGCCCGGCATGCAGGACAGAATCCACATCCTCTCCACCAGCGGCATGATCCGGCGGAGCAAGGCTTCTCCAGCCCTGAAATTCATCGTGGCCACCGAGACCGGCATCCTCTACCCTCTCCAAAAGGGTAACCCAGATAAGGCCTTTGTCCCTCTCAAGGAGGATGCGGTCTGCGAATACATGAAGCGGATCACCCTGGAAAAAGTCCTATGGTCGCTCAAGGAGACAGTCTTTCAGGTGAAGGTCCCGGAGGACATCGCCACCAGCGCTCGGATCGCTATCCACCGGATGCTCGAGCTCGCCTAGTCTTCCCCTTTTCTCTCCCCTCCAAAGCCCACGGTTATTCATCCAGCACCAAGCGCTAGACCCCCTCAGGGGCCTCCTGCGGGGCGGGGGAGCGCCGCATCTTCTCGATGATCCGGACAGCCCAGATCCCCACCTCGTACAGGAGGCAGAGGGGACCGGCCATGAGAGTCTGGTTGAAGATATCCGGGGTGGGGGTCAGGATGGCGGCGATCACGAAACTCAACAGAATTGCGTACTTGCGGTTGCGGGAGAGAAACTTGGAGGTGACCAAACCAAGCCGGGCCGCAAGGCTCATGAGGAGGGGGAGCTGAAAAATGAGGCCGAAGGCAAGGAGGAACTTGACGATGAAATCGATAAAGAGACCGATAGAGAGCATCGGGGTCAGATGCTCGGTCTTATAAGTGAGGAGGAAATCCATGGCGAACGGGAGGACGACAAAATAGCAGAAGGAAAGGCCAAAAAAAAAGAAGAGGCTCCCCAGGACAACAAAGGGGAGCGCGTAGCGCCGCTCCCGCTCAACAAGGCCAGGGCTGACGAAACGCCACAACTCGTAAAGAATAAGGGGGATGGCCAGCAGGAGCCCGGCGAGAAAGCCGATTTTAATATGAGCCCAGAAGGCTTCGGCTGGCGCCACGAAGATCAACTGTGGCGGGGGCTTCGTGGTGGTGACCACGAAGGGGTAAGTTGTCTGGATGACAAAGCTGGTCGTGAGAATGCGCTTGAGGAAGGCCATGATCTGCTCGGAGAAGTGAAAGGAGACGGCGAAGCCGACGCCGATGGCGATGAGCGAGGCGATCAAGCGCTTTCGGAGCTCCTCCAGGTGGGAGAGGAAGGGCATCTTCTCATGAGGCATCGGCCAGATCGTCCTTGGAAGGAGGAGGCTCGGGAGGGGAAGTGGGTCCTTCGGCAGGGGGACGCGCTTGCGTTGGAGGCTTTTCCTCTTCCTCCAAGCTGAAATCGGTGGTCAGGCTCTCCTTGAGATCCTCGGAAGCTCGCTTGAATTCCGCAAGCCCCCGGCCCAAGGCCTTGCCCAGGTCCGGGAGCTTCTTTGGGCCAAAGACCAAAAGGGCCACGATGAAAATCACGATCAGCTCGGGCATCCCGATGCCGAACATGTGATTTCTCCTGTAATGAACGCTCTAAATCGAGAGTAGCCACCGCACCCTGCTCTGTCAAGGAGATTTGCCCCTCATTTGCGCCAGACGAGGCTCCGCCAGAGGCCTGGGGTGAAGAGAACAAGCACCGTGAAGAGTTCGAGACGGCCCAAGACCATACAGGCACTGAGGATCCACTTTCCCAAGGGGTGAATCGCCGCGTAGGTCTCCGCCGGTCCCACCCCGCCGAGCCCAGGCCCCACATTCCCAAGGCTGGCCGCGACCGCCCCTATCGCGGTGACCAAGTCCATATCGAGCAGAGTGAGGCTCGCGGTGGCAACGAAGAAGGTCAAGAAGTAGAGGAGCACGAAGACGTGCACGCCATCCAGGACCTCCTTCGGCACCACCTTGCCTCCGATCTTCACGTGGCGGACCGCCTTGGGATGAACGAGCTTGTAGAGATGGTCATAGACCACCTTGAAAAGCAGAAGGCTCCGCACCTGTTTGACCGCCCCGGCGGTGGAGCCGGCACACCCTCCGAGCAACATCAGGCACAACAGGAGGAACTGGGCAACATAAGGCCAGGTGGCGTAGTCGGCCGTTGCAAAACCCGTCGTGGTCACGATAGAGACCACTTGAAAGGCACCGTAGCGCAGGGCAGAGGAAAGATCCGGATAGACCCTTCCCCAGAGGACGAGAGTCATACCGATGACGATGATCAGAACGCTTACGGTATAGAAGCGAAACTCGGGGTCTCGAATGATCCGGAAATTTCCCCGAAGGGCCTGGAAATGGAGCGCGAAATTGGCGCCGGCCAGGAACATGAAGAGGATGAGAACCATGTCGATGGCTGCACTGTGGTAGGCACCGATGCTCGCGGCCTTGGGAGAGAATCCTCCCGTGGACATGGTCGTGAAGGTATGCAACAGGGCGTCGACGGGCGGCATCCCGAGCAGGACGAGCACGAGGAATTCAATACCCGACAGGAGTAGGTAGATCCCCCAGAGCAACCTCGCCGTCTGCCCGATTCTGGGGACCAGTCGGTCCGGGACTGGTCCAGGCACCTCGGCTTTATAGAGCTGCATCCCGCCCACCCCCAACATCGGGAGGATCGCCAGGGAAAGGACGATAATTC
>JAAXQN010000177.1 GCA_012974305.1 Candidatus Methylomirabilis sp. | reverse complement strand
GGCGTATGCTGCTTCCTTTACTCATCAATTTTTTTCGACAGGGGATACTCAGCCGGAAGGGACCGTTCAAACAGGCTTACCTGAATCACTCCATCAAGTCTGAGAGAAAATAACCTTGTCTTCCCTGCATGTCAATTGAAAACTTAGATTTTACAGCCTTTTCAGCGACCTTTTAGACTGCAAGAGCGGATTTTCCTGGAATCATTCGGGGGGTTGTAACTGAGAAAATGGAACCGCCTCAGGGCCTTTCACAACGACATCACGCAGCTCAAGAGAGATGAGGAAAGGACTTAATGTGATCTTACCGACCTGAACCTCCCGCTGAAGTTGCCGGCTCAGCGTTGCCTCGATGTAATTTCGGAGGTGCTGGTCGACCCCCCCGGCTGTCAGGGCGAGGTGAAGCAGGGCGACAACTGAGGTCAGCAAAAGGAGTACGATGAGAAAGATTTTTGTGGCGATCCGGAATTTTCTTGTCCACAGCATTCGATCGTCTTACCCTCTGCAGGCGCTCACCAGCGCGAGGAGCTCCCGAACAGCTCCACCGCAGCATTTCCGGCCAGGGAATGTCAGGCTGGTAGGCGCCTAATCGGCCAAAAATAAGGGGTTGCGAAATCGCGGAGATGTAACTTGCAATAATCGATCCGTGGTACAGAAACGTCAGAGGTAGGATGGCACGTTATCTGAGTAGGAAAGATAGGCTTGTTCTAGCTTGGTTCAGCCTGCGGGCGATCTACAACCGGCGGGATGGTTTTGCAATCACTTCTGCTCTTGTGTCGCCGAATTCCCCCCCTCGCGAACGCTGGAGCGGATGAGGCCCCGGAGGATCCAGCTTCGCTCCGCCCCTCGGAGGAGACTCGAGAGGTCCTCATAGACGGTCGGGTCTTGGAGGAGCGCCCCTAGGGTTCCCTCACCCTCGGCCAGGGCCCCGGTGATGCGCTTGAGGTTGGCCGCGACCACCCGAAGATCCTGCAGGGTTTCCTCACCGACCTCAACAGCTCGCCTGGTGTCCGTCATCAAACTCTTCCCTCCCTCCTCATAGATCAAGGCATGGAGGAGCCCATCCCCCTCTTGAACCTTTTTCAGGGTTTCTTCCAGGCGAGCCGCGCTGCGGTGCAGGCTCTCGATCAGGGGGAGATCTTCCTTCTCAGCCAACAACGTGCCCAACAGTCCCTCTCCTTTTTCTGCCCGCTCGCTCAGCTTCCGGAGGTTTTTTGCCGCCATGGCCAGGTCGCGGATCAGGTCCCCCCCGGACTCCTCCGAAATCAGTGTGGGAAGAAGCCCCTGACCCTCTTCCACCTTTTGGAGGATTCCCTTCAGGGCCTGGCTGGCACCCGTGACCCCCTCCATGACCTCTCCCCCCTGGGACACGAGACGGGTAAAGTCGATGGGCTCGACGGTCTTGAGGAGCTTCCCGGGCTCCAGAATCTTTGCCTTTTCACTCCCCACAGTGATCTCGAAGACTTTGTCCCCGACCAATCCCATGGTACCGATGGTGGCCGCCGAGTCCTCCCGGATGCGGGACTGAAACCGCTCGTCAATAGCCACGTCCACATGGATGCGCGGGTCGGCGAAATCGGCACTAAAGCTGATCCGCCGCACGCTTCCCACGGTCAATCCGGCCAGCCGGACCGGCGCCCCCACGACCAGTCCCTGGATATCCCGAAAGGCGGCACGGAGGGTGTACTGGTTTTCGAAGAGACGGGCCTGAATCCCGATGGTCAGGACGAAGGTCACAAAGAGGAGGAGGAGCAAGAAAACGAAGATCCCCACCCGAAACTTGATCAGATACTCCCGATCCCGCATGGCCCTTCCGCGATAGTGTTCACGGTTCACAGTTCACAGTTCACGGCCCGTTAAGTGCAAAATCGTTCTTTCTCAGAACTGCAAGCCGTGAACTCCCAACCCATTCAAGGACCGTGCCATCGGAAGTATTTGATCCTGGCAACCGTGAACCGTGAACTCTGAACCATTAAAAGTGGCCAGCCAAGAACTCCCGGACCACTTGGCTCTCAGATTTGCCGATCTCTGCCGGCGTCCCGGTGCCAGCGATCCGTCCCTCAGAGAGGAGGGCGACCCGGTCGGAGATGCGAAACGCACTCTGCAGATCATGGGTAACCACCACCGAGGTCACCCGGATTTTCTCCCGGAGGTCCCTGATCAGTTCATTGATCTTCTCCACATTGCGCGGGTCGAGGCCCGTCGTCGGTTCATCATAGAGGAGGATCCGCGGTGTCAGGGCGATAGCCCGCGCCAACCCTACGCGCTTGCGCATGCCTCCCGAGAGCTCTGCCGGGAATCTTTCCTCCGTCCCGGCCATCCCCACAAGCGCCAAGACCTCGCCAACTCTGTCCCGCATCTCGGCCGTCGTCATGTGGGTGTGTTCCCTCAGTGAAAAGGCGACATTCTCGAACACGGTCAAGGAGTCGAAGAGGGCGGCACCCTGAAACAGCATGCCCACCTTCCGCCTCACTTTCAGGAGCTCGTCCTCCGGGAGTGGAGCGATGTCCTCGCCTTCGATCAGGATCCGGCCCGCATCTGGTTTGAGCAGTCCAATGACCATTTTGAGGAGCACACTCTTGCCGGTCCCACTCCCTCCCAGGATGGTCAAAACCTCTCCCTCGTCGATCCCCAGATCGAGGCCGTGCAGGATCTGATGGTCGTCGAAGACCTTGTACAGCTGACAAAGCTCAATGGCCTTGGCCATTACGTCAGGAACTCCAGCCACCAAAAGAATTTCGTGAGAAAGAAGTCAGAGATCAGGACCAGAATGGACGCGGTCACCACCGTCTTGGTGGTGGCCCGTCCGATCCCTTCGGTCCCCCCAGAGACCTCGAGACCGTTGTAGCAGCCGATGATCCCGATGAGGAAGCCGAAGACCACCGTCTTTCCCAGGCCACTCAAGAGGTCCGCTAATTTCAGATTGCGCCAGATGGTGCTCATGTACAGAGTGGCGTCCACGTGAAACTCGTACTGGGACATGACCATTCCCCCAAAGATGCCGAGCGCATCGGCCAGGACCGTGAGCAAGGGAAGGAC
>JAAXQN010000146.1 GCA_012974305.1 Candidatus Methylomirabilis sp. | reverse complement strand
TCCCATTCGACTGGGATCAAAGCCGATATCTTCATATTCTCCAACGTATCCGAGAACCGGTAGTCCGAGACTCTGGGCCTTCTCCTCTACCATCAGCAGAATACTGGCAGCACCGTCGGTCACTTGAGAGGAATTTCCTATGGTTACCGTGCCGTGCCTCCTGTCAAAGAAAGGTTTGAGCTTTTCCAGTGCGTCCATGGAGTGATTGCTGCGAACGCCATTATCAACATCAACGAACGCGTACCCGTTTTGCGTCGGCACGAACACCGGAGTGATTTCTTCTGTAAAGATCGTTTCTTGTGCTTGTGATGCATTTTGGTGTGACCGAAGGGCAAACGTGTCCTGATCGTGCCGGGTAATCCCAAAGCTGGGATCTTTTGCCAGATTTTCAGCAGTCATGCCCATGATAAGATCACACGTGGGATCTGTGAGTCCCAGCTTTAAGCCGATGAGCGGCTGGTAATCTTTATGCCAGAATCGGAACAATTGTGAATATAACTTAAGGATCGGTTTCAACTTCGCGAAGGAACTTCTTGCGCCTACCAGATCCTTGAAAGATTGTGTTACTGCAGGCTGGTAGAGGAACGGAATCCGACTCATGGATTCCGCGCCCACGACTAGGATCGTATCGGCGGATCCTGATTCAATCCACAGACGGCCGTAGTGAACTGCGGTTACTCCCGAGCCGCAGTTCTTCCCGAGCGTATCCGCCGGGATAGAGACCGGCAAGCCGCCCTTGACCGCCATGACTCTGGCGATGTTCGGGGCATGGGCCGGAGTGGCAATATTGCTCCCAATGACGCGATCTACAACCGTAGGCTGTACATTCCAGTTTTCGAATCTCTTTAGGATTTCCCGCACTGTCAACGCGCCGAGAAAATCCGCCTCAAGATCCTGAAACTGCGTCCCTTCTTTGCAAAATGGAGTTCGAAAACCATCGACGATCGCCACTTTTCTCATTCGTTCCCCTTAGATAAAATGGCGATCATGCCAGTGGATCTTTTTCCACCGGTATATCGCGTGCCGGCTGTGCCGTCTGCAAGCATGGTCTTCATGACTCGATTGCTCCCACGGCAGATGCTCACCACTGTACAGTGCCATATGAAAAACATCCCGGAAAGCTGCCCTTCACCGCGCGGCAGGAGGAGGGCACCTGGCGGGGTAAACCGTGTGGGAGGCCAGCGGCATCACGCCTGCCCGGGCGACCGTCTTGCATCGGCATCCGGTCCTGCGACCGCTGACCTGCTTGCGGCACGTCTCGGCCCACGAGATCCCGCCGCTAATCCGCGGGATCGTGGATGTGGATCAAACCTTCCAGCGCTGCGCCCCTAAAAACACTCTCTCTATGCGGGTTTGTGCAAGAACGAGGCCAAATAAAACAGGACGATTTCGCTCACCTCCCCCCATCTTCATTCACGTGATCCGCGGTGTGACCCTACTCATCCACAGGACACGTCTCGGCAACATATCATGGCCCGTTCACACTTTACAGGTGCTTAGTCAACTGAGGGAAAAGACGCAGACGGTTCTGAACCGGTGTGACGGACAGGCCCAACCGGCAAAACCTGACTCCGGTCATGGGTCCATTTCTTGCATACTTTGTATCTCGTGTTGTGACCACAAATATTAGATATCACTTTGCATAGCTCGGCGCCCTCGTAGCCGAGGGAACGGGGACCAATGGCAAAGAAGTTAACCCTAGATCAATCTCTCGATGTCGCAGAAGCTTCTCGTGAACGTAAGAAGCACGAAGGTTTCCTTGCTGGTCTCTTTGAAGCTGAGGTGAGGTCGACCTCATTTCCTCTCCATTACCCCGAACCCAGCGACCAAGCGCAATCCTTTCTCAATACACTCCAACGGTTTCTCATTGACAAAGTTGATCCGGAGCTGATCGATAGAGAAGGAGACATCTCAGACGCACTAATCTCTGACTTGAAGAAGATGAAAGCCTTTGGCATCAAAATCCCCGTATCCTACGGCGGACACGGATTATCCCAGTCCGATTACCACCACATTGGCGTTCTTTTGGGGGGATACGATGCCTCTCTGACCGCCCTTCTTTCGGCCCACAACTCGATCGGGGTTCCCGAACCGTTAAAGCAATTCGGCAATCCCGAACAAAAGGAACGATTATTGCCGCGTCTGGCCAATGGCGAAATCTCCGGTTTCGCGCTGACCGAGGACACAGCAGGGTGCGATATATCTGGAATCCTGACATATGCAGTACGGGTCAAAAAAGATGGAAAGACCGTTGGGTACCGCTTGAATGGGAGAAAACTCTACACGACAAATGCTCCGAAGAATAATGACGAATTCCTCGCTACACTTTTGGTGGTTATTGCACGCATTGTAGATGATCCAGAGGAACTTCATAATTCTGGTGCTGAAAAGTGCTTCGGTGCTTTTATTGTTGAGACGAAGACGGATGGGTGCAAGGTCCTAGCACGGCTAAGGTTTGAGGGAGTCAGGGCGATTTATAACGGCGCCCTCGATTTCTCGCACGTATACGTGCCTACCGACAATTTACTTGGTCACGAAGGCGATGGATTAAAAATCGCGTTAACTACGCTGACGATCGGACGGCTGACCCTCCCGGCTGCCTGTCTCGGCGCGCTGAAAAGGTGCTTATGGTTCAGCCGCTTGTGGGCAAAAGAGAGAGTGCAGTGGGGAAAGTCGATCGGCGAGCACGGATTAATCTCAGAGAAAATCGTCCGTATGGCTGCTCGTACCTTTGCACTTGAAGGAATCGTCAAGATGACCGGAGTGGGGGTCGATTCAAAGCAAGATGTGCGGTTGGAATCAGCCGCCGCAAAGATCCTTGCGACTGAATGGCTTTGGGATTCCGTAAATGATCTTCTTCAAATTCGAGGGGGCCGCGGTTTTGAAACGACGTATTCGCTGATAAGCCATAACGAACTGCCGATGCCGGTCGGACGGATGATGAGAGACGCGCGAATTAATCTTATCTGGGAAGGCACGAGCGAGATAATGAGAATGTGGATTGCGAGGGAATGTCTTGCAGAATACTTTAAGCACGGTATGAATCTGAAATACGGGAGGGTCAGTGAGAAAGCATCCGCTGTTTCCTATTATGCCAAAATGTTACTTCGGGGGGTTAATCCTTTTTCGGGCTCTCAACATACGCAAAAAATGGCCCGGCAATTGACTCGACTCGCTGTATTTGGCACCACGTACTATCAGACGGCCCTGCAGCATAAACAGCTGCTGCTGAAGAAATTTGTGGATGCCAGCATTAATTTGTATGCGGCAGCGGCGGCGTCTGCTTACGCGACATCCGCGCAGGTTACAGAGAAGCCTCTCTCCAGAGAATTAGCCGATTTCTTTTGCCATGATGCCAAGCAAACCATTCAGCCTGCATCGTCACTCAGAAAGAGTATTTTTAATAAGGACGACACACGGGTCTATAAGATTATAAAGAGGATCTTAAAAGGGGAGGCGGAGTGGCTTGAAGAAGGGATTATTAAGAATGATGTATCCGCGATGCAATAGCCCCGCGGTGACCGTGGGTCATGAATAAACCCCGAGCACTTGACCATCTCTTGAATATGCTTTTTTAGTGGCTTTCTCGTTTCAACCGTTCTTTGATCAGCTCCTGGGTGACCTCGCGGGACGAGGTCTTCCCGTGACCAACCGTCCAGTGGACGAGCTCCTTGAGCAGCACCAGGCGCTCTATCATCCCCCTGATCTCGTTGAGCTTAGACTCTAACTCGCGCTCCAGGCGACCGAAGATCTCCGTGGCTTCCCGAGCAATACGCTCCTGGGCCTCGGCGACTTTGCGCCGGAGGTCCTCCGGTGAAGGCTTCTGGTCCCTGCTGACGGCGTCTTCCGAAACGGCCCGGATCTCCTTCGCGAACCGATCCATCAGGTCCGTCAGGCCCGACATGCCCTGCTCAAGATAATCCATGAGTCCCCTCCGTGCGGTTTGGCAGATCCCCGCGTCCTTTTATCAAGTTGTCCTTCTCCCTACCATGTCGTGGTTTCCGACTCGCAGATGACCGTGCCCTTCCGGTCCTCACATACTACGTGTGGTCTTGGAGGTCTCTCGCAAATAGCCAAAAACGCCCTCGCGGGCCGTGCTTCGCCCGAGAAGGCGTCTGAACGCTTGCTACGCCATCTGCTGTGCCCGGATGTGGGCCGTGGCTGTCCCTACACCCCGGTTCCATCAATGCGTCTCCTGGGGGGCATAAGTATGTCCGACCGGCCTCGGGATGTCAAGCGGTAGGGTGTTCCTCCGATGTCCATGAGGGTACGAGAATCAGCACGGAGGCAACTTCCAGGAAACTTGCCTACTCGGAAAGAGCAGCACGTGGCAGTTCGAGGAGGGCACTGCGATATTTGCTAATAGTGGACTAGCTTCGATACGGACCGTGTTTCTTGCGAGGAAAGGATATGTCGATGATGGGAGATCGCGGGATTATTTCTTACGGAAACAGTTCCCTCCAGGTGCCGGCCGCCGGCCGGAACTTGCCGGCAGGGAGAGAAGGTTTTGTAAGCGCCACATCGTAGTGGAACCGGGCATCGTCTTCGATATCTATCTCATCAGCGACGATCGCCCCGTAGATTTTCCATCCGCCGTCATTGAATTCCACCTCGCCATTCAGGGCATAAATACCCCCGTAAAACTCCCCCGATCCAGGCTCCTCCGTGGTAATGGCATCCGACCCAGACATGGAGGAGATGATCATCAAATTTGCGGGGATCTTGCTGGTATTGACCACCACTCCGTTCTTGGCATAGAACCTGCCTGTCATGTGGATAACTACCGGACCAGTGATGGCGAGCTTCGCCCCCGTCTTCAGAGTGATCCTATTGAAGGAATAGGTCCCTGGATCGAGCGTCACGGTCTGACCCGGGTTCACCGTAAGATCGTACGTACTCGTATCATACGCCCCTGGTGGAGAAATGCCGGCAGTATCACTATTGTAAGCTGGATAACTGATGTCCGTGACGATGGTGGCACTCGGGACCCCCTCCGTGGCCGTGCCCGTTATGGTCGAACCAAAACCGAGGGTGACAGTGCCTCCAGCCAGGGCATTTCCGTTCACGGTGTTGTTCGTCAAGAGGGTGATGTCACCGTTACTCTGGATATGCCCCTCTGATCCGGCAGCCATGGGATCATACTCCCCCAGGGCCGAATCGTAACTGTCCACCACGACGCGATCCTCCAACTCGACGAGACTGAGCCCGAGCAGGCCGATTTGGAATGGTGAGCCGCGGTACACGGCGACCTCGACTTGGGTCATCGCCTTGTTGGGCACGGTTTTATTCGGGACATAACCGGTGGAAGTAATCTGCATCGGATCCACTGGATCCACTACTCCGGAAAGGGGAGTGGAAAGGGGAGTCACCGTCGCCTCGTAGGTCCCGAAACCGAGAGACTGCTCCCCTCCAGTCCCTGTATATGTTTCATTGATGTTCAACTCTGCGATCGCCCTTTCAGACCCACCCTCGGCCACGTGGAAGGCCTGGAACCGGTTCCGTTCGTTAATGGAGATGAGGGTTTCCGTAGAAGAGATACTTAAAAAGGCAGTCCCCATCACTAAAAGGAGGGTCATGATCAGCAGGGTGATGACGAGCGCGATTCCCTCTTCTTTTTTCAACTCCTTCATTCTCTTCAGACCTTCCTTCCCTTAGTCACGATCTGAACGTTTCCCAGCGGCGGAGGAGCAGGGAGGATGAGACCACCGGAGTTTCATAACAAGGGTGACCCTTCAGCGTCAATGAATTCTTCAGGGGTCCGGGACACGGTCGACTCATCATGAAAACACCCGCAGGGTCGCGCTTCGCGTCAACCTCTGCCCGGAGTGACAGTCCAAAAGCAGGGGACGTGCCAATGCGGGGCAGGACGCCACGGGTGATGGGCTAAGCCTCTGGTTTGAAAAGGACTGCGATGATTTTTCCGACGTCGAGTGACGCGGCCACTGCGAGAATCGGTCTGAAGAAATATGAATCTTATGCATCAGGGTCTTTTGCATTTGATCCGGGCAGGTGTAGCAGAACTAAAGATTTATCTCTCTCAATCCCTCGTATGAAATTCTTGCATAGAGTGAAACCGTAGTGACTCCAGGGGACTGCGCTGATGCGGACGACGAACCCAGCCAAAGCATCCGCGGATAGTGGCTCAAGGCCGGACGGCGGTCTACGGGCCTACTAACGCTTTGGAAGCGAGAAGCTGAGGGTTGATAATTCTTTGGAACTGCAAGGGAAAATGCTGGAGGCGGCGCCGGGACTCGAACCCGGGAATAAAGGTTTTGCAGACCTCTGCCTTAGCCACTTGGCTACGCCGCCACGATATATTTTGGAGCGGGAAAGGGGATTTGAACCCCCGACCCTCGCCTTGGCAAGGCGATGCTCTACCCCTGAGCTATTCCCGCCCGCAACATGCGCTCAAAAGATGAAAACGGCCTGGAAACCAGGCATAATTCAAAATATCGTTCCCCCCCCACGCGAGTCAAGCCCTTTCTCTGCTTCCACGCGTGCTCTCGCCTTCATAATCCTCGAAAACGAGGGAGATCTCACCCACCGCAAGTGGGCCATCCTTCAATTGAGACCCATCGCCTCGACCACCGCCTCAATATTCGCCTCCACTGGTTGCAACGGTGGTGCAAGGGTGAGCGCTACCTCTGAATCCTTCAGACCATGTCCCGTGAGGATACAGACAACCTGGGCTCCACGGGGGATCTTCCCCTCGCGACACTGCTTCACGAGGCCTGCCACCGCGGCTGCCGAGGCTGGCTCACAAAAGACCCCCTCGAGTTGGGCCACCTGTCGGTAGGCGTCGAGGATCTCGGCATCCGACACGAGCCCGATCTCTCCGTGGGACTCTTCGATGGCTGCCCGCGCCATAGACCAGTTAGCCGGGTTGCCGATCCGAATGGCTGACGCGACCGTCTCGGGATGCTTCACCACCTCTCCTCGCACAAGAGGCGCGGCCCCCTCGGCCTGCCAGCCAATCATTCGAGGAAGGTTCTGAATCCGTCCCGCCTCTCGGTACTCCCGAAAGCCTTTCCAGTACGCGCTGATATTCCCGGCATTTCCGACCGGGATGAACACACGGTCCGGGCTCCTCTCGAGTTGCTCACAGACCTCGAAAGCAGCAGTTTTCTGTCCTTCGATGCGGAAGGGATTAATGGAATTGACTAAGGCAATCGGAAACTTCTCCGCAACACTCTTGACGATCTCGAAGGCCTCGTCAAAGTTGCCCTGAAGCTGAATCAGCCTCGCCCCGTGCATCAGGGCCTGCGAGAGCTTCCCCATGGCGACGTTGCCCTTAGGAACCACGACATACGCACGGCACCCGGCCCGGGCGGCGTACGCGGAAGCCGAAGCGGAGGTGTTCCCCGTAGAGGCACAGACGACCGCGGTCATCTTCTCTTCGACTGCCTTGCTGATGGCAACGGTCATCCCGCGGTCTTTGAAGGAACCCGTGGGATTCGCCCCTTCGAACTTCAGAAAGAGCTCAACCCGGGAATCCAGGGCTTCCCCGAGGCGGTCCGCCCGAATCAGGGGGGTGTTTCCCTCCTGGAGGGTGATTACCGGGGTTTTTTCCGTCACCGGTAAATAATCCCGATACCGATGTATAACGCCGTGCCACCTCATCACTATCCGTCCAGTGTTCAAGGTCCAAAGTCCAAAGTCAAAACTGCGATGAGCTTTCTGACCTTGGACGTTGGACTTTGGACATCATTAGGCTTCTTCGACACGGAGGCAGATCGTCTTTCCCGTCACCGCATCGAGGGCCTTAATCCCTCCAAGCGCTTTTTGCATCGCTCCCTCCACCGCCTCGTGGGTCATCATGACAACTGGGACACTTGCTTGGGCATGCCCCTTCTGGATCACTGAAGCGATAGAGATGTCGTGCTCTCCAAGGATCCCCGAGACCTTTGAGAGAACTCCCGGTTTGTCCACAGCCATCACCCGCAGGTAGTACCGGGTCCGGACCTGCTCCATGGGTCGAATCCTCAAGCCCTCACCGGCGATCTCACGAACATGCGACGGTCTCGACGGGCGCCCATGGAGGATGTTCTGGGCGATCTCGACAACGTCGCTCACGACGGCGCTGGCCGTCGGCATCTGCCCGGCTCCCCTTCCGGAAAACATCAACGATCCGGTGGCATCACCCACGATATAGATGGCGTTATAGACTCCTCCGACTGGGGCAAGCAGGTGGTCTTCGGGGACCAGGGTGGGGTGAACCCGTACCTCGACCTTGCCATCGGCCTCTTTGGCGATGGCTAACAGCTTGATCCGGTACCCCAGCTCCTTTGCATACTGGATATCCGCAGGGTCGACCTCTCGGATCCCCTCGATATGGATGGCATCAAAATCCACGGTACCCCCATAGGCGATCGAGGCGAGGATCTGGAGCTTGTGGGCAGCATCAATGCCGTCGATGTCAAGCGACGGATCTGCCTCAGCGTATCCCTTGACCTGGGCCTCTTTGAGGACCTCCGCAAACGAAGCTCCACGTTCCGTCATTTTCGTGAGGATATAGTTGCAGGTACCGTTCACAATTCCGGTAATGGAGTGGATTCGGTTGGCAACGAGACCCTCTCGGACCGCCCGGATGATCGGGATCCCGCCGCAGACGCTGGCCTCGAATCCTAAATCGACTCGGCGTTCGGCCGCTGCCCTAAACAGCTCGAGGCCGTGGGTGGCGAGGAGGGCTTTGTTGGCCGTGACCAAGTGCTTTCCATTCCTCAGCGCCGCAAGCCCCACGTCGCGAGCCACTGTGGTACCCCCGATGAGCTCGATCACGATGTCAATCGTCTTATCCTCGGTGACCTCTCGCGCATCCGAAGTAAGGATACTGGGATCCACCTCCACGTCCCGCACCCTCGTGAGGTCGATATCGGCGATCCGCTTGACCCGGAGCTGCGCCCCCACACGTCGCTCGAGCAGCACGGCCTGCTCCTGGAACAGCCTCACTACCCCGACTCCGACCGTCCCGAAACCCACGAGGCCGATATTGATGGTCTTCATGCCTCCTCCCTCAACGCTGTCCGAAGTAGGTGGGAACGGCTCCGCGCCAGGCCTGATCGAGAAGGGAGAGCGGCAGGTCCAGGTGAAACGTTTGCCCCTTGCAGATGAATCGGGAGCCGCCCGTCCGCCCTATCAGAGTGACCGCCACCCCATAGTGGTCGGCGATCGCCTGGACCCTATTCAAGTCCGCCTCCCGGAGGGAGAGAACTATCCGGGACTGGCTCTCGCCAAAAAGGAGCGCATCCGGACGGAGGGAATCCGCCAGGTTTACGTCGACGCCGATCGGCTTATCGGGATTGCTGACGCACCCTTCGGCTAAAGTCACCGCGAGCCCCCCGTCTGAGCAGTCATGGGCAGAGCGAACCAGTCCGGCCCGGATCGCTTCCAAACAGCATCCCTGGACCCGGCGCTCTAACTCCAGGTCCACGGTCGGTGGTCGGCCCTGCACCATCCCATGGCAGACCTTCAGATATTCACTTCCCCCCAACTCCTCGCGCGTCTCGCCCAAGAGGACCACTACGTCCCCGGTCTCCTTCCAGGTCTGGGTAGTGGCGTGCGAGATGTGGGCCAAGATGCCCAGCATCCCCACGATCGGTGTAGGGAAGACGGCCTTTCCCATGGTCTCATTGTAAAAGCTCACATTCCCTCCTGTGACCGGTGTCTGCAAGATGCGGCAGGCAGCCGCCACCCCGCGAACCGCCTCGGCGAACTGCCAGGAGATCTCGGGACGCGTCGGGTCACCGAAGTTGAGACAGTTAGTGATGGCGACGGGCTCGCCGCCGCTTGCCACCACGTTCCGGGCCGCTTCGGCCACAGCGATCATCCCCCCCGTGAAGGGATCCAAGAAGGTGTATCGCCCGTTCCCATCGGTGGATACCGCGATGCCTTTCTCTGTCCCTTTGAGTCGGAGCACGACCGCATCAGAGCCTGGTCCAACCACCGTGTTCAAAAAGAGCATGTGATCATACTGCTCCCACACCATGGCCTTCGACGCGATGGTCGGGGAGGCCAACAGTTGCAAGAGCACGTCTCCATAGTCGCGAGGCAGGGGGATATCGTCGACGTTCAGGCGCTGAATGTCATCCTGCCAGGCGGGCCGGGTCAGTGGTCGGTGGTACACAGGGGCATCGTCCACGAGTGCCTTCGCCGGGATCGAGGCCACGGTGCGTTTTCCCTCCCGCACCCGCATTACTCCATCGCCCGTCACCCGGCCCACGACCACTGCGTCGAGATCGTACTTGGCAAAGATCTCGCGAACGGTCGCCTCGGCCCCCTGGCGTACCACCAGCAGCATCCGTTCCTGCGATTCAGAGAGCATCACCTCGTAAGGGCTCATCCCCTCTTCCCGGCGCGGAACGAGCTGGATATCGATCTCGACGCCGGTCCCACCCCGGCTGGCCATCTCGCAACTCGAGCAGGTGAGGCCGGCCGCTCCCATGTCCTGCACACCAACCAGCGTATCAGTCTGCATGAGTTCCAGGCAGGCCTCGATCAAGAGCTTCTCGCGGAACGGATCGCCAACCTGCACGGTGGGGCGGCGCTCCTCACTCTTCTCGTCAAAGGTCTCCGAGGCCATCGTCGCGCCGTGGATCCCGTCCCGACCCGTCTTTGCCCCTGCATAGATCACTGGATTCCCGATCCCCCCGGCGTGCGCAAAGAAGAGCTTATCGATGGGAGCGATCCCTAAACAGAGCACGTTCACGAGCGGGTTATGGCTGTAGCAGTCGTCAAAGACCACTTCACCTCCCACGGTGGGAACTCCCACCGCATTCCCGTATCCGGAGATCCCTGCCACCACCCCACCCATGAGATACCGGTTCTTGGCCTCGGTCAGGGGGCCGAAACGAAGGGAGTCTAATAGCATGATCGGACGCGCTCCCATGGTGAAGATGTCCCGGATGATTCCACCCACCCCTGTCGCCGCTCCTTGGTAGGGCTCGATGTACGAAGGATGATTATGGC
>JAAXQN010000050.1 GCA_012974305.1 Candidatus Methylomirabilis sp. | reverse complement strand
GGGGGTCCTCGGGGCTCGGCAGCTCACCCCCCACCGCCACCACCCGAACCCGGTCCCGGCGAAGTCGATCCGCCAAATCGGCGAAGGATCTCGCCGGCCAGAGCTTGGTGGGC
The DNA here is from genome assembly GCA_012974305.1 of Candidatus Methylomirabilis sp. Taxonomy (GTDB): domain Bacteria; phylum Methylomirabilota; class Methylomirabilia; order Methylomirabilales; family CSP1-5; genus CSP1-5. Next base: position 2,955 of record JAAXQN010000050.1, on the reverse strand, counting down.
CACCGCGCGCTGGGAACTAAGACCACGACCGGCTGCGACCCATCGACAGGGAGCGGCGAGGACGGGAACGTAAGCGGGAAGGCCCGATCCCGCTCTTCCAGCTTGAACGCCCGAACGACGTCGAGATACCGTTCGACCGCATGACGATCGAGATCGCTCGAGCCAATTTGCTGCTGGTAGAAAAGCCAGGAAAACTCCCGCGCGTACGAGGGGCCGAGGCAGAGCCTCCCTCGCGCCAGGCGGCTGATCAGGGCACTCTTAAAGAGGCCGGTCAGGTCAATGACGAGATCGAACTCCCTCCGGCGCAGTTCCGAAACCACCCCCCACATCCCCCGCAGGGGGCGCTCGCGGTCAAAAGGGATCACCTCGTCCACATCCTCGGCATGCCGGAGGAGGGGAGCATATGCGGCATTCACGACCCAGGTGATGGAGGCAGGTAAGCCCACCTTGAGGCAATGGATGGTGGGGAGGGCGTGAATGAGATCCCCCAAAGAACTCAGCTTGACGATCAGAACTCGTTTGGCTGTCACCTCGACCGGCTCGTCACCACTCTCGCTCGACGATGAAATGCACCAACATTTCAAGAGAGCGCCGGGCGGCGTTGTCGGGAAATGGGGCCAGGTGTTCTTGGGCTTTCCTCAGGTACTTCCTGGCCTCTTCCACCGCCGCCTTCACCCCCCCTCCCTCCGTCACATATCGACGGATCGTCTCCACCTCGACCTCCCGCAACGGTCCATTGCCGATGAGACGGCAGACCTCATCCCGCTCGGCGCCCCGGTCGTGATGGAAAACATGAATCAGGGGATAGGTCACCTTCCCCTCCAGGAGATCGTTCCCCACAGGCTTTCCCAGGACCTCTTCGCTCGCCACCAAGTCCAGTGCATCGTCCACCAGCTGGAACCCGATCCCCAGGTTCAGGCCAAACTCCGTTAACGCCTCCACCCGGGTCTCGTCCACCCCGGCGACCAATGCCCCGGTCCGGCACGCGGCGGAGAAGAGGGCCGCAGTCTTACAGGTGATGATGGTGATGTAGTCCTGGTACAGGATATCGGGATTCCGGTGCCACTTCAGCTCCAGGATCTCTCCCTCGGTCATAGCCACGGTGGCATCGGCGAAGGCCTTGAGGATGCGAAAGTCCCCATCACTGACCAGCCGTTGGATCGAGTGCGAGTAAAGAAAGTCGCCGGCCAGGACCGAGACGTGTGGTCCCCATCGCGCGTTGGCTGACGGGTGCCCTCTGCGCTTTTGGGCGTTATCAATGATGTCATCATGGATAAGGGTGGCGACGTGCATATACTCCGCCACCACCGCCAGATCCACATCGCGCTCCCCCGCATTGTAACCACACATCCGAGCAGAGAGAAGGAGCAGCGCGGGGCGAACCCGCTTGCCGCCGCTGCCGAGAACATAGGTCGTCACCTCAGAGATGAGATCGGCGCGGCTCAAAACCCTCGTGTGAATCCGCCGCTCGACCTCCTCGAGCTCTTTGGCCACCGGGGCGAACACGAGTTCACGCAACATGGAGTGAGCTCCTCTGGCGGCGGGCCTGTGACGCAGCTTTGCAGGCGTGTGCCTGCTGACGAACGGCATCCACCATAGCATACGGAACCTTTGGGTTCAACACCAATGACTCGACGACCGTCATCCGATGACCGAAAAAGCTTTCTAATCGTCTGCCGTCGTCCGTTGTCGGTCAACGGTCGTCGGTCAACGGTTGTCGGTTATCGGACGTCGGTTGTCGCTTGGGGAGTCGCCGTTCTACTTCGCGCGTGAGGAAGATGAACACGGCGCCGCAGGCGAGACCGACCAGGATCCCACCGACCACATCGAGCGGATAGTGGACCCCCACGTAAACCCTGGAGTACCCCACTCCGGCGGCCACGAGGAAGAGTGGAACAGCGATCGGCCGATAGAAAAAAGCAAAGAGGAGCGCCTGGGCAGTGATGTTCGAGGCGTGACTCGAGGGGAACGAAAAGTTAGTCTTGCTACATCCCACCAGCAACCGCACCGTCTCCAGGGCCAGACAGGGGCGAGGGCGCTGGAACAACTGCTTGAGTTGTTCGCTCACCGCATTGGAGACGACAAGCAGCAGCAAGGCCATCACCACCAGGAGGCGTCCCTTCCAGCCCCCCCAGACGACCAGGCCTACTCCTATGAGTGCTAACGGGATGACGAAATGGCCGGGAGCCGTGATGAACGGCATGAGGGAATCGAAGACCGCATTGCTGAGGCCCCCGTTGATCACCCGAAAGAGGTGGACATCCAGCCCGGACATCATCACCCGGTGCCCTGGTGTCCCTGAACGAAATCGGGGCGCGTCTGATCAAGGGGAAATGGTCTGTTCACATTGACGAGGACGGTAGAGGAGAGAAAGACCTCACGATGCAGGATCGCCACTGCACCCCAGAGGCGGTACGGGATGGCCGATCGTTTCACGGGTGCGCTGCCCCCTCCAGAGATGACAGTAGATTATGCTACCATACCACTCTGCTCTGTCCAGCCCTTTCTCTGTTTGCGGTTCACGGTTCACGGTTCACAGAAAACCCTAAGCGGAAAGAAGTGAAGTCAGGGGGGGAATTGATGCGAAAGGAATTCGACGAGTGCCGTTCCAACTTGGTGAGTGGTTCGACAGGCTCACCACCCCGAGGAAGATCGAGGGGCCGAATTTGGGTGGCGTGCGTTGTTGCAATGGTCATGGGCGTGTGGAGCGAGAAAGTTGGCAACAATAGTTCGGACCGCGCGAGCAGTAATCAGCCGCGCGGGGGGTCAGGCTCCTGGGGGCAGCACTTTGCGTTGCCACCGGACGCCGCACACGTCCTCGATGGTCCCGAAGTAGTCGAGTCCCGCTGCCAACTTGATCCGGACCCGCTCGACGTGGGGGGGTGCCTGAACTGATCCACCGCCATTGCCATCCGCAACAACGAAAAAGTAATAGAGGTCGTACCGGGACACATC
>JAAXQN010000184.1 GCA_012974305.1 Candidatus Methylomirabilis sp. | reverse complement strand
TGCATCGGGGGAATTGCCTATGCCGCCGACTAACTTCTGACCTGCTGATTGGTAATCAGATGGTTAGGGGATACAAGGCTCTCTGGAAGGACTTAACCGCGGGAAATTCCTGGAGCCGGCGAGGAGGGTTGAACTCCTGACCTGCTGATTACGAATCCTGCGCAAGGGTGAGTAGAATCAATAACTTCAAGCACTTGGGTGTGCGGGATGCGGCACAACGTGGCATTTCGTGACCTAAAATCTCCCACCCGGAAACCCCATACCGGGGGGAAAAACTGGGGCCTATGTCAAGTTTTATTGCAAAAAAACTTGACGAATCTGCTGCAGAGGTGGATACTTGGCACCATGGGGTCGAGTATCACATCAGGCGGATCGCGCCAAATCACGGATCGCGTTCGGCGGCGGATTGAACGCGGTGGCGAACGGCTGTGGCGACTTGAAGATTTCCGGGACCTTCCCTCCACGGCGGTAGCGCAGGCCTTCTCACGCCTGGCGCGCCAGGGAATAGTCGAACGCCTGAGCAAGGGCGTCTACTACCGCGCGCGGCAGACGACATTCGGCAAGAGTCTGCCAAACCCTGCGGCAATCCAGAAGCTTGCCTCCAGGCGCAAGCGGGTGTTTCCATCAGGGATCGCCGCAGCAAACCTTCTCGGCTTCACAACCCAGACCGCGAGGCGGGGTGAGGTTGCCACGAGCGCCCTCAGTCTGCCCAGGAAGCTCATCGGCAGTGACACGATTATCCACACCCGGCGACCGGAGGCATGGGCAGGCCTTTCCGATGCCGATGCGGCGCTGCTCGACTTTCTGCGCCGAGGGGGAAAGACAAGCGAGCTGTCTGCGGAAGAAACCGTCCGCAGAACGGTGGCGCTATTTTCGGAAAAGGGCCGCTTCGAGCGTCTACTCAAAGTCGCCGATTTCGAGCCTCCCCGCGTTCGCGCAATGATGGGTGCCATCGGTGAACAGATCGGAAAGAAGCTCGCCGCGCTCCGAAAGATGCGAGCGGCCCTGAATCCGTTCTCGCGGTTCGATTTTGGATTGCTCACCGGACTGCGGTACGCCCGAAACTGGCAAGCCAAGGAGCGCCGCTGACGTGAAGCTGTTTGAGAGTCCTGATTTCGAGCAGGCGATACTCCAAGCGACGGAGCATTTTCGCGGCCGTGAATTGCGTCCCGCGATCATCGAGAAAGATTACTACGTCACGGAAGCTTTGCGCATCATCGCCGCCGGCGGTGACAAAGTCATCTTCAAGGGCGGCACAAGCCTGGCGAAAGGCTGGAATCTGATCCAGAGGTTTTCAGAAGACATCGACATCTTCCTTGATCCAGCCGCCTTCCAGCCGCCTCTGGGCAAGAGAGCCATCGACCGGGAGCTGAAAACAATGCGTGACGCGATCGGCGCGCACGGGGCGCTCACCTTTATTTCCAACGAGAGTCAGACGATCGGCGGATTCGGCCGAAATGACCGCTTCCTCTATGCGCAGCGCTTCGGCGGCCCCGGCGAAGTCGCGGACCGCGTGCTGGTTGAAGCCGGCACGGCAAGCGGTCGCGAACCGACCGCCATTATCGAGCTGCGCTCCTACCTGGGTCAGTTTCTGCAGGAGAGACGCCTGTCCCTGGGCGCAGAAGACGAAGGATCGTTTCCGATGCGGTTGCTCCACTTCCGGCGAACGTTCGTCGAGAAGATGTTCGCCGTCCACGGCAAGGTGGAGCTGCTCAAGCGCGACGGCCAGCCGCTTGGGAGCTACGCAAGGCACTACTACGACATGTTTCAACTCGCCGCACAGGAGGAAGTGATCGCGATGCTTAAGTCGGACGAATACCCGGCCATCAAATCTGATTACGACAAAATCAGCCGAGCCCATTTTCCCAGGAGCTATTTCCATCCCGACGAGATGAGTTTTGCCAGGAGCGACGCGCTGTTTCCGCCGGCGGACCTGTCCGACGTGATCAGCGCAGAATACGACGTACAGTGCAGGATGCTCTGTTATGGCCCCTACCCGTCATGGGCCGAGATTCAGAGCCAGCTTGTGTCACTTCGAGGGCTGCTGTAACCAATTTCGACGTCGATGTTCCCACCTCCGGGCGTTTGTGCACAGTAGAATCAATAACTTCAAGCGCTTGGGGGTGGGCAGGACTCGGCAAAATGTGCCCTTTCGTGACCAAAAAACGCACCCTATCCCCAATAGTCCCTCCCCTTTCCGAAGTCTACACCCATGCCCTCATCCTTCTGCTACGCTGGCACAGGCATCTCCCCCCCCCGGGCAAACCTCGGCACTTTTCCGAAAAACACGTTCGATGCCACTTGACACGCTGAAGCCCTTTCAGCAACATAAGGCCCCTGCCTGAGTTGCCGCTATAGGAAATGTAGGCAACGTATCGAAGAGATGAAGAGATACTGGAGATGGAGTCTTTGTCGAGGAAGTTTGGGATATCCTCAAGAAAGGAGGCAAGAGGCTATGAGTTCTTTTACACGCAAGGCAACCCTTGGTGCTGCCACGAGGTCCGTGGCTATTAGTGCGTGTCTGGTGTTGGCTGGGCTTGTTGTGGCGGACTCCGCACTGGCGCAGCAGCCCACGCTGAAGGAGGTCATCGGGGGAACAAAGAAGCAAGAACAGGTCACAGAACAGCCGGAGCAGAAAAAAACACAGCCCGCTGGTCCCGCCGACGACTTCGACAGGGGTGTCCCTCGCAGCAGTGTCCAGGGATTCTTCCAGGCTGCAGGCGAGCGGGATTTTGAGCGCGCGGCACAGTATCTGGATCTCCGGAGATTGCCGAGAGGGCTGGACAAGAGCGAGGGACCGCAGCTGGCGCGCCAATTCAAATTCGTCCTAGATCGAGCCCTTTGGATCGATCTCGACCTGTTGAGCACCGACCCGCAGGGACACCTTGATGATGGTCTTCCCAGGAGCCGAGATCTGGTGGGCCAAATCAAAACCCCAAAGAAGACCTTCGATATCCTGCTGCAACGGGTGCCGCGCGGGAATGGGGTGTACATCTGGAAGTTTTCGTCAGCGACGGTTGCCCAGATACCTCGACTCTATAAACAGTTCGGGTTTGGTGTTCTCGGCA
>JAAXQN010000154.1 GCA_012974305.1 Candidatus Methylomirabilis sp. | reverse complement strand
AGATGTGTATAAGAGACAGGTAGTGGAGAAAGACATTGAGCATGCTCAGATCGGTCCTCATACCGGGGAAGTCCACGGCCACGGCCGAAGACGAGCTGCCGCCAACCGGCGTCACCGGGTTGGCCTGGTTCATGTCGGAATGGCCGATGGAGTAGTTCCAGTTCACGCCGCCTTCCAGCAATTCGGGAATCAGGTCTGCTTTAAGTCCCACCCTGACCGTGTCGTACCGATCCTCCACGTCGGAGATCCAATCGAAGGTCGGATTGTTCAATTCCCCCCCTGATGGTGTCCGGAACTTGTGGCGAGATTGGTTGTCCCACTCTTCATGGACATAGCCAGCAAAGACGCTGAGCCAATCCAGGGGCTTCCAGGTGGCGTCCACCCCCGCGGCCCAGTTGTCCGCATCCTGCAGGCCATACTGGGAGTCGTTGTAGTCGTCATTCGTGTAGTTGAACGTGAAGGTGAACATCAGATCATCCATCGGGATCACGTCGGCGAGGAGGTCCACCCGATGCCGCTTCCGATCCGCCATGTCGTACTTGCGGAGCAATGCGAGCTGTTCCTCACTGGCCTGGAGGTAGTTGGTGTTGTCCCGTTTGGAATAGGCATACGAGACGCGAAAGAGGAGCCAGTCGAGCGGGGTGATGTCCACCATCACCTTGGGGGTGTACTCGTTGGTCTTGTCCACCTCCCGCGGGACATGAAGCACGGAATCGCCCCCCGGCTCGATTAACGACGCCGGAGTCACAGGAGTGAGGTTCGCGTCACGGTTCCATTGCTCCCAGTCAAAGCCGATCTTGACCGAGACCGGCTCGAAGAGCTGGTACCGCACGTCCGCGCCGGCGTTCCACTTGGTGTAGGAGTCCCGCTTCGCCTGCCGGGCACGAAATGACAAGTCCGTCGCGGGCGACTGAATCGCGCGGTCGTCTTCCACGTAGAGGGTAAACGGGATTTCGTCAGTTTTGTCGTTGTGGTCATACACGCGGAACTTTACCGTGGCGGTCAGGTCGTCCATCGGGCGCGACGTGGCAGAGAGGTTGAAGCGCAGAATGCTCACCTCGCCGTCCAGGTTGTTGGGCAGGGCGGCCTGGGCCGCGACGACGCTAGGGTCGCTGGCCAAGGTGGGGTTGATCGTGAAGGGGAGGAAGGCCGCGGTCTGTTTGCGCCAGCTATAGGTGAAGGAACTGTTCAGCCGGGTCCGCATCGGCAGGTTCACCCCTCCGCCCAGCGTGAAGGTATGGGAGTAGTTGTCGGGGGCCAGGGCGCCCTGCCCTGTCTCCGGCGCGGAAGCACCACCCCTGGAACTGCCACACGCAAGGCTTGCCGTGTTATCAAGGAGGCCCTTACATGGGTTGTCGACTCGAAACCCGCCGTCAAGACCGTTGTCAAAAAGGGAGAAGAGGTAGTTGAACTGCAACTGGTAGCTATCCCCGGCAAAGGCCGCGGAGGCATCCACTTCGTAGATGGTATCATCGACGGGCAAAGGGACTTCTGCGGCGTTACTCCCCGGCGTACCAAACGGTAACGCCATCGGGCGGTTCCCATGCTTGTAGGTGCGGCGGACGTCCACCCCGATGTCCCAGTCGGAGGATGGGGTGAACCCAAAGTTAACCAGGGCCGTGTCCGTCCGGAATCCGAGCTCTTCGATCTTCGGGGCGGAGTTCCACACCTGCAGAGGATCTACGTCACCAGTTCCGGGACGGGGTGTGGGCAGATTGAAAGTCGCCGTGGGACTCTCCAGATAGAGCGTCTGGCTATTCCGGGAGAGGTTATGGGGGATCTGGTCCCACTCGAACAGGAAGTCAAAGCTGCCGACCCCGAAACTTCGGAGCTGGAAGTTCTGATCGTCCAGACCGCCATTCTTGCCCCAGATTTCAATGGTATAGAAATCATCCTTGCTGTCGCCCCGCAGGTAGAGATACTTCAACATAGCCGACTCCGAAAGGTCCCGGTACTCTTCGAACTTGGCCCGCTCTCCATCTGCCGGTCGGTCCCCGTAGACGCGTCCCCCGAACTCTATATCACCGCTCGTTTTGAGGCCGAAGATTTCCTTCTCGGCCTGCGCCACGCCGGAACCCGCGAGCGAAATCACAAATCCTACGAGGAGAAGGCCAGTTGCTCGTCGATTTCTCATTACGCGCCTCCTATCGCGTGAAGCGGTATCCCGACGGGTGGTTCGAGCCGTGGATGTTGTAGTGACACGTCACGCATCCACGGAATGCGACCGTTCTGTCCGGCACTTGGCTCGGCGCTGTATGTGGCTGTGTGGGGTGACGTGCCTCGATGTGGCACGTCTGGCAGAGCCGGGGCTTGGGGAGCTTCAGCATCACTTCGTGATTGCTGCCGTGGGGGCTATGGCAGTTCGCGCAGCTCTCCACCGCGGGCGGATGCTCCCAGAGGAAGGGACCGCGTTTGTCTGTGTGGCATTTGTAGCAGATGTCGTTGAGCGAGTTGGCCTTGAGGAGCTTGTCGGTCACGGTCCCGTGGGGGTTGTGGCAGGTCGCGCAGTCCATCTTGCCTTCGCGGACCGGCATGTGCGAGAAGTACATCTGTTGGGCACTCTGGCGGAGATGGCACTGCCTGCAGACCTCGACCACCGTGGGCTTGGCGAGACCGGCGCGGACGGAGACGTCCTTCATGACTACGTGGCAGCTGGTGCACGCCAGACCGCGATTGTTGTGAGGGCTCCCCTTCCAGAACAAGCGGGCCTTTCGCTGGTGACAGCGGAGGCAGATGGCATTCCGCTTTGCCACGGGCGTGGGGTCGTCCTTGGCGAAGGTGATCATGCCGCCGACGCCCTTGCCGCCTCCCGCATCCACGTGGGCCTTACCCGGGCCGTGGCAGTTCTCGCACCCCCGCTTCTCTAACGCGTTTCGCGGGTGCTTCAGGAAAAGACGCCCCATCCTCGTCTTGGCGAACGAATGGACCGAATCCTCATGGCAGCCCTGACAGGCCTCGGCACCCACATAGCCCATCTCGGGCTTGGCCCCCTTGGCGCCACCAGTCTCAGCGGAAGCAGCG
>JAAXQN010000128.1 GCA_012974305.1 Candidatus Methylomirabilis sp. | reverse complement strand
GTGCTTCAGTCATATACGACCAAATAAGACCATGGTGCCCGGGCCCACCTCCGGCACAATCGCACATCGCGTCTCGCCATTATTGATTTTCCCCCTCCTTTCGCGCCCTTGACACCCTCCCTCCGGTCGGCGATACTGAGGCCCCCTTAGGAGTAGCAGGGATGGAAGCGGGGTGAACCCGTGGCTCGTAGTGTTCCCCCAAACATCGTGTGGAAAGGAGGCGTGATGTCGACGAACGTCACCCCAACGCTCCGGCGAGTGTTAAGAGAACTACTGACAGTGAGAGCAAGAATTGACCAACAGATAGCGGCGATCCGGACCCTTATTCGCTCAACCGGGAAGCAGCGCACCGTGAAGACCGCTCGCCCTCGCACGTTGGTGGGTTACGCGCGTGACCGACGAGCGCTGCTGAAGAAGAAGGGTGCGCGGAAGCGGACGTAGACCAAGCTAGCTGAAAAATGGGGACAGATTTATTTTACAGCTCCGGCATACCCGATGGCGCACCAAGCACAATATTGCGCGGCTGCTGAGTCGGTGGTAAGATACAAGCGCTAACTCAATACTGGCGCACCTCACGGAGGGCTAATGCGGTTTTTAGTCACCATTGAACAGGATGAGACTGGGTACTTTGTCGTTGAGTGCCCTGCCTTGCCCGGCTGCCTCTCTCAGGGGCGGACCCGGGAGGAAGCCCTCGCGAATATCCGAGAGGCCATTCTTCTCAGCTTAGAGACCCGCAAAGCAGAGGGGCTGCCGCTCGACGTCGAAGTCACCGAGGTCGAGGTAGTAGCTCAGACTTTCTCGCTATGATACCCTGCAGATGTGCATTAGGAGGTGAGCAACCTTGGAGATCTTCCCCGGTATCTCTGTAAATCCAGACATCAGGTTCGGCAAGCCCTGCCTGGCCGGGACGCGGATCGATGTGGCGACGGTCCTCAACGCCCTCGCCTCGGGCGACAGCATTGAGGAAGTCAAGGAAACGTATCAGCTCACTGACGAGCAGGTGCTGAGCGCCCTTCGGTATGCCGCGCATGTGGCAGCGCACCTTCCCCCGGCCGTCCGCCAGGCCCCTTGAAAATCCTCCTTGACGAGAACTTCCCTCTTCCCCTCTACCACAGACTAAAGAAGGCTGGCCACGACATCGAGCATCTCGTCGTCTTGGGCCAGCGGGGTTTGCCTGATTCCGCGATCCGCGACCGGCTTCAAACGGAGGATCTGGTCTTCCTCACGCAAGACGCAGAGTTCGAGGATATCCCCTCTGATTACCGCGCGACGGTCATCATCTCGCGGGTCCGGCAGATCCTGCCGACGTCCCGGAGAATTGAGATCTGGTCCGCCGCATTGGAAGATTTCCTGAGGAGACGGCCTGCCGGAAAGCTTTTCGATCTCCTCGAAACGGGCGAACTTCTTCCCTGGGAGGTTCACGAAATAGGCGACTGAGGGAAGCCGGTGGCAGATCCTGAGGAGTTCTACCCGCTCAGACGTCCTTCGGGGCGAAGCTCTGACCGGGGAGACGTTTTGCTTTCAGGAGGCTGCCAAGAAGATCGCGTCATTAGTCCAACACTCCGTTAGAGAAAGGTGTACAGTTCTCGTGGGAAAACTACAGAAGCCAAGAAAGAAGATTTGGAGAGTGCGTTTGCCCCAAGCACCTGGCAAGCAGGTAGACCGGGACAAGATGAAGGTCACCAGAAAGAAGAAGCATTAGGGATGGGGTCAGGCTTGCGATTTGCATAAACAAAGGCTGGTCGGGGACGGCTGACCACCAGGATCTATCGCTGATGACGGAGGTCTGGTGAAGTCATTAGAGGGGCCCAAGAGATGGATATCGAACACTGCTCAGGAACGATCATATCGATTCCCTCAGGTCATCACAAAATCGATGCCCTATTTTGTCACATAGTTACCCATAAAGAGCATTTACAAAACAAGCCCATCATCCTTCGCCTGCACGGAATCCTAGGTAACCTGCTGGACGAGACGGAGTATTTTCTCCCACATTTCCTCGCAAATGAGGGGTACTCCTCGATTACCATGAACACCCTTCTTGCAAACCTGGGACTGTTTTTCGGGTTCGGTGTGTTCGATGACGCGATGGCGCAAATAGACGCCGTCTGTAATTTCCTGAGAGAGGTTGGGTTCAAGAAAATAGTCGTTGCCGGGCACGGGCTCGGCGGATGCATGGCGATCAGGTACGGCGCACTCAGAAACGATCCCCAAAAGTATCCCGATATCGTTGGTGTCATAGCGATGGCGACTCCTCACTCTATACCCGAGACGATTCGCCGCAGGTGGGATCGATTTGGAAGTGAGCCTACCTATGAAGAGGTGTACAGCAGAGCACAGCGCGTTTTCAGGCCTGAGGCTGAAGGAGAACCTCCTCGAGACGAAACAATTGTGATCAAAAAAGCCCACGGCCACACCGCTCTCCCGGAACACACCGACATATACACGCTGAAGACATGGTGGGCACTTGCCGGGCCAGAGGCGGAAGGGGCCAAGGCGTATAAACACATTGGGAAGATACACGTACCGATCCTGCTGGTTCAAGGATTACACGATGACATTATCGAGTATCGTGAATGTGAGGCCCTTCGCCAATTAGCACGAGACGGTGGGAACAATGATGTAACAGCTTTCGATATCGATGCCGACCATACATTTGAAGGAAAGCACGATGAACTCGGGCGCATGATAGTACATTGGCTCGATGACCGGTGTGAATAGGATGCAACCAGATTACATTGATAGGATACGTGATCCATGACTGAGACACACATGCATGAACACCAAACGCTCCTGAGGTTCAGAGCCGAAGATGGCTTTCTCATCAGCGCCTTGCTCGTGACGATACGAGACTGGCCTACGCCGGACAGATGACGAGCAGGGGGATTTTTGACGACACGATAAAAGACATTCATGCCGCCGTGCAATTTCTGACTCGAGAAGGATTTCGCAACATTTTTATCCTGGGCTACAGTCTGGGTGCCAGCATGGTTGTGCACTGGGCCGCACACAGAGAGCACCGCGATGTCAAGGGCTTGATCCTGGAAGGCCCCCCCTATTCAGGATCCGACTCAACGAGAAAGCATTTTACTAAATGGGGAAGCATGCCGACGTACGAAGAGGTATATGAGAAGGCACAAGCTGTGCTCGGAGATGACCCCTACAACTCCACCAATGACGAAACCTTTGTTGTCTATCAAGCCACGGGTCCCAGTCGAGAATCGATACACAGCGAGATTTTTACCTACAAAACCTGGTGGTTTATGAAAGGGCCCGAGGCTCATAATGCGAAGGTGTACAAGCATATCGGCAAAATCAACCTGCCCATTCTCATGATCAGAGGGGAAAACGACGAGCTGGTTGAGGGATGGGAGCCAGAGGCGCTGGCAAGAATCCTCCGAGAAGCAGGCAATACAAGCGTAAGGGTAAGGCAGATTTCAGACGCAGGACACGATTGTATGGAAAACCCCGATGAGATGTTAAAAGAGATTGTCAATATGATGTCTGCCTGTTCCAGAGATTGATTGAACTGTGACACAGGGGTAAGTCTTATGGCCATCGAGGAAAAATTCATTCAGTTTCTGCACGCTCTCCGGCATCACCGAAAACATCCCCACGGCAAACACTCCCGGGTGCACGAAAGCGACCACCGCCACGCACATGAGGTCTTTCAGACCTCAACGATTAATGCCTTACTCGAAGGGATTTACGATGGCGAAATGACCTATGGGGAGTTGCGTGAACATGGTGACTTCGGTCTTGGCACCTTCAACGCCTTGGACGGGGAGATGATCGCTTTGGACGGAAACTTTTACCAAGTAAAGTCGAATGGCGTCGCCTA
>JAAXQN010000167.1 GCA_012974305.1 Candidatus Methylomirabilis sp. | reverse complement strand
GTGTCAGGTCTGCCACACCGGTTTCAACTTTACCGATGAGGGCTACCACAACATCGGGGTGGGGATGGATAAGCCGAAACCCGATCTCGGGCGATATAACGTGACCAAGCAGGAGGAGGAAAAGGGGGCCTTCAAGACTCCGACTCTCCGCCACATTCACGCGACCGCTCCCTACATGCACGACGGCAGTCACATGACACTGTTGCAGGTGGTCGAGTTTTACAACAAGGGAGGAACCCCCAATCCTCACCTCTCCAAGGAGATCAGGCCGTTGAACCTCACCCGGCAAGAGAAGGCTGATCTGGTGACCTTCCTTCATGGCTTGACCGGGGAGGAGTCGTCCACCACGGTCCCTGTGCTCCCGGAATAGGATAGATCAGATAGTGGAGGATGCGGAGGAGTTCCTTAGCCGACTGGAACGGGAGATCCAGACCGGGAGGGCCGCGGCAGCCCGGATTCACATCCATCGGGAGGGAGAACGGCTGCACGCTGCCTTTGCCCTGTCGCGGCGCGGGGGGCGCTATGGGGAACTGATGACCAGTGTGGTTGAGGATTTTACCGAGCTTCAGACGCTGTTCCAACGGTACGCCGAAGAGACCTGGAGAGCGTTGTTTCCTGACAAATCGTGATCCGTCCGAACCCTAATAGCAAAGGAGGCTTGCCATGGCCAAGGTAGCCCGTCAGGTTGTGGAACAGGCTGGGATTAATGTGGATCAGCTGCTCGAAAAGCTGGTGGCGGCGGCAGCGGCCGAGTTCACCACTTATTACTATTACACTATACTTCGCATCAACTCGATCGGCTTCGATGGGGAAGGGCTGAAGGAAATCATTGAAGACGCCCGCATTGAGGACCGGAACCATTTCGAGGCCCTCGCGCCTCGGATCTATGAGCTTGGCGGGAAGCTTTCGAGGGACATTCGGGAGTTCGCCGATGTCGCGGGATGTCCTGACGCCTATCTGCCTGCCGATCCCCGGAACGTGCAGGAGATGCTGAAGGTCTTGGTAGAGGCCGAACGCTGTGCCATCCGAGTCTACACCGAGATCTGCAACATGACCGCGGGCAAGGACCACCGGACGTACTCCCTCGCTCTGGCAGTCCTGCATGAGGAGATCGAGCACGAAGCGTGGTTCTCGGAGTTCCTCGGCGAGGGCCCATCCGGTCACTTCCGGAGGGAGACCCCCGGACAGTCGCCCTATGTCTCTCGCTTTATGACCGCCATGCAGAAATAAGAGAGCCTCACAGAGAAGGGGAGGGGGAATCCCCTCCCCTTTCTTTTTCTGGGGTTATGAAAAGAAAGCGGTTTGTCAAGGTGGCCGAGATCGGCCAGATCCCCCCAGGGCAGATTAAGACCGTGAATCTTCAGGATCAGAACGTGGTCTTGATCAACTTGGGAGGTTCTTACTTCGCATTCGATGCCCGGTGCCCCCACCAAGGCGGTCCCTTGGCGGAAGGGACCTTGTGCGAGGAAGCGATCCAGTGTCCGTGGCACCATCATCGCTATGATGTCCGGACCGGTCAAAATGTCTATCCCAAGAATGTTTATCCCGCAGATATGCCCTGGCTCTTGGAACAGGTGGGGTCTCTTCAAGTGTATCGAATCAAGATTAAGGGAGCGGACATCCTGCTCGAAGAGCCCCCGGGGCCCGGATGCCCATCCCCGGACGGGGAGGCGGCTCAGGATGCCGGGAAAACCGAGTGACGGGCGAGGGGAGCTGACGGTTGGGCTTATAACCTTCGGGATCTCCTTGGCCTTTCTTGTTCCAGCCTACATCTTCCTTCGACAAGGTGGCACCTGGCAGATTCTCGGAGTGATCTTCGCGGCGTGGGGGTTGCTGGGGATTGTCCAGGGCGTGAGTAGGATCTATCGCGCGCTGGTGAGACAAGGTCGAAGGCACTGACCAATCCTTTCCCTTCTTTCTCTGCCTTCCTTTCGTCCTATGTTCCCCTTGGGCTCATCATCAGGGGGAGACGGGGTCAGGCTTGCGATTTGCTATTCGCCTGCTTCCCCTTTTTGCCCAAGCCAGACATGGTGGATCCAGAGCGTCCCCAGGCAAGAAGGTAGCAAGCAGGAGCCGACAGAGAATTAGGGCGCAGCGCCTTTAACCATCCCACGGGCGTCGGGGAACTCGGCGCTCGTGGTGTTTTTACTATGCCCGCGATTATGCCCACGGCGATCAAAAAAGACCCAACGAGAGCCAACGAGAGCAAAGGTTCAGCTTGCAGGCAACTGTGCGGAAGTGCTAGACAAATAAGGAAATGGAAGGGTGATGGGCGGAGAACTCATAAGCCCTTTGTCGGAGGTTCAAGTCCTCCCACCGCCACCATCCTTTTCATTACAATTCCGCACACTTCCCTACCTCTCTCATTTCGCTTCTCTAGCCTGATTGTGCCCGTAATTGTGCCCCTGAGCCGCCGGCCTTCGCCTCATACATCATCGTGGCCCGAAGCAGTTCCTCGAAGGTGGCGACTTGGCTTGGATCGAGTTTTTCGGCCATGTCTATCTCCCCCACAACCCCCGCTTCGCTTCCCTCGCATCCCGCTGGAGCTTGAGGAACAGGTCTTGGTGTTTCACATTCGGTAGCACGGTCATCACTTGGGCGTACCCCCACTTCACCAACCAAGCGTTCACGAAAGTGCCGTCCTCCAGGTACACATAGGATAGCAGACGTCCGTGGCGGTCCCGTTGCTCCACGTCGAACTCCAACCGGACAGTCTTTATATCTACCAGCCTGCGGTTGGCGTCAGACGCCTGCTTGCCGTAGTATTCGACCCCTTTGGTGGGGTGATTGGTCTTAGGGGTATTGATGCCGATATAATGGACAATAACGCGGTCCCCAAAAACGCAGCAGACCTCGATGGTGTCGCCGTCGATGACGCGGACAACCTGGACCGACAGCCCGGACTTTTGAAGTTCACGCCTGGGCATCTCGTGTGGAGCCTGCCCCTCCTGCGTCGGTCTAGGCTTTCGATTGACGCAGTACGTGTTGTCGGGGCACCAGGAGCAATGCCCGAGGTCTCCGCAAACATAATTTCCCTGATCCGAGGGGCACGAATGCCAAAGGTGACATTCGGAGCGGTGGGCCAGGGGGGAGATGGTAGGGAGG
>JAAXQN010000263.1 GCA_012974305.1 Candidatus Methylomirabilis sp. | reverse complement strand
TAAAGGATGTGGAACTTAGAGTAAGGTGATTGTCTGTCCGGAAAGTAAGGTTGAGGTGTCTAACTAGTTAGGCAGTCCGTTGAGATCCGTGCCCAACGGGCTTGACAGGTCTTACTTCTTGGAACCTCGAAGATCATATTTCTTCATCTTGGTTTGGAGGGTCGCTCGGCTGACGCCGAGGAATCGAGCGGCCTGGGTCACGTTCCACCCGGTTTTGGCTAAGGCATCGAGAATGGCACTTTTCTCCGCGATCGCGGCTGATTCCCGCGCGATGTTCTTTAAACTTCTTGGCTTGTCCTGACGCCCATCTTCCGTTCTTCGGGTCTCTGGAGGAAGATCCTGGACATCATAAATTTCGTCGTTTTCCACGATCATCATCCTTTAAATAAAATATTCGAGTTGACGGGTGTTGTCTTGAGCAAAGCGAGTGCCAGTAGTCAGAAGAGAAGGGAGTTGTGAATGTCACTCGAACGATGTGCTAAATTTTGAAGGACTTGGATCTTACTGTTGAATGGGTGTTTGAGTAGAGAGAATGGCACAGATATCCACCGACCTAGGCGGTCCATTAAGAACTATGCCCAACGGGCTTGGCACTCGTTAAACTATGGAACCTCGGAGACCGTGCACCTTCATTTTCGTTTGAAGGGTCGCTCGGCTGACGCCGAGGGATCGAGCTGTTTGAGTAACATTCCACTGTGCTTCGCCTAGGGCGTCGAGAATGATGCCTCTCTCCGCGATGCCAGCTGATATGCGTGCAACGTCCTTTAAATCCTTTGTCTTCACCAGATGGCCCTCTTCCTTTCCGCGGAACTCGGGTGGGAGGTCTTGCACATCAAGGAGTTCACTTTTGGCGATGACCATCATGCGCTGAAGCACATTTTCGAGCTCACGGACATTGCCCGGCCACCCATACGCTATGATGAAGGCCATAGCCTGGGGGCCCATCCCGTTGATTTGCTTGTTCATTTTCGGGTTGAGTTTCTCAATAAAGTGAGACACGAGCAGGGGAATATCGTCGGTGCGCTCACGCAGGGGGGGAACCTCGACCGGGACCACATTGAGGCGATAGTACAGATCTTTGCGGAAGCGCCCTTGCGTGATCAGCTCGTCTAAGTTTTGGTTCGTGGCCGCCACGAGGCGGACATTTACCTTAATGGTGTCGGTCCCACCGACCCGCTGGAATTCGCCTTCCTGTAACACCCGCAGGAGCTTGACCTGGGTGCTCGGCGGGATCTCACCTACCTCGTCCAGGAAGAGTGTGCCGGCATCCGCGACTTCGAAGATGCCCTTGCGCTGCGTCATCGCCCCGGTAAAGGCCCCTTTTTCATGGCCGAAGAGTTCACTTTCCAAAAGGGTCTCGGTGAGGGAGCCACAGTTGACGGCCACAAACCTTTTTGAACTTCGGGGGCTGTTGTAGTGAATCGCCCGGGCGATCAGCTCTTTCCCGGTCCCGGTTTCGCCGTGGATCAGGACAGTCACATCGGTCGCTGCGATGGACCGCACCAGCCCGATGAGCTCCTGGATCTTTTCGCTTTTCCCCACAATGCCGATGAAACCATTTTCCCGCTCGATTTCGCGCCGGAGGTGGATGTTCTCTACGGCGAGCCTTCTTTTTTTGATGTTGTATTGGATCATCCGCATGTGCGCCTGTTTGGCCTGGTTCAAGTGGGCAGAGAGAAGCTCGACAATCTCCCTTCTGCAATGCTCGGCGGAGACCTCTCTCAGCTGTTCCGGCCTTTCTTTCCAGAGAACCCGAAAGCGAGAATATGGTGCATTGTACACCTGATCCTTTTTGAAGGAGTAAGTAAGGGTTCCGTCGGAGACAACTCCCGATTTGACTATTTTGTATGCACATGGAACACGGAACCTTCTTTGCGGATCTGTTTCTTCGAGGTTCGTGAGCACGTGGACCCGACCGTCCCGTGGAGATACCACCATTGCGTCAGGCATCTTGCTCCTGAATTCCTGTGTCAATGAAATCACCTCAGACCGCAAGGGAACCTTGATCGCCTCAACGGTCGGTTGTTGCGAGGTCCGGTGGCGAATCGATAAACAATCCCCCTCGCGAGTCATGTCAAAAGCAGGAAACTCGCGGATAATGTCCTCTATCTGCATTTGTGAAAGTTCCTCAATGAATTGGACATCATCAATAAGGGACGAGAGGCGGATAAACCCCTCACACGTCCCTCGGAGGAAATGCATACTTCCCACGCCTGGTCTTGCATTCTCCCGGAACTGGGTAAGGAGGTAGAGATTTGGCCGTGTGTCCTGCCCCTCAAAGGCTTGGAATTTCAGATAATTGGTTTGCAGGGTGGGCCATAGATCTGCGCGGATAAGTAGCGGGCGCACATTACTTAATACACGACCAATGATCTCGAATAACGAAGGAAGTTGCTTCTTATTCGGTTCAAAATACGCTCTTGCAGCGTGGTAGGCGATATCTTTCTTCCCTGAGATCTTCTCGCACTGAAAGAGGAGTTCTCGAAGGACCCTCAGCGGCAGCCAGTTGCCAACATCCTTCAGGAACAACGCAGGATCTGGCGGGACTTCAAACCCTTGTATCCCCTGGAAGAGACCTGGGTAATCAATCGATTTCTTCCCCCTGGCAGTCTCTTCCATATGGGTGACGAGAACATGGGACAGGAAGCATCCGGCCCAAGGCTGTTTCTCTTCTTTTCTCACCCGATCCATTGTTCAATCCCCCTTGGAGCAAAGGGTTTGTTGACCGAGTACCTCTTCCCCCTGAGAATGATTTATGAATGAACAATCACTCACTATCGAGTCCAAAAAAATTAGGCTTCCAACACCCTCCAGGCCGCGGCGACGATGCTATCCGCAAGAGCAGTGAGGCTTTGCTTGGTCCGACCGTAGACCTTCGAAACCGCCACGTGCAGCACGACGCCCAGCACCATGGCTGCTGCTATCTCACGGTCTTTCCTAGGAATCTCCCCCCGCGCCATTCCCTCGCCGATGAACCTTCTGAGCACCGTCACCGGATTGGGCATGTCGGGGGTCACTTTCCTGAGCTGTCCATGCAGCTCGAGCAGCAAATAGCTGAAAAGGATGGGGTCCTTGTCAAAAAATGTGCAGTAGTGACGGATCGTCGCATCGATCTTTGCCTTGAGTGTGTCGTGCTTGCGGTGGAGCTGGTCCAGCTCCACGGCGAACGCGGTAAAGTTCTTCGAGAAAAGCTCCCACGCCAGATGCTCTTTGCTCACGTAGTGGCGGTATAGAGTCCCTTCCGCAATTCCGGCGGCCGACGAGATGTCCCGGATTGTAGTCTCCGCAATACCCTTCTCAACGAAGAGCCGGAGCGCCGTTTCATCAATCAGCTCTTTTGTGTATTTTGGATCCCGCATAGCCACCATGAGTGAATGTTCGCTCACATACTACCCCCTGCTCTGTGGGCTGTCAAGTACTTTTTTGTGGGGCCGGAAGGTGGCATAAAAAGGGAATCGAGGGAGCGCTGTGTGTGCGAGGATAGCCTCTTGCGGGCCGAGTGTGGAGAGGGGGAACTGGCGACGGTCAGCCGAAGAGCGCGAATGCTGCCATGACGACCGCGGTAATAACTAGCACCGCGCCGAGACCTCGAATGACTCTCTGGAGAACCTCGAGCGGGAAGTGTCCTCGGAACCGCCGAAGCAAGGCGAGCAGGATGGTGAACCAGGCGACGATGCCAAAGACCACACTCGTGGCGAAGGCAATCCACTCAGAGCCTTGGAGCGTGAGGTTGGCAAGGGAGTACAGCATGGCTGCGGACACCGACCAGGTAAGGATGAGGGTCGGATTGAGGGCCGCAATGGTGAGGCCAAGGAAGAACTGGCCCACCCAACTCGACCTTGACTGGTCTGTCATTGGATTCTCCTGGGGGGCCACCTTGTGGGGGAACACGAAGTAGAGTCCTAACGCAAGCAGCAGCACGATGGCCATTCCCTTGGCCAGAGGTTCGAGAAACGTGAAGCCTTCGCGCAAGGTGGTAAAACCATACATGGCCAAGGCGGCGTATGCCCCCTCTGCGAGGGCCCCTCCGAGGCCGATCGCCCATCCGTCCCGGTACCGGGCAAGCAACCCCCGATGAAATACGAGCAACGAGATGGGGCCGCCGATCGGCATGGAACCGATGAAGCCGAAAAGGAACCCAACGAGGGTGACGGACATGATGGCTCAGCTACCTCCGTGCATCCTGTGTGTGCGAGGCATTTCCACCGAATAGTCGAGGATACCGATCACTGGCGGGCCCCTTGACCCCTTCTTGCCCGCGTCTTGTCGGTGGGGAGGTACGTGTGGAAGCGCTTATCCCAGAAGAGGGTAATAAACCCGTAGTTTGTGTCGGCACGGTGCAGATGGTGGACAGTGTGCGCCGCCCAGAGGCGGTGTAACGGTGGGAACTTTCCGAGTCCTCTTTCCAAGTCGCCAGAATGGACCAGCCAGTGGAAGGCCTCGTAGGCGCAATAACCAAGAAGGTATCCCGCCAAGATCGCCAGCCCCCAACCGGATTCAGTCGCAAAGCCCACCGCGCCTAGCAGTAACAAGATGATGGGGAGTGTAATCGCGATGTGAATCCCGTGGTGGTCGGGGTCCTTCATTTGCAGGTACATATGATGTTCCCGGTGGAAGCCGTTCCAGAAGATCTTGCGAAGCAGTGGGTGGCGCGTGTGGTGCAGCAACCAGCGGTGAAGAACGTACTCGAACAGCGTCCAGACAAGGACCCCGAATAGGACGCCGAGGGAGATCGCGGACCAACCGCTTCCTGGGCGCGAAGTGGCCCAGGCATAGGTGCCGGCGACTACACCCAGGTTGATGGTGAGGATTACCCCGGGCAGGGCCAGCTTCCACCAGAACCCGCTGTAGACGACGGTTCCGTCATCACTGAGGTACTTACCAGCCATACGATTTTCTCCCTCCGCGAAAAAAGAAGCTCAACTCCCTCATATTATAACTATTGAGTTCCATGGAACAATCCCTTACACCCCAAAAAATTGGAGTCGGCCATGCTCGCCATTTTACAGCCGGGAGCCTGTCAAGTATTCTTACCGGGTGAGGGAACCGTCGATTCATCCTTTGACTCGAGGTAGTTTACATGTCGCGTCGGCGGTTCGGGAGAGGGCGAATTGGGGAGAAAGAGGCACAAGGCGTCTGATCGTGGCTGGGAAAGGTGGATTGGACAGGCTTTCGGCTCGGCGCATTTACGAGTATACTAAGCGCATTAGAGCGGTTGCCGACGGTGATGTGGTTTTCACACCAAGAGTACACCGATGCCCAGAGGAACGAAAGCAAAATCGAAACGTTCCACACCGCATACCCGCGGTGAAATGGATCGCCTCCGCCGCGAGATGTTGGCCCATTTCCGGAGACGGGAGGGACCACTTCGTCGTCGATGGATTGAAGAGGTAGAGGCCGGTGGGTACGTTCGAGGAGGGACCTCGGAAGAGCTGGAGGCGGATTCGGTAGGCATCTACGAAGCCTACCTGACCTGTCTCGAAACGGGGCACTATCACAAGGCTCAGGCCTTGGCCAAGGCCATGGCCGCCCGCGGTGTTCTGCGCCGCCTGACACCCAAGCACATCTTCGGGGCGCTTTTAACCCTGCAAGGGGTGTGTGAGGAGTCCCTTGCACAGAAGTACCGTGAGAAATCCGATCGGTTGATCCAAGCTCTCGATCTCTTTAAACCGGTGGCCAACCGGATCCTCGTCATTGTGGCCTTGGCCTTCCTCCAGGAGAGAGAGGGGGTCGTCCGCCGAGGGATCGAGCAGCTCCAAGCCTTGGTCGAAGGCGGCATGGTCCTGGCGAAAGAGCTGTCACTGGAATCGGTCCTCCAAAAGATTGCCGAGGTGGCGTGCAAGGTCCTCGGCGCCAAATATGGGGCGGTCGGAGTGCTCGACGAGGATGGTGGCGGCTTGAGTCAGTTCGTGACCGTCGGCGTCGATCAAGAGACCAAGACCAGGATCGGGCCCCTCCCGGTGGGGAAAGGCATCCTGGGTGTGGTGGTCCGGCATCAGAAGCCGCTTCGGTTGAAGGATCTGAGTAGCGACACGCGGGCCCATGGATTTCCACCGCATCACCCCCCCATGCGTTCCTTCCTCGGTGTGCCCATTGTGTCGAAAGGGAGGTTCTTTGGCAACCTGTACCTCACGGAGAAACAAGGGGCGGAAGAGTTCAGCAAGGAAGACGAGGCCTTGGCAGTCACCCTGGCGGCCCAGGCGGCCATCGCTATGGAGAACGCCAGCCTGTATGAGGAGGTGCGGCGTTCGTACGAGCAGCTGCGCTTCTCACAAGATCTGCTGCTGCGCCAAGAAAAGCTGGCCTCCTTGGGCCGCCTTGCCGCCGGCTTCGCCCATGAAATCAATAACCCCCTGTCATCAGTGGCTGGCTTTGCCGAAGCCCTCCAGCGACGGGCCCAAGCAAGTCAGCTTCACGACATGGAAAAGTTCCGGGACCTCCCCGAGTATCTTGCCTTTATCCAGCAAGAGGTCGCGCGCGCATCGGCGATCGTCAGGCACCTGCTCGACTTTGCCCGGCAGCGGGAGCCAAGGTTTGAGGATCTTGATCTGGCATCTTTGATTCGAGACACCGTCGCTTTGGTCAGTCACCAGGCCGCGGAGGCGAACAAACGGATTGCTGTCGAAATCAGTCCAGATCTCTCGATGGTCCAGGCGGATCGTCAGATGCTTCAGCAGGTGATGCTGAATCTCTTGACCAATGCCCTGGATGCGATCGAAGGAGCCGGAAACGTCCGAATCACTGCCCTACCGGCCTCAGGACAGGTGGAAGTTCTTGTGGAGGATACGGGGTGTGGCATCCCGCCCGAGCACCTGGCAAAGATCTTTGATCCCTTCTTCACCACCAAGGAGGTCGGAAAAGGGACCGGCCTCGGGCTGGCGATCTGTCAGGGGATTATGGAGCAGCACGGAGGGTCGATTGAGGTGAGAAGTGACGGGCTGGGTAAAGGGACGACGGTGACGATTCGACTTCCGGTGGCAACAGGGGTGGGAGGGGATAGATCTTGAGTCTGAAACATCCTATTCAGGTGCTCGTCGTCGATGACGAAAAGCCGACCCGGGTCCTGATGGAGCGGGAACTCCCCCAAACTGGATGCGTAGTCGTCACCGCACAGAGCGGGGAAGAGGCCCTGGAGATCCTGTCCCGGCAAGATTTCGATGTGGTGCTCCTCGACCTCAAGATGCCAGGCCTCGGAGGGATGGCGACCCTCCGGCGTCTCCGGAGCAGTGGTAATCCCGCCGAAGTGGTGGTGCTTACAGGGCATCCGGAAGTTGAGAGCGCCATCGAGGCCATGAAGCTGGGCGCCTACGATTACTTGATCAAGCCTTTTAAGCTATCAGAGGTCGAGGCCGTCCTGAGGCGGGCGGCAGAGAAAAGGCAGCTCCAAGAAGAAAACATCGCGCTTCGGCGCATCGTCGGTCAAGGTGACGCCGCCGCAGTCATTCTGGGAGAGAGCCAAGCGATGCGGTCTCTGCTCGAGATGGTACAGCGGGTGGCAGCCTCCAATGCCCCTGTCCTCATCTTGGGAGAGACCGGATCGGGAAAGGGGCTCATCGCAAGGGCAATTCACCAATCGAGCCCCCGGGCCGACCATCCCTTCCTGGTGATCAATTGCAGCGCCTTTCAAGACCAGCTCCTGGAGAGCGAGCTATTTGGACACGAGAGGGGGGCCTTTACAGGTGCCATCAGCGCCAAGCCCGGGCTCTTTGAGGTGGCGGATGGGGGGACTGTTTTTTTGGATGAGGTAGCCGAGATGAGCCCGGCCATGCAGGCCAAGCTTCTCCAGGTTCTCGATACCGGAGAGCTGCGGCGCGTGGGAGGGACAAGGTTACGGCGCGTGGACACTCGGATTTTTGGCGCCACCAACAAGGATCTTCAGCAAGAGTTCCACGCCGGTCGCTTCCGGGAAGACCTCTTCTTTCGCCTCAATGTGGTCACCCTGGCGGTCCCGCCTCTCCGGGACCGGAAAGAGGATATCCCGCGGCTCATCGAGCACTTTCTTGACCGATTCCGGCTTCCGGGTCAGCAACCAAAATCCCTCTCCCCCGAGGCGCTGCAATTCCTCGTCGGACATGCGTGGCCGGGCAATGTCCGCGAGCTGGCCAACACGATCGAACGACTTGTCCTCCTCGTCCCTGGAACTATCATTGAGTCGGAAGATCTGCCGCCCAATATTCGTCCCAGCGTAGACATCCCCCATCGGGAGGGGGATGCACCGCCGCTTCCCCTGACCGAGGTTGAACGTCTCTCCATCATGCGGGCCCTCAAATTTACTCAGGGGAAAAAGGCGCCCGCCGCCCGCCTGCTGGGGATTGATGTGAAGACATTGACCCACAAGATCCAGCGGTACAACATCCACATCTGACCAGGGAGAAATTCCCTGCCATCCAGAAACTCCCTCCATCGCACGCGGTATTCTCGGACGCGTCTATTTCCATCCGAACCCCTAGATCCTTGAAATGACAGGACCTTGAAGGGGAGTCCCATTCATCCTTAGGCCTAGAAATCTCTGGCACGGCCTTTGCCCGTCTTGCCGGTGTGGTGACTAGCTGGGTGAGTACGTGTTTGCATCTGGACAGCCTCTTCCTCCTGCAGGTCGCTCCGCTCCTGAACTCCCCGGGAAGTTGCGAAACATAAGATTCAGTGCTTGCTCAGCTCACCACGAAGGAGGGGGACGAGTCGGCTTGGATTACAGCCGGCGATGAGGAGGTTCAAAGATGACAAGATTCGTGAAGGTGGCGACGACCAGTGAGCTAGCCCCCGGCCAGGCCAAGAAGGTCGAGGTCGACGGGAAAACGATCGCCCTGTTCAACCTCGAGGGGGGCTATCATGCGATTGATGATACCTGCCCTCACCGCGGTGGGCCGCTTTCCAAAGGCCCTGTGGACGGTGAAGTGGTGACCTGTCCCTGGCATGGATCTAAGTTCAACGTGAAAAGTGGAGATGTACTCACGCGGCCCGCTCGAACTGGCGTGTCCAGCTATCGTGTCCGAGTGAGCGGGTCAGATATAGAAATGGAACTGGAGGCCTGAAGGTATTGTCTGCGACGATCAATCGGCGGATCTGACTGGAATGGGGGGAGAAGGGTGGGTGCGAGAATCCCCGAAAGCATCTCATCTAGGAGGTCGACTTTGTAAGTGAGATTCCGGTTCGTTTGACCTGGATCTGCGATATCAGAAGTTTCGACGGACGGGGTCTTTGGGGAGGGAAAATGGAGAGGCGACAACAGCTCTTGACAAGACTTCATAAGCTTGAAAAGCGGTTGGATGATCTGGAGGTTGGGTTCGGAGAGCTGGTGGAGATGTCCCTGGCTTTGGAGTCAGTGCTTGAGCTGTTGGTTGACCGGAAGTTGATTCCCCACCGGCAGCCCCGCCGTCACTTTAAGCAAGCCCTCGAGTCCTACCAGAGACGGATAGGGCAATATGCTGAGGAGGAATTTCGGAAGCTCCTCGACTCTCTTTCGG
This sequence comes from Candidatus Methylomirabilis sp., assembly GCA_012974305.1. GTDB lineage: Bacteria > Methylomirabilota > Methylomirabilia > Methylomirabilales > CSP1-5 > CSP1-5. The sequence continues at coordinate 1,698 of JAAXQN010000263.1, read as the reverse complement.
ATAACGAGATCGAATCATTAAACGAAGGGTCCCGCGTGCCAAGGAGGACAATCGGACGCCGACGTTAGTCGAGATCTGAACATAAGGTTGCGATAGCTGTGTCAAGAAATCGGGCAATGAAGAGGACGAGGTACCCTCTTGACTCTTTACCTACAACTCAGCCATAGAGGCATTTGTTCGCTATACCAAAGACCTCCTCGGGTACGGTACGGCCTGAGAGGCGTTTTGTTGTTTCGAAGATGAGACCTTTCGGACCGAGATATCGGATCAAGAATCCGTCGCCATGATGCACGAAATAATCAAAGCGCACGTGCGCATTCCCGATGTCCTGCCTGATGAGAGGGATCTGAGCGCATACAAACGGCTCGCGGTGTCGGTGATTCTATTCGCCTTTAATGACGCGCAGAAGACCTCGGGAGACGATTACATTAATGATCGGAGATTTCTTGCGGCGACAGCTGGTCGCTGCGCCTTTGGTGCCGCTGGCTGAACGTCCACCCGGACTGGATCCGAGCGGAGGCTGGGAATAGGGGGTGGTGCAAAGCAGCCTCGCCCCCGACCACCCCCGCTCCGCTAGGGATGATCACAGAGGAGGCGAGGCGGAGTTCCATCGTTATGCCCCTCTTTTCCGCACGAAATGAGTGTGGAGATTCCTGAGACCCTTGGAGAGGCCATGACCGAAGTCACCATGCGAGTTTGGCGAGGCAATGCGACGGAGGGCAGCTTTCAGGAGTTTCGCGTCCCCGTGGAGGAGGGGATGGTGGTACTGGACGTCGTCCTCGCCATCCAGGCCACCCAGGCCAACAACTTGGCCGTCCGGTGGAACTGCAAGGCGGGCAAGTGCGGCTCATGCAGCGCCGAGGTCAATGGCAAACCTCGACTGATGTGTATGACGCGGATGAACCTTTTCCCCCCGCACGAACCCATCACCGTGGCCCCTATGAAGGCGTTCCCGCTCATAAAGGATCTGGTCACCGATGTCTCCTATAACTACGAGGTTGCCAAGACGATCCCGGCGTTTCAGTCCCGGCCTCCGGATCCGGACGGCACGTATCGGATGATGCAGGAGGACATTGACCGTGTACAGGAGTTCCACAAGTGCATTGAGTGCTTCCTCTGTCAGGATGTCTGCCATGTCTTACGGGATCATCCGGACAAGAAGGAAGTCTTCGCCGGCCCGCGGTTCTTCGTGCGCATCGCCGCCCTCGAGATGCACCCTCTGGACACCCATTCTCGCACCGAGCTCCTCCGCGCCAATGCAGGGCTCGGCTACTGCAACATCACCAGGTGCTGCACCGAGGTCTGTCCAGAACACATTCAAATTACGGATAATGCCATTATTCCCCTGAAGGAGCGGGTGGTGGATGATCACTACGATCCTGTTGTGTGGCTGATCAGAAAGTTTGCAGGAAGAAATAGGTCCCGGTTATCGATATGACGCAGGCCATTGCCCAGGGGACCAGGTTCTTCGAAAAGTTTGGGCGCATCGATCATATCTTGCGTGAGGGGGCCGCCCGAAGCGATGGCTGCAACCCTCGAGGGGTGTTTTACCTTGAAAGGTAAGGTCCTAAACGACATTCCCCCGCTCGCGGATGGAAGTGCGCTATCAGAACCTCGGCGGACGGAGGTTCTTAAGGAGAAATAATGGGAACGCGGCAGAAGCTGAGGGCAAAGCTTCATGAGCTCGAAAAGCGAATG
>JAAXQN010000107.1 GCA_012974305.1 Candidatus Methylomirabilis sp. | reverse complement strand
CGGTATCCCCGCGTGGGCCGGCCGGGATTGTCGAGAACGGCTCGGTTCACCCCGAAGTTGATGGAGCTGGTGCTTGTCGTTCCCTCTTCGTCTTTAATACTTTGCGACGCAGTGGGCGAGACGTCACTGATCTTGACCCGCTCAATCAGGTAACCGATCGTGGCCGAATTATACGTGAGAAATCGACGGCCGAATGAGATTTCGGCACCCAACCGGTCCTCATCAAAATCGTCGAAGTCGGAGATCCGGTCGAAGACAGCAAAGTGCATCGAGTATTCCGAATCCAGGAAGAAGGGATCATCCCAGCTAAAATTCAGCGCACTCGTCACGGTGCCAATTGTTGCAGACAGACGCATCCGCTTTCCGAGCCCAAAAATGTTATCCTCCTGTAAAAAGACGGACCCGAGGGCTCCCCCGGAGGTACTGAAGCCACCCCCAAGGCCAACCTTTCCGGTGGGCCTCTCCTTTACATCGATCGTGAGCACGAGCTTATCCGGGGCGGATCCGCGAGCTGTCTTGACCTCCACCGCTTCAAAGTACCCGAGTCCGCCGAGGGCCGCCCGCGCTTGCTGCAGGAGGATGCCGTTATAGATATCCCCCTCGGCCAGCGGTACATACCTTCGGATCACTTTATCCCGAGTCTTCGTATTGCCGCGGATCTCGATCCGTTCCACGAACGTCTTGATCCCTTCGGTGACCTCGAGGGTCACGTCAACCATCGTCTCGTCCGGCCGCACCCGCGTGACCGGAACGATGTCCGCAAAAACGTACCCCAGTTCGGAATATTTCCCGGTCAGGAATCCCATGTCCCGTCGGAGGATATCTCGACTAAAGAATTCTTGTTTGGGAAGTTTCAGGTCAGCCTGAAGTTCTTCTGCGGTAAAGATCTTGCTCCCCCCTACCTGTACGTTCCCCACACGAAACTGGGAGCCCTCCTCGATTCGAATCACGATGTCCAAACGTTGGTCCTCTCTATCGACGTGAATTTCCGGTTCGGCCACCTTGACCCGCAGATATCCTTGATCGAGAGAAAATGCCTTGATCCGTTCCACATCTTGCTTGAGGTCCGACCGTTTGAGAACCCCGGGCTGAAGAAACGGAATAAAAAAACGCTCCTTGGTGGCCATGAATTTGCGCATCTTCCTAGCTGATAATCCCTCGTTTCCCACAAACGTGATGTCCCTCACGAAGAATTTGGGGCCCTGCTGGATTTCGAAGATGACATCTACCTCCCTATCGGAGACCTTTTCGAATCGCCCGACCACTTGGGCCGTATAAAACCCCTCTTCCTCGTACAGGCTTCGGATGTTGTCGGCATTCCGACTGACCGCCTGCGGATTGAAAACCGTTCCTTCCCCGAAGTCAATACGGTTTAGAATGTCGTCTTCATCGATGTCCCCGACTCCTTCGATCAGAATGGCCCGGACGGAGGGCTTCTCCTTGACGATATAGACCAGGCGCAACCCCCCCTCCAATTCTTCCGCCTCTACCTTGACGTCATCGAAGAATCCCATCTTGAACAGGCGTTCCACATCTCCACGGATTTTTGGGGGTGAGAAAGGATCCCCCACCCGGGTCTGAATACGTTGTCGGATTGCACCCGACTCGACCTGCCGATTCCCCCGAATGTCTATCTCTTTGATCAGAGGTGTTTGCTGGCCCCAAGCAATGGTGGGACATCTCAGGGCAAGGAAAAAGACAGGACCCAAAATCAAGATAGTCCACAGGGTACGCACCACCTTTGGGCTACCTTTCCTGTCGAATAGAAATGAGGATGCAGGATCAAAAAGGCGTTACATAAACAACCACAAAATATGACATTTAGAGACCAGAAAGTAAACAAAAAAAAGGGCCCTTTCGGGCCCTTTGGTGGTAACGTGGCCAATCAGCTGGTTTGACCGATAGGAAGCGTCTGGTCCGGGGTGCCCGTTGTGCCATGAAGCTCGGTTACCTCCTCCGCCTCGAGCTGGTCGACCCCGGCCTTTACACGAACGGTACTTCCTTCGGAAATGGTTCCTCGAAGCATCTCTTCAGCCAGCAGGTCCTCCACATGGCGCTGGATGGCCCGGCGCAAAGGTCTCGCCCCGAATTGAGGATCATATCCTTTGTTGACTAGAAACTCCTTGGCATCGTCAGAAACCTCCAAGGTCATCTGCTTTTCCACCAGCTGGGACCGGAGTCGCTCGAGCATCAGGTCGACGATCACCCCCAGGTGTTCTCTCATCAGGGCGTGAAAGACGATCACCTCATCGACCCGATTCATAAACTCGGGATTAAAGGTTTTTTTCAATTCGCCGAGCACTGTCTCCTTCATCTTTCCGTACGTGTGCTCCTCACCCCCCTTGGTGAAGCCCATGGGAGCATGGACGCCGATCTGCCGTGCCCCAATATTGCTGGTCATGATCAAGATCGTGTTCTTAAAGTCCACCTGGCGACCATAGCTGTCGGTCAAGTGGCCATCCTCAAAGATTTGGAGGAGGAGATTGAAGACCTCGGGGTGCGCCTTTTCGATCTCGTCGAGGAGGACGACTGAGAATGGGCGACGCCGCACCTTTTCGGTAAGCTGGCCGCTATCGTCATAGCCGATGTAGCCCGGTGGTGCCCCAATGAGCCGGGAGACGGAAAATCGCTCCATGTACTCTGACATATCGACGCGGACGATGGCATCGTCGGTTCCAAAAAGGAACTCCGCCAAGGCCTTTGCCAGTTCCGTTTTTCCGACGCCCGTCGGGCCCAGGAAGATGAACGATCCCACTGGCCGCCGCGGATTCTTGATGCCGGATCGAGATCGCCGAATCGCCCGCGTCACCGCCCGGATCGCCTCCTCCTGCCCCACCACGCGTTTGCCCAGCTCTTGTTCCATCCGGAGAAGCTTTTGAGATTCTGCCTCTTCGATCTGGTAGAGAGGAATGCCCGTCCACCTGGAAACGATGTAGGCCATGTCCTCATTGGTCACAACGATCTTTTCTTTCGACCGAAGTTCTTTCCACGTATTCCTTTTGTCCTCAAGCTCTGATCGAAGATTTCGTTCTGCATCTCTGAGGCGAGCAGCCACCTCAAAAGCCTGCGTCCGTATGGCATCCTCCTTTTGTTGCCGCAGGCGCTCGACTTCGTTCTCCATATCCCGAAGGTCGTCGGGAAGCATGAGCGACTTCAGGCGGGCCCGGGAGCCTGCTTCGTCCATGACATCGATAGCCTTATCCGGCAGGAAGCGGTCCGCAATATACCGCTGGGAGAGCCGGGCCGCTGCCAACACCGCCTCTTCCGTGATGACGGCAGAGTGATGCGCTTCGTATCGATCCTTAATCTCTCGAAGGATCTGGATGGTTTCGTCCACACTGGGCTGCCCCACAACGATCGTTTGGAACCGTCGTTCCAGGGCCCGATCCTTTTCCACATGCTTACGGTACTCGTCCATGGTGGTAGCCCCAATCACCTGGATTTCTCCTCGGGCTAATGAGGGTTTTAGCATGTTGGAGGCATCGATGGCGCCCTCGGCTGCACCGGCTCCCACGAGGGTATGCAGCTCGTCAATGAACAGGATGACATTTCTTGCTTGTTGGATCTCCTTGATGACCGCCTTGAGGCGCTCCTCAAACTGGCCCCGATATTTGGTACCCGCTACCATCCCGGGGAGGTCGAGTTGGACCACGCGCTTCCGGAGCAAGGTTTCGGGGACATCGGAGGCGATGATTTGCTGAGCCAATCCCTCGACGATGGCCGTCTTGCCAACCCCGGCCTCGCCGATGAGAACCGGGTTATTCTTCGTCCGCCGAGACAGGATTTGAACCACCCGTTCAATCTCTGCATGGCGACCGATCACCGGATCCAGCTTCCCCTGACGTGCCATACCGGTCAGGTCCAATCCAAACTCGTCAAGGGCGGGCGTCCGCGGGGTGCCCGTCCCCCTGTCGGCTTGCTCGCCTAACATTTCTTGCGCCTGAGCTTTGGCTGCCGGGATCGTCACGCCAACGTCCCGCAGCACCAACGAGGCGATCCCCTCTCCTTCGCGGATGAGCCCCAGGAGGAGATGCTCCGTACCGATATAGTTGTGCCCCATGGATCGGGCTTCGGAGATGGCGTATTCGAGGACCTTCTTGGCCTGGGGGGTGAAGGGGATCTCACCCGCAGGGCTCACGTCGGAGCCCACGGAGACAATCTTTTCCACCTCGCTCTTCAGCGTCGCGAGGGTCACGTTGAGCTTCTTGAGGATCGCCACGGCCAGGCCATCCCCCTCCCGGGCGAGGCCGAGGAGGAGGTGTTCCGTCCCCACAAAGTTATGGCCGAGACGGATCGCCTCTTCTCGAGCCAGGATGATTACCTTCCGAGCCCGTTCCGTAAACCGCTCAAACATGATTGACTCCTTTGTACGTAGTATAGCAGGTTTCTTTACCTAGACCAAGGAAGATTATTCAGCTTCTGTACGCGTAACTGCCACTTCCCCGAGCTGACCATCCGCCATCCGAAGCAGACGGTCTGTCCTCCGCGCAAACCACTCATTATGGGTCACCAGAATCACCGTGAGGCCCTGTTCCTGATTGAGTTCCCGGAGCAGGTCAAAAATCGCTTCACCCGTCTTCGAGTCCAGATTCCCGGTGGGTTCATCGGCAAGAAGCACATCGGGGGAGAGCGCGAGCGCCCTCGCAATGGCAACTCGTTGCTGCTCACCGCCGGAGAGTTCGCCTGGCCGGTGTGCCAATCTCTCGGCCAGTCCCACCCGCTGGAGGATACCTTTCGCTGCCTCCTGTGCTCTCACCAAGGGTTGCCGGCCGATTAGGGCCGGCATCATGGTATTCTCTAAGGCCGTGAACTCCGGCAAGAGGTGGTGGAACTGAAAGACGAAGCCCACCGTCTGGTTCCGGAACGCCGCCAGTTCCCCTTCGGGCAACCGGGAGATCTCGACACCCTCATAGTATACCTCACCCGCCGTGGGCCGGTCCAGCCCTCCCAGGATATGAAGGAGGGTACTCTTTCCCACCCCTGACGGGCCCGCGATGGCGAGGAGTTCCCCCCGTCGGACCGAGAGATTCACCCCCTTCAGGATGTGGAGCTCTTCAGCCCCCATCCGAAAGGACTTACGAAGATCTCGGACCTGGAGGAATTCACTCATATCTGAGTGCCTCCACCGGGTTCAGCCGTGAGGCCTGCCAAGATGGATACAGGGTGGCCAGAAAACTAATCACGAGGGCCACAATCACCACCGCCACCACATCCGGGGTGTTCACCTGATGGGGTAGTTTATCCAGAAAATACACGTCTCGAGGGAAGGCGGTAATTCCAAAGACGCGTTCGACGAACCTGACGATCCCGTCCAGATTGGCGGTGACGACCAACCCCCCCAGCAGGCCGAGGAAGGTGCCCACCGCCCCGATGACAATCCCTTCGATCATGAAGATTTTCATGATGCCGGCTGCCGTGGCACCCATCGATTTCAGGACGGCGATCTCCTTGGTCTTTTCCATCACCACCATGGTCAGCGTGCTTACAATTCCAAAGGCCGCCACGAGGACGATCATCACCAGGATGATAAACATCACCGTTTTCTCGAGTTTCAATGCCGAGAAAAGGCTCTTGTTCATTTCCATCCACGTCTTCGTAAAGAAGGGGAATCCTAACTCTTCCTGGAGATGGCCAGCCACTTGCGGGGCTCGGTAAATATCGTCGATCTTAATCTCGACCCCGGTTACCGAATCACCCATCCGAAAGAAAGCTTGGGCGGCCGGGATGGGGATATAGGCTAATCCCGCATCATACTCGTACATTCCCGCCTCGAAAACCCCGACCAGCGTAAACTGCTTGACGCGGGGGGCCATCCCCAGAGGAGTCACCCCACCCCCGACAGGGGAGACGACATTGACCGGATCCCCCAGCTTCACCCCCAATCCGGCTGCCAATGCCTTGCCAAGGATGATCCCCTCGGACACTTGTCTGAGGGCATCCAGGCTCCCCTCTTTCATGTTCCGTTCCAGGTCGGTGACCCGCTTCTCCTGTTCGGGATCGATCCCCCGAAGCACTGCTCCCATCACCCCGAAACGAGAGGTAAGCATGACCTGGTGCAGGGTAAAGGGTGCTACACCCACTGCATGCGGGGTTTGCGCGACCCGAGGGATGAGCCGATCGACATCGGCTATCCCTTTCTCGCCGAACCGGAGAAGGACCACGTGCGCATTGGTTCCGAGGATCTTGTCCCGGAGATCTCTTTCAAAGCCGCTCATAACCGAGATGACGACGATCAGGGCCATAACACCCAGCGCTACCCCGCCACTCGAGATCAGCGTAATGAGCGAGATAAGCGCCTGCCGCCGCTTCGATTTCAGGTACCTCAACCCGATATAAAATTCATACGACATCGCTACTCCCAGGGGGGCCAATACCCTCTCCTTTGGGGCGGAGCTGCGGAAACAGAATGACATCTCGGATAGAGGGTGAGTCGGTGAAGAGCATGACCAGACGGTCTATCCCAATCCCTTCCCCGGCAGCCGGCGGCATCCCATACTCCAAAGCCCGCACAAAATCCTCGTCCATCCGGTGCGCTTCCTCATCCCCTCGTTCTCTTTCCTGGAGCTGTTCTTGAAAGCGCCGGCGTTGCTCCTGGGGGTCATTCAGCTCGGTATAGGCGTTCACGAGTTCCATCCCGGCCACAAAGAGCTCGAACCGTTCCGCAAGGCGAGGATCGTCCGGTTTCTGCTTGGCCAGCGGGGAAAGCTCGAGAGGAAAGTCCACGAGGAACGTCGGCTGAATGAGGTGGGGCTCGACCAGGTGCGCCATCAACTCGTCGAGCAGCTTCCCCCACCCCCACTCCGCCTTGACCTGAATCCCTCGATGCCCAGCCACGGCTCGAACCCTCTCAATATCTCCCAGGTCTTCCTCCTGAACTCCGCCTACCTTCCTCAGGGCTTCCGCAACCGCCAAGCGGGGCCAGGGGGGGGATAAATTGATCCGCTCTCCTTGATAGGTCAACTGCTCGGTTCCGAGGATCGTCCGACAGAGATGAGGAACCATTTCTTCCGTCAGGGCCATCAGATCGCGGTAATCGGCATAGGCCTGGTAAAATTCCAGCATCGTAAACTCGGGATTATGCCGGGTATCGATCCCTTCGTTTCGGAAATTGCGATTAATTTCGTACACGCGGTCCAGCCCGCCCACCAGAAGCCGCTTCAAGTACAGTTCAGGAGCAATTCTCAAATACAAGTCGATGCCTAAAGCATTGTGGTAGGTCATGAATGGCCGAGCTGCCGCACCCCCCGCCACGCCTTGCATCATGGGGGTTTCAACCTCCAGAAACCCTCGCTGGTCAAAGAAGTCGCGAATTTCACGAATAATCTGGGACCGACGGGTAAAGATCATCGCTGCCTCAGGGTTTGCTACAAGGTCGAGATATCGCTGGCGGTACCGGGTTTCGACGTCGACGAGCCCATGCCACTTTTCCGGCAACGGCCACAGGGACTTGGTCAAGATACGAAACCCTTGGACCCATACGGAAAGTTCGCCGGTTCGGGTGCGAAAGAGGTGACCCGTGATCCCCAGCAAGTCGCCGATATCTGTCAGCTTGAGGAGCTGGTACGTCTCCTCCCCTAAAATGTCCTTGCGGAGGTAAATCTGAATCTGGCCGGACCGATCTTGAAGATGGGCAAAGGTGGCCTTGCCGTGGTCGCGCAAGGTCATCACCCGACCGGCGAGGCTCACCGAAACCGGTTCCGTCTCTAAAACAGTGGCCGGTGTCTCTCGATAGCGCTGCTGGAGCTCACCCGCCAGCGCATTGACCTCCCACCGAGAGCCGTACGGGTCGATCCCGATTCGCCGGAGCTCCTCGAGCTTTCGCCGCCGTTCCCGAATCAGTTGATTGATCTCCTCCACTCCCGTCCCCTTTGTTTTCCTGATAGTATCTGCTCGATCTTAAAGGAGAATATTCACATCTGTCAAGATGAGGCGCGGCGAGCGGCATGAAAGAGATAGGCATTCACCAACTGGTCGATTTCTCCATTCAACACCGCTTCCACATTGCCGGTCTGCACCCCTGTTCGATGGTCCTTGACCAGCTGATACGGCGCGAGGACATAGGACCGGATCTGAGAACCCCACGCGATCTCTTTCTTTTCACCGGCCAGGGCCTGCATTTCCTTCTCTTGTTTCTCCCGGAAATGCTCGTAGAGCCGGGATCGGAGCACTTTCATGGCGAGGGCCTTATTCTTGTGCTGGGAACGCTCGTTCTGGCAGGAGACCACCGTCCCGGTCGGGACGTGGGTAATGCGAACGGCAGAATCGGTCACATTCACATGCTGCCCACCATGACCGCTCGCCCGGAATGTATCGATCCTCAAGTCCTTCTCATTGATGTCGACCTCTACCTCTTCAACCTCTGGTAGCACGGCGACCGAGGCAAAGGAGGTGTGCCGGCGGCGACTGGCATCAAAGGGGGAAATCCGGACCAATCGATGCACCCCGACCTCTGCCTTGAGGTATCCATAGGCATAGGCACCGACTACGGAAACGACCGCCCCCTTGATCCCCGCCTCCTCTCCCGGCTGCAGATCGAGGACCTGCGTCTTGAATCCTTTCCCCTCACACCAGCGAAGGTACATCCGAAGAAGCATCTGCGCCCAATCCTGAGACTCGGTTCCACCAGCCCCCGGATTGATCGAGAGAATGGCATTGCCCCGATCGTGGGGCTCCGAGAGGGCAACGCGAATTTCCAGATCGCCGATCCGTTGCTCTAACGTTTTGACCGTCCGGTCGACCTCCCGCAGCGTCTCTTCGTCCTCAGCCTCCCGGGCCAGTTCGAGGAGTGTCCGCTGGTCCTCTATCTCGGAACGGAAGGCAGCGTGGAGCGTAAGTTGTTCCTTCAGATCTCCGAGCTCCTTCAGCACACGTTGGGCTCGATCGGGCTCCTTCCAGAAGTCAGGGTGCTGGGCGGCCTGCTCTAGCTGTCCGGCCCGCTCTGCCTTCTCCGGCAGGTCAAAGATAGCCCCCAAGGTTTCCTAATTTCGCCCCCAGGGCCTCGAGCCTTTTCCCGAGATCTGTTGTCATGGTTTCCCTCCTTCGCCGCGCCCTCTCCTTCCCCTCGTGGCCAGGAGCAAAACGCTGATCAAACTACACGCCCAGGCAAACAGATCACCGTACCTGGTGTAGAAGGTTTTGGCCGTTCCGGGAGTGACCGTCCCGGAAAGCACGGCCTCGCCAAAAAGATCTGACTGCTGCAAGATCCGGCCGGTCGGCGCAATCAGAGCAGAGATCCCCGTATTCGCAGCCCGGACGAGATAGACCCCGTTCTCCACCGCCCGCAGGGTCGCCATACTCAGGTGCTGATATGGAGCACCAGAGTCGCCGAACCAGGCGTCATTCGTGATATTCACCAAGAAGTTGGCGCCATTGAGAACATACCGCCGGACCTGATCGGGAAAAATAGCTTCAAAGCAGATCAGAACCCCGAATTGCCCCAGGGGAGTTTCGAAGACCGTAAAGTCCTGTCCCGCCTTGAAATTCCCGATCCCTGTGGCCATCCTCTCCACGAAAAAGAGGAGTGATTGCAAAGGGACGTATTCGCCAAAGGGGACCAGATGGATTTTATCATATTTTTGCACAATCTTCCCCCCTGGAGAGATGAGAAAGGCGCTGTTGTACAGACGGGGCGACGGGCCACGGGTCCGATCCGGGCTCCCCACAAGGAGATAAGACCTGACCTCCTCGGCCACCTTGAGCACCCGCTGACGCAAGGACCCTTTCTCGCGGAGGAAAAAGGGGACGGCCGTCTCGGGCCAGACGATGAGATCGGCCTCCTTGTCGGCCTCCCGGCTGAGACGCCGATAGATGTCGATAGTCCGCTTCTGAAATCCGAGGTCCCACTTGACCCCTTGTTCAATATTCCCCTGGACGACCGAGACCCGGATCTCTCCCCGCCGCGTTTCGGCCGACACCATTCGTCCCATCCCGAACAGAACTACCCCGAGAAGGAGAACGCCCACACCTCCCACGGGGAGCAACGCGGGCCGCCATCCCCGTCGAAAGAGGAGACAGCCCAGTGCCATGCCGGCATTGGTAAGAACAAGGAGAAAAGAGATCCCATAGATACCGGTGATGGATGCGATCTGGATAACCGAGAGGTATTGGTATTGGGAATACCCCAACAGATTCCAGGGAAACCCGGTGAGGAGGAAGGTTCGCACGTATTCCAGACCCACCCAGAGGGCCGGCACCCCTACAAGATAGGCGAGAGTACCCCTGGCCGATAACCGAGTCACTCCGTACGCAAAAACGCCTACGTAGAGGGCAAGGTACAGCGAAAGGGCTATGAGGAGCAGAAAGCTGAGGGGAAGGGGAAGCCCGCCGTATGTGGTCATCGTGTGAACCACCCACGGGATACTCAGGAGGTAGCAGACCAGCCCGGCGATGATCCCAAGGTACGTTCCCTGGAGAGCAGGCACCCCGTCCAACCCAACCAAGAGCGGGACGAGGGCCCCGAAGGCGAAAGGTGCCAGATTGAACCTGGGAAAACTGAGGGCGAGAAGAACGCCGCTCAGCACCGCCAGTCCTCCCCGCCACAGCATCGAACCCGACAGCAGGGTGCCCTTCACCTTACGTATCTATCCTCTCGGGCCTTGACATTTTCCCTCCCCCAGGTAGGCCAATATCGAGCGTCACCCAGGTACCCCGTCCCCATACCCGCTGATCTCCGGCTGCGGGTTCTCTAGATCCATCCCATTCGGACCCAGAGATAAAAGACAGGGATGGCAAAGAGAAGGCTGTCAATCCTATCCAGCATCCCCCCGTGACCGGGAATGAGGCGACCTGTATCCTTCACCTGGAGGGCCCGTTTGATGAAGGACTCTGCCAGATCTCCTATCTGTCCTACAGCGCCGATCACCCCCCCGAAGAGGAGACTCGGAAGGGGGCCCAACGACATTCCCAAAGCCCTGGCCAATATCCAGGCCGTACCCATGCTTGCGATCAGCCCGGCCACACTCCCTTCTACAGACTTGTGAGGGCTCACCCGCGGGGCCAAGGGATGGCGCCCCAGCGTGGACCCAGCGTAATAAGCCCCTGTATCTCCAACCCACACAATGCCGCACGCAAGAAGGATGTACTGCACCCCGCCTGGCATCCCGCGCAACGCCACCGCGAGGCTCAGCGGACACGCGACATACAGCATGCCCAGAAAGCGGAGAGCCGCCCGTCGCAGGTTCGCCTCCATTTCCCCCGCCTCTATAACGG
>JAAXQN010000007.1 GCA_012974305.1 Candidatus Methylomirabilis sp. | reverse complement strand
CTGGGAGTCCTCACTTCCATAGACTTCCGCCAAGGCCCGGAGTTGGGAGTTCGAACCGAAGATGAGGTCGACACGGGTGCCGGTCCACTTGAGTTCGCCCGTTGCGCGATCACGACCCTCGAACACGTCTTCGTCTTCCGAGGTTGCCTTCCACGTCGTGCTCATGTCGAGCAGATTCACGAAGAAGTCATTGGTGAGCGTCTCTGGCCGCTTGGTGAAGACGCCGTGCTGGGACTGTCCGAAGTTGGCATTCAAGACGCGCATACCGCCAACGAGAACCGTCATCTCAGGAGCGGTCAGCGTCAGCAGTTGCGCACGATCAACCAGCAGTTCCTCTGCCGATACGGCGTATTTGGTTTTGAGGTAGTTGCGGAACCCGTCTGCAGCCGGTTCGAGTGCGGCGAATGACAACACGTGGGTTTGCTCCTGCGACGCATCCGTGCGTCCCGGCGTGAAGGGAACGGTCACATCGTGACCGGCATTCTTCGCAGCTTGCTCGACACCTGCGCATCCACCCAGGACAATCAAGTCGGCGAGCGAAACCATCTTCCCGCCTGACTGCGCGCTGTTGAACTCCTTTTGGATTCCCTCAAGGGTCTGCAGCACAGTCTTCAGTTGGGCCGGCTGGTTGACTTCCCAATCCTTTTGCGGCGCAAGACGAATGCGCGCCCCGTTCGCACCGCCGCGCTTGTCGGAGCCACGGAACGTGGATGCCGACGCCCAGGCGGTCGGGACCAGTTCCGAGATCGACAGGCCCGAGGCAAGGATCTTGCCCTTGAGGTCTGCGATGTCCTGCGCGTCGATCAGCTCATGATCGACTGCGGGCACCGGGTCTTGCCACCTCAGTTCCTCCGCCGGGACCTCCGCACCGAGATAGCGCGAGCGGGGGCCCATGTCGCGGTGGGTCAGCTTGAACCACGCCCGGGCAAAGGCGTCCGCAAACTCCTCCGGATTCTCGTGGAACCGCTTCGAAATCGGTGCATAGATCGGATCCATCCTCAGAGCGAGGTCCGCCGTGGTCATGATGGTCGTAACCCGCTTCGACGGATCGTGAGCGGCAGGCGCGAGATCCTTTTCATCCGGATTGACCGGGACCCACTGGTAGGCGCCGGCGGGGCTTTTCTCCAAATTCCAATCATAGCCGAACAGCACATCGAAATAGCCCATGTCCCATCGGATGGGGTTCGGCGTCCAGGCACCTTCGATGCCGCTGCTGATCGTGTCACCCCCCTTGCCGCTGCCGAAACTGCTCTTCCAGCCGAGACCCTGCTCTTCGATGCCGGCGGCTTCAGGTTCCGGACCGACCAGCGCGGCATCACCGGCGCCATGGCATTTGCCGAAAGTGTGTCCTCCGGCGACGAGCGCGACGGTCTCCTCGTCGTTCATGGCCATGCGCGCGAAGGTCTCTCGAATGTCGCGGCCTGAAGCGATCACATTCGGTTCGCCGTTCGGCCCTTCCGGGTTCACGTAGATCAGGCCCATCTGCACGGCGGCGAGAGGATTCTCGAGGTCCCGATCACCGGAGTAGCGCTTGTCGCCAAGCCACTCGCTCTCAGTCCCCCAGTAAATATCCTCTTCCGGCTCCCAAACGTCCTCGCGCCCGCCGCCGAAGCCGAAGGTCTTGAATCCCATCGACTCAAGCGCGCAGTTGCCGGCGAGGATCATCAGGTCGGCCCAGGAGATCTTGTTGCCGTATTTCTGCTTGATCGGCCAGAGCAGACGGCGCGCCTTGTCGAGGTTCACGTTGTCCGGCCAGCTGTTGAGGGGCGCAAAGCGCTGGGTGCCGGACCCCGCGCCCCCGCGGCCGTCGCCGGTGCGGTATGTGCCTGCGCTGTGCCACGCCATCCGGATGAAGAGTCCCCCGTAGTGACCGTAATCAGCCGGCCACCAGTCCTGGGAGTCGGTCATCAGCGCATAGAGGTCCTTCTTCAGGGCCTCCAGGTCGAGTTTCTTGAATTCCTCAGCGTAGTTGAACTCCTCGCCCATGGGATTGCTCATATGGGAGTTCTGATGAAGAATCTTGAGGTTTAACTGGTTCGGCCACCAGTCCCGGTTCGACGTGCCACCGCCGGCAATGGGGTTGTTAGCTCCGCCCGTTACCGGGCACTTGCTATCTTCATTCATAAAGTTTCCTCCTTTAGTTGATAATCTTTCAGGTTGCTCTGCATTGATCACAAAATCCTTCCAAGTGTACCTTTTTATCTAGAACGACGAATTTCTTTTGTATTTCTCCAGGGATCTCAAGGGAGTCATAGGAGTCATTAAGGAAATCTACTATCTTGCCGCAACTGACACACCTGAAGTGATGATGAGGCTCCAGGTTAGGATCAAAACGCTTAGGATCTCCAGAGCCCCCTACAGCTTTAGCCAAGCCAATTTTATGAAACGTCAGTAGGGTTCGATTTACAGTATCTAAAGATATGTTTGGATAATACTGGCTTACCTTCTTATAGATCATAATAGCAGATGGGTGTTCCAGTGAGGAGAGCAATTCTTTGTATATTGCGACTCTCTGAGGGGTTATACTCAAACCATGTTCGCGGCAGATGCTTTCGAAGGAAAGCAGCTTCTCTTCTGTCCTATCGCTTCCGACATTCATATAGATTGTCACCGATTGGATTAGAGGAAAACAAAGCACTTCTCAGCAGATATAGCCCGCCGAATCTTCACTCTCTTTCAAAGATTACAGAATAGGATGTCAACTTATATCGTAGTTGATCCTATTTGTCAACTTTGTTTTCCATTTTATCTGGATCGTCAAACCGGGCTAGCCTTCCTCAGATCCTTCTAACATGAAGTGGCACACCGCCGGGTCGTAGAGTTGTTCGCACAATATGCGTTCGTCTCTCTCTTTTTGATGACCTTCATCACCTATAATCGTATGCAACTCCAGCCGCGGAGAGTATTTGCTATTAGGTACAGAACGTCCCAATGCCTCAGCCATGGCACGCAGGTGATGAGGAGCCGTCCCACAGCAGCCACCGATGTAATTGAGCCCCATCTCTTTGGCCTTCAGGGTGTAATTAACCATCTCAATCCTGGTCAGCACGAAAGGATCGAGCTCAAGGGGAAAGGCAAGATGGCCCTGAAACTTCTGGATCTGGAAGTATGGCCTCTCTGCTGTACAGCGGTA
>JAAXQN010000269.1 GCA_012974305.1 Candidatus Methylomirabilis sp. | reverse complement strand
AGATGTGTATAAGAGACAGCCCCCAGCGATCCCATTCCCCGGTACACCTTGTAGCTCCGGCCCTGATAGATCACGGTTTCCCCTGGGCTCTCCTCCGTCCCGGCAAACAGACCCCCGATCATGACTGCATGCGCTCCGGCGGCGATGGCCTTCGTGATGTCCCCCGAATGCTTCACCCCGCCGTCAGCAATTATGGGAATTCCGTACTGATTAGTGACCGCAGTGCAGTTGGCGATGGCGGTGACCTGAGGCACCCCTGCCCCCGCCACAACCCGGGTGGTACAGATTGAACCGGGCCCGATCCCCACCTTGATCCCGTCCACCCCGGCGCGGATCAGATCCTCCACCCCTTCGGCGGTCGCCACATTGCCGGCAATGACCTCGGCCTGCGGATAGGCCTGCTTGATCCAGCGGACCGTCTCGATGACCGCCTGAGAGTGGCCGTGAGCCGTGTCCACCACGATCACATCGACACCGGCCTTCAGGAGAAGAGAGACCCGCACCTCGGCATCCTCTTCCACCCCGACCGCAGCCCCAACCCGAAGTCGGCCGAGGGGGTCTTTACAGGCACTGGGGTACTTCCGGCGCTTTTCAATATCCTTAATGGTAATGAGTCCTTTCAGCATAAAGTGCTCGTCCACCACCGGAAGTTTCTCGATCCGATTCTGGTGAAGAATCTCTTTCGCCTCCTCTAGAGAAGTCCCGACAGGCGCCGTCACGAGGCGGTCCCTGGTCATCACCCCGGCGATGGGCAGGTCGAGTTTTGTCTCGAACCTGAGGTCCCGGTTGGTCAGGATCCCCACCAACCTCCCCTCCTCATCCGTGACCGGCACCCCCGAGATGCGGTAGTGCTCCATGAACTCGAGTGCCTCGTAGATCATCTGGGTGGGGCGGACCGTGATCGGGTCCATGATCATCCCGCTCTCAGACTTCTTGACTTTATCCACTTCCGCCGCCTGCCGCTCCGGCGAGAAGGCCCGATGGATCATCCCGATTCCCCCTTCCCGAGCCAGGGCAATAGCCAATCGCGCCTCGGTTACCGTGTCCATGGCTGCGGAGACGAGGGGGATATTGATCCGAATGTTTCGGGTCAAGCCCGTAGAGACGTCAACCTCTCGGGGGTGGACCTCCGATTTGGCCGGAACCAGCAGGACGTCGTCAAAGGTAAGCCCCTCTTCCAACGGCCCGTTCAGCATTCTACCTCTCCTCTGCAATATGTAGGTAATATAGCGGAATATACCGCAATATCTAGAGTCCGTCAACGCATTTAAGGTGCATCCTAAACCGATCAGCGGTCACGATTTGTTCTCTTACCTAGCCCGGATTATTCACATACAAGTGAATAATCTGCCCTCCGGGCTTCGACTCCGCCCCGCGTTTGCGAGGCGTCGCTCAGGGCTAGCCTTGAGTCCCGCCGCAGGGGCGGGATCGAAACCTGCCGGTGCGGCCGAGCCCGCACCTTCAGGCGCATTATTCACGAAGACACTCCATTCGTGAATAATGCGGGCTAGTTCAGATCCCCATCGCCTTCTTGGCCTCCATCAGGCTGGCCCCGGCCACCTTCCGGGCTCGTTCTGTCCCCGCCGCGAGAATGTCTTCCACCTCGCCGGCCTGCTCGGCGAGCTTCACCCGCCGCTCATAGATCGGGGAGAGGACCGGAAGCATGTGATTGAGAAGCACCCCCTTGCAGTCGAGACAGCCGATGGCCGCCGTGCGACACCCCGGAACCACGTAGCTCTCCCGCTCCCCCTGGGGAGTAAAGATCTTATGCAGGTCGTAGACCGGGCAGACCTCAGGGTTGCCAGGATCGGTGCGACGAACCCGAGCCGGGTCGGTGACCATCGGTTTCACATTTGCCTGCACCGTCTCGGGGGGATCCGACAGGTAGATGCAGTTGTTGTAGCTCTTAGACATCTTTCGCCCATCGGTCCCTGGAATCTTCGGAGAGTCGGTTAACTTCGCCTCCGGAATCGTGAAGACCCGCTTGTAAAGGTGATTAAACCGCCGGGCGATCTCGCGGGTGAGTTCGATGTGGGGAAGCTGATCCACCCCCACTGGAACAAAGTTGGCCTGATAGATCAGGATGTCTGCCGCCTGCAATACCGGGTAGCCGAGGAACCCAAAGGTGCTGAGGTCCTTGTTCGTCACCTCCTGGAGTTGCTCCTTATACGTAGGGTTACGCTCCAACCATGGGAGCGGGGTGATCATGGAGAGGAGAAGGTTGAGTTCCGCATGTTCCGGGACGTGGGACTGAATGAAGAGGACCGCCTTGTCGGGGTCTATTCCTGCACTCAACCAATCGAGGACGATCTCCCTGGTGTGTTCCCGGAGGTGGCTCGGATCGGCGTAATCAGAGGTTAGGGCGTGCCAGTCTGCCACAAAAAAGTAGCATTCGTACTCGTCCTGGAAACGCCTCCAGTTATCTAAGGCCCCTAACAGGTGGCCTAAATGGAGCCGACCGGTCGGCCGCATTCCACTCAGGACCCGTCTCCTTTGCATCCCTCCCCCTGTTGCCAGCCGTGTTAAAGGCCTAAAGCTTTCACCATCGAGATCATTGAACAAATGGTGAATTCTTAAGCCACCGTATCAAAGGGAACTTCCACTGTCAATCGGTTGGACCCGCAACCGCTGCTATCAGCAATCAGCAATCGGCTGTCAGCAAATAGCAACCGGCTGTTAGCTTTGAATTATCATGCAGTTTGCTATCAGGTTCAGGATTTCCCGGCCGACTGCTGACAGCGCGCTGCTGACTGCTACATTCGGTAGCGCCGGCCGAAGCGCTGCTGAACGAGATTGATCTCGTCGTCGCGACTCCGTAAGCGCCCCTCGAGTCGTCCCTCGAGCAAAAGATCGAGGATCCGACGGTAGGTGGGTCCTGGAGGGAAGCCTAACCTCTTGAGGTCTTGCCCGGTCAGCGCGGGCCTCACCGATGCCAGACGCGTGAGATACCGGTCCACTCGCTTTCTCACCCGTCCTCCCCCGATGGCCCAGACCAAGAGGCGCAGTTCCCCGGAAGCAGGATCCAGCAGTTGGCGAAGCCGGCTGGCCCGGAGCTGTTTCTGATTCAGTTTTTCCTGTAGTCTCGGAAGCTCTTTGAGTTCCATCACCAACACATCGAGAGGAGGGCCTTTCATCCCGAGATGTCCTCCGACCCGGTGGCGAATCCTGGGAGTCACGGACAGCAGAAGGACCAAAAGATACAGGCGCCACAGCCGAGGCTCCGGAGGGATCCCCAGGTGGTTATATCGCTCCCACGCCCGGCGAATGCGTCTCATCTGGGCATTCGTGGAGGGGCCGGGCTCCAGGGCAGGATCGAGCGAACTGAGGACGCCGAGTTTCCGAAGAATTAGCAGGACCGCCTCGGGCTTGGGCTCGCCCAGCACCAGCTTGAGCTCATGAAAGAGGCGATCCTTGGACAGCCGCTTGAGCACCTTCTCCGCCAGGACGCTTCGAATCAACCGCCGGTCCCGTCGGCTGAAGCGCAGGCGATAGCGGGCGGCATACCGGGCCCCCCGGAAGATCCGGGTTGGGTCATCCCGATAGCTTCCCTCGTGCAGGGCACGCAGGAGACCTCGCTCCAGGTCCTTGAGCCCGCCGGAGGGATCGAGGAGCTTCCCTCCCTGAGGGCCAAGCCGCACCGCCATGGCGTTTATAGTGAAATCCCGACGAAACAGGTCCTCCCCGATGGTCCCCGGCGAGACATCTGGTAGAGCAGCGGGATGGGCGTAAGACTCCCGCCGGGCGGTCGCCACATCGAGGCGAAGGCCGTCTTGGAGGACAAGGGTGGCCGTCCCAAACTTGCGATGGATGGTCACCCGGGCTCCCAGTTGAGCCGCCAACGCCTTCGCATACGCAAGGGCATCCCCGGCCACAGTCAGGTCGAGGTCGGTGCTGGCGCTCCCTAGCGCGAGGTCCCGGACCGGTCCCCCGACGAGGTAGACCGCCACCCCCTGCCGCTCTCCCAGGATAGTAGCGGTCTTGACGAGATCTTGCTGCCGGCGCGGCAGACGCTTGAGAAGTTTTTGAGCCAGGACAGAAGGTCCCTTTGGGGTGGCACGCCTCACTTGAGAAATGGGAGAGGGTTTCTGGCCTTGCCGCCTCGTCGGATCTCGAAGTGCAAGTAAGGGGTTTCGGCAATCCCGGTCATCCCTACCTCGGCGATCACCTCCCCCTTTTTCACCCTTTCCCCCATTGTCACAAGGTTTATCCGGTTGTGAGCATACACTGTGGCGAAGCCTCCCTGGTGATCAACGATGATAAGATTTCCGTAGTCCCGAAGATCCGCCCCGCTGTATACCACTCTCCCCGCTTCCGCAGTCCGGATCGGGGTCCCCTCTGAGGCCGCGATACCAACCCCATTATTTTTGAACCCATCCTGAATCCCGAATTGAGTAAGAATCTTCCCCTTGACCGGCCATGCAAAGTGGAGTTTGACTGCCCGGGCTTCTTCTCTGGGAAGTTTCCGTTCCAGGACCGCCGTCTGTTCGGACCGATAGACTGGAACCTTTTTGACCCTCCGGGCCCCGGGAATGTAAAGGCGATCCCCGGCCCGAATATTCGAAGGATCGGAGATCCGATTGACCCGGCTCAGTTTTTTCACGCTTACCCCATACGTTTTGGCGATTCGGTAAAGGGTCTCGCCTGGACGGACCCGATGATAGATTCCCGGAGCGGACTGCCTACGCACACCGCACGATGCGAGGAGAAGGACGGAGAGACAGAGGGCCCCGAGGCACCGCTTCTTCACGACGCCCTCCCCGACAGGTGCCGACGCAAGCGGTCCGGCAAGAGACTGTAACGTTCCCGGAGCCGCGCATTCCTCACCGCGATTGCGACGGCCTGCCTGTTGCCAACCATGACCACGAGACGTCTCCCCCGACTCAGGGTCGTATACAGGAGATTGCGCTGGAGCATGATGTAGTGGGATGTGTGGAGCGGGAAGACAACGGCCGGATACTCACTTCCCTGACTCTTGTGGACTGAAATGGCGTAGGCGAGGCTCAGCTCATCGAGCTCGCTCCAGTCGTACACGATCTCCCTGTGATCGAACCGGACCCAGAGCTGCTGATCTTCCCGGTCGATTCGACTGATCCAACCCAGATCGCCGTTGTATACCTCCTTATCATAGTTATTCCGAGTCTGCATCACCCGGTCCTCCGCCCGGAGTTGTCGCCCCCCCAGGATAATCTCCTCCCCTTTGGGGTTCAGGGCTGCTTGAAGGTCTTGGTTGAGGGTGGCGACCCCCAAGGGGCCGCGGTTCATCGGGGTGATGACCTGGATGTCTCGGAGGGGGTTCAGGCCGTACCGGCTTTCAATTTCTGTCGTTACCAGCTTCTTCACGCGATCGCGGATCGCCTCCGCGTCGTCGAGCTCGATGAAGGCAAAGTCAGCCGCCCCGAACTCGGGGAGATGGGGAAACTCGCCCCGGTTCACCCGATGCGCATTTACCACAATCCAGCTCTCTTTGGCTTGACGAAAGATCTCCGTGAGCCGGACCACCGGAACGGACCCCGAGGCAATGAGATCGTGGAGTATGGAACCCGGTCCAACGGAGGGGAGCTGATCGGCATCCCCGAGGAGGAGGAGGCCTGCCTTCGCCGGGAGGGCGGCGAGAAGGTTGTTCATGAGCACAATATCGATCATGGAGGCTTCATCCACCACGAGAAAATCAACCCGCAGCGGGTTGACCTCGTTCCTTTTGAACCGGGCCTCCTTCGGAGCAAATTCCAAGAGCCGATGGATCGTCTTTGCCTCCCGCCCCGTGGTCTCGGCCATTCGCTTCGCTGCCCGGCCCGTGGGTGCGGTGAGCAGCAAACGAACCCCCTTCCGCTCGAGGATATCGATGAGACTACGAAGGAGGGTGGTCTTTCCCGTCCCCGGGCCGCCAGTGAGGACCAGGATCTTGGACTCAAGAGCCTTGCAGAGCGCCGCCCGCTGCTCGGAGGTGAACCGGATCTTACCCCGGGCCTCTGCCCACTGAACGGCCGGCGGGCCATCGATGGAAAGACCTTCGTGAGGTGCTTCGGCCAGAAGGGCCAACCGACGGCTAACCCCCTCCTCAGCTTGACGGAGAGGGGTGAGATAGACGGCGGTATCCCCATCCAGAGATTCACAAACCGCCGCGTTCTCTGCGTAAAGATCGGAGAGGGCCTCCTGAAGGAGGACTTCTGTTTCGACCTCCAAAAGCTTGGCGGCCTCCCGACAGAGGCGCGAGGCGGGATAATAGACGTGCCCCGCCTCGGTAGTCTCGTGCAGGAGATAGAGGAGCCCAGCGGCAAGCCGCTTGGGAGAATCTTTGGCAAAGCCGAGGGACGCTCCGATCCGGTCGGCGGTCTTAAAACCGATACCCACAATCTCCCGGGCCAACCGATACGGATCTTCCCGAATGCGCTGAGGCGCCTGCGGACCGTAGGCTTTGAAAATCCTAAGAGCAAAGGTGGGAGAGATCTGATGCTCCTGCAGAAAGAGCATGAGCCCTCTGAGGTGGCGCTGTTCGGTCCAGGCGGCCCGAATACGCCCCAGACGCCCCTCCCCGATCCCGTCCACCGTCAGCAGACGCTCCGAGTCCTCCTCGATGACCCGCAGTGTCTGGGCCCCGAAGGCCTCCACCAACCGCCTTGCGTATGCCGGGCCGATCCCTTTGATGAGGCCGGATGCCAGATAGCGTTCGATGGCGGCCGTTGAGGCGGGAAGAAGGCTTTCATATTCATAGACCTTGAACTGATCCCCGTATCGCGTGTGGCGAACCCATACGCCTTTGAGGCGAACGGTCTCCCCTGGATTGGCTCCCCAGAGATTTCCCACTACCGTCACCGGCTTTCGGTGCTCGCCCACTTCTAACCGTGCCACCACATATCCGGTGTCTGCATTACTATAGGTCACCCCGACGAGGGTTCCTTCGAGAAGCGTGGGCTCGATCACCTGACCTCCTTCCGAGATCTCCGGGCCAAGAGGCTGGCGCGGGTAATCCCGGCCTCCCCGAAGCGGCGTCGGATCTCGTCCACGGCCTGGGCAGCCTTTTCCCCTCGAGGATTCGCTGGAAACAGCGGCACCTGGCCTGGAGAGGCCTTGTCGGTCAGTTTGGAGACGGCAATTCCGAGGAGGCGGATGTTGCGTCCCCGCCAGGGGATCTTCTGAAGAAGGGAGAGGACCGCGGAATGGATCTCCTCGGTAAACGCCACAGGCTCGGGCAAAGTGAGAGAGCGTGTTAGGGTCGTGAAGTCGGCATACCGGAGCTTTAAGGTGATCGTGTGACCTGCGTAGCCTTCCCGCCGGAGGCGGGACGATACACGCTCCGCCAGGCTGAGAAGAGTCTGCCGAATCTGCTTGGGCTCAGCGGTGTCCACCGAGAAAGTGGTCTCCGCCCCTATCGATTTCGCCATGGCCTCCGGGATCACCGGATGCTCATCGATCCCCCGGCTCAACTGATGAAGATGAGTCCCACTCTTTCCAAAGCGACGACTCAGCTCCTCCACCGGCCAGCGGGCGAGCTGGCCGATGGTCTGGATTCCCAGACCCTGGAGAATCGCCGCGGTCTTCTCTCCTGCCCCCCACAGATACGAGACGGATAGATCCGCGAGAAAAGTCTCGATATCCTCCGGCCGGACGAGGACGAAACCATCCGGCTTGTCGAGGTCGGAAGCGATCTTGGCCACAAACCTGTTGGGTGCCACACCTATCGAGGCCGAGAGCCCCTCTTCCCCCCAGATTTCCCTCTTGATCCGCCTTCCGATCTCCGCGGGCTCCCCGAAGAGGCGGGTGCTTCCGGTGACATCTAGAAAGGCCTCGTCAATCGAGAGGGGCTCTACCAAGTCGGTGTAGCGCCGAAGGACAACAAAGACCCGCTCGGACACCTCTGTGTATCGACTCATCCGCACGGGCAGGAAAATGGCACGTGGGCAAAGGCGGTAGGCCCTCGAGATGGGCATGGCGGAGTGGACTCCGAAGGCGCGGGCCTCGTAGGAAGAGGCCGCCACCACTCCACGCCCCTTTCCCCCGCGGGGGTCTGCTCCCACGATGACCGGCTGGCCCTTGTAGGCTGGATGGTCCCGTTGCTCCACCGCCGCATAGAAAGCATCCATGTCCACGTGGATCATCGCGCGGTTCATCGTCTCATCCATCTGCCGAAAACGCGATGAACTGAGCAAATCCTCCGGGGCATCAATTATCGAGCAGTGCCTCGGGACTGATCAGGACTCACTACCACTTCATCCGCCGCAGAAATTCCCGGAAGAGCCCACCCATGAAAAGGGTGTAGTCGCACCGTTCAGTCACGCCCACGAAGAGTAAGCGTAGGGGATGCCACACGGCTACCGTATGCGCATAACCTCTCCCGCCAATACCTCAATGGCAGCAAGATTATAGCAGAGCAGAGGCGGACGCGGGCAACATCGCTTATCCCCGCACCCGGGATTACGGTCATCGGATAACGGACTTCGGCGAGCTCAGTCGAGTCGTCATCGGTCATCGGTCAGTACTTGGTGCGACACTAGAGGTCGCGGTACTTCCGGGCGCTTCCGCGGGCCCGTGCGACCGGATACTTGCGGTCGTTCTCTTCAAGCTTCTCACGGGCGGCCTTGATCAGGTCCACCCCAAGGATATCTGCGAGAGAGATCAGCAGGATCAGGATATCTGCCATCTCCCAACTGACCCGGCGGTGCCCCTGGGGATCGGCCACGAGTCCAGCCACCTCTTCGGGGTGCTTCCATTGGAAGAGTTCCAGGAGTTCGGCCGCTTCGAGACTGATGGAAATGGACAAATCCTTCGGGTTATGAAACTGTCGCCAGTCCCGCCGGTCTCTAAAGGCAAGGATCTGGAGGACCAGCTCGTCAAAGGGAGAGGGTTTCGGACGGCGGGCTTTCTTAGATGTTGGTCGAGACGAAGTCCTCCCCGGCGACATTCAATGCCCTCTCCGTGGCATCCGAAAGCTGCCGGTCGTATGCATGGCTCAAGGCGAAGACCCGGCAGTGGGCCACCTTGGGGGGAATGTTTTTGAACAGGTCACGCAACGGGGAAGGAGACAGTTCCCCCGTGGAAGGATTAAAAATATGAATCCGTTTACTCCCCTCCGCCAGGGGATTCACCGGCCGGGTATCCTGCGCGGCCAGATCCACCCGGAAGTCAACATGCCGGAGACGTTCGGGGAGATGCTTCCGAATGTCCCGTTCTAGCTCTTTCACGTTCTGAAAGCGGACCGCCTTTTCATACTCTTCTATGGTCTCAACCCAGTCATACGCCATCTTCCACTTGACCTGTCGGTTGAGAATTTTCCGCCACTCGCGACCGAGCTTTTGTTTTTTGGCGTCTTTTAAGCGGGGCCACTTCATCACCTCTTGCAAGAGGGCCCAGTCTGTCATCTCTAGATATCGATCGAGGACCTGAAGTGGGTTCCGGGGGAAGAGGAGCTGCATCGTCTCCGGGAAGATCTCCTTCATGTGCAGATCCACAGCGCGGTTGGTCCGATGGTAGTAGACATCGGAGTACATAGATACCCGCGCATTAATGAAGCGAACCAGGGTGGAGGAACCTGCGCGATGCAGCGTGAGCCCCTTTTCGGTAAAGAACGTATAGAACAGAAGACGATCCACATCGACCATATCCAGGGAGAAGCCGGTCATATAGGCATCCCGCTGGATGTAGTCCATATTGTCGGCACTGTAAATTCCAGAGAAGACCGGCTGCAGGAATCTCAGCCACTCTGGCACCCGGGCACTCTCCTGGGGGTCGGGCTTCCGGATCAGGAAGGCCACATAGCGCGGGTCGAGGGTTTCCCCCTTTTCGAACGGACCGGCTGGGCTTCGTCGGATTCCACGGATAATCTTACCCAGTTTCTTTTCGATGATGACCTGACCAACTTGCTCGTGGTCGAGATCGTATTTGCTGAGAAAGTTCTCGTCGAAGAAATGGCCAAAGGGTCCGTGGCCAATGTCATGGAGAAGTCCAGTCACCCGCAGGAGCTCTCGGACATACTCCCGGGAAGGACAGGTTCGCGGGCATACCGCCTTCAGGCTGTTGTACAGCTGCTCTGCAAACTTGCCGGCCAGATGCATTACGCCCAGAGCATGCTGAAACCGACTGTGCTCCGCCGCCGGATAGACCCACCACGCCCCTTGCAGCTGATGAATCATCCGCAGGCGCTGCATCCAGGGACTGTCTACCAGATCTTTCTCCGTCTGCTCCCCTCCTCTCCCCCTCACCGGCACCGTGAACTGGATATAGCGGTAGAGGGGATCGGCGAGGAGGGCCACTCCTTCGTAGAGTTCCGCAGTGGCATGATCTCGCTGCCGGTACGTCACTCTCTTTCCTCCAAAGTCACTATGTGCACATGTCCCTCCTGGATCTTTCGTCGCATGAAGTCCTTAATCCACACCACTACGCGGGAGCGGACGAACGGGAGCAGCAGGGCCAACCCGACTACATCGGTCAGGAGTCCCGGGGTCACGAGGAGGAGCCCTCCGACAACGATGAGTCCACCCGCCAGCAGCTCATCGGCCGGAAGCACCCCTTCCCGAAGGCGCTCCCGGATCTGGACGATCACCTGGAACCCTTGCATCCGGGCCATGAGCGCCCCCACGCCCCCGGTGAGGACGATCAGGAGGATGGTGGCTTCCGCGCCGAGATGGCTACCCACCTTGATGAGGAGGTAAAGCTCCAGTAGTGGAACGAGGGTAAATAGGATGAAAAGCCGTCCGAACATTCACTCACCCCAAAAAATACGAGGCATCACCGACTCGATGGACGGTGATGCCTTATCCGGACTCAGACCCCACCAATGATCCTCCCGGAACCCCCTCAGTGTGGGGGCCGGTGACGGAGGGCCTCATACAGGACAATGGTTCCCATGTTTCCGCAACTGTAGCACTCGAAGTCCAGGGGTGTCGGTACGTGCCTCAAACAGAGGGTGCAGACCTCCTGATTGCAAATCTCACATTGTCCTAATGGCCTCTCGAGGGGATGGACCGGGCAGGACATCACCGCCTCTTCGTGGATCTCTCTGAGTCGCGTCTGACTGACGTGCGTGTAGATCTGGGTGGTGGAGATATCGGCATGTCCGAGCATGAGCTGCAAGGAACGGAGGTCCGCCCCATGCTCCAAGAGATGGGTGGCAAAGGAGTGACGAACGGTGTGAGGAGTAATGCGCCTATGGATCCCGGCCTTCCCCGCATACGTTCGGATAGACTTCCAGAAGCCTTGCCGCGTCAGGCGTCCACCCCCGCGTCCCACGAAGAGAAAAGGGGTATCTCGTGTAGCGGCCAACGCCGGCCGGCCCCGGCTGAGATACTCTGTAAACCACCTCAGAGCCGAAGACCCCACCGGGACCACCCGTTCCTTCCCCCCCTTGCCCAAACAGCGGACAAAGCCGACCACCGGATCTAAGGCGGTCAGGGGAAGGGAGAGGAGTTCGGAGACCCGGAGGCCGGTTGCATAGAGCAGCTCGAGCATCGCTCTGTCCCTGAGTCCCCTGGGGTGCGAGACATCCGGGGTCCCTAACAGACGCTCGACCTCGTCGCCGGAGAGGACACTGGGTAATGATCGGGGAGGACGGGGAGCCCGGAGAAGGGAGGTGGGATCACGCTGGACGTAACCCTGGCCAGCAAGGAATCGATGGAAGGTCCTGAGAGCCGAGATTGCCCTCGCCACCGAGCGGGGGGTAAGACCAGATCCCCGGAGGCGCACGAGGAAAGATTGGAGATCGGGGAGAGACACATCTTCGGGAGAGGAGAGGCCGTTCTCCTTAAGGAAATCAAAATATCTTCGCAGATCGCGGGAGTACGCCGAAAGCGTGTTGTCTGCAACTCCTCGCTCCACCGTGAGCGTACTCAAGAACTCGTCCAGCAGGGCCGGAAAGGGTTTCACCTTTTTGCCTCTCGCTCAATCAGGAGGGTCACCGGACCATCGTTGTCCAGTTGGACCAGCATCCGCGCTCCGAAGACCCCGGACTGGACCGGTACGCCCCGTGCATCGAGGCTTTGAACAAATCGGTGGTAGAGCGGTTCCGCCTCCACTGATCCTGCCGCCGCCGTGAAATCGGGCCGTCTCCCCTTTCGGGCGTCACCGTAAAGCGTAAACTGGGAGATCACTAACGCCTCCCCACCCGTCTCCAACACAGACCGATCCATTCGCCCCTCGTCATCCTCAAAGATCCGGAGGTGAGCAATCTTCTCCACCATCCAGTCTACTTCCTCTTGCCCGTCCTCCTTGCCCACCCCCAGGAAAACGACCAAGCCAGGGCCAATCTGCCCCACGGCCCCTCCGTCAATGATTACGTGAGCCCGGCGCACCCGCTGAATGACCGCACGCATCTCCGCTTCGCTCCAGCCATCAGCGGTCAGCAGTCGGCTGTCAGCCTCGGCCGTCACGAGGGTGTCAGGTGTTGGGTGCTGGGTGTTAGCAGGTCCGATCACCAGGCA
The DNA here is from genome assembly GCA_012974305.1 of Candidatus Methylomirabilis sp. GTDB lineage: Bacteria > Methylomirabilota > Methylomirabilia > Methylomirabilales > CSP1-5 > CSP1-5. The sequence continues at coordinate 6,290 of JAAXQN010000269.1, read as the reverse complement.
CTAATCACCAGTCACCAACCACGAGCTTTCCAGCATTCTAGCATTCCAGCATTCTAGCATTCTAGCAGCCAACCGCTGACCGCCGATAGCTGATTGCTGACTGCTCTTTAGAGACCTCCCTGGAATAAGCGGAAGTACCCGAGGATAATTTCCTTACCCCAAAAAAGGGCCAGGACCCCCCCCAGTGCCAGAAAGGGTCCAAAAGGCACAGCCAATTTTGTACCTTGACGGGATTTCAGCATGACTGCCAGGCCGGCCAGGGTTCCCACCAAGGATGCAACGAATATCGTGAAAAGTACGCCCTGCCAACCCACAATGGCTCCCATCATCGCCAGCAATTTGATGTCACCGCCACCCATCCCCTCTTTTTTGGTGAGCAGGCTGTAGATCCAGGCAACCAGAAACAAACTTCCGCCGCCAGTCAGGATACCCAGCAGGGAGTCTTTATAGGTTATGGCCGGCAGGGCAAAGCTGGCCGCAAAAAAGATCGGTATCCCGGGCAGGGAAATCACATCCGGTATAATTCGGTGATCTATGTCTATAAAGGTGACCACCAACAAGGTGGCGATAAAAAGATAATATACCAAAGTCTCGAAACTCAAGCCAAATTTCATGAAAACGCCCAGTGCAAACAGGCCACCGAGTAACTCAACTATTGGATATCGCGCAGAAAACTTAATCCGGCAATGGCGACAGCGTCCCATCAACAAAAGATAGCTGAAAATGGGGATATTGTCGTACCAGGCGATAAGGGTATCGCAGTTGGGGCACATGGAACGGGGATGAACAATCGATTTGGAGGCCGGCAGTCGGTAAATACAAACGTTCAAAAAACTTCCGATGCAAAGACCCATCAGGAAGATGAAAATTTCTATCAGATACGGGGACATGCATAATCCTTTGCGATTGTTCAGTTTTTCTTTCTATTTTGGCATATTTCACTAAAAAAACAAAGTGATATTGTCAAAAATTATAAATGTATTATTATTAGTGGTTAGGCTTATACTTAACCCGCCAAATAAGCCGGAGGGTAAATCCGCCAATATACAAGGCGGACAAAAATGAGCTATAATGCCTGATAAAGTTCGTGCACATAACGCCAAAAACCCGTTAGCATGCTAAAATAACTGACAAATCGATTAGACGGGGTTTTGAAACCACTTCTATAAGATTTTTCGATCGTAAGGTAACACAGGAGCAAAAATGGCCGAAACCGACAAAGATGATCTTATCAGCATCATAGAGGATGACGACACGGATGCTGAAATTCCCGGAATTCTTCCCTTAATGCCCGTACGCGATGTCGTCGTTTTTACGGACATGGTTCTGCCCCTGTTCGTGGGGCGTGAAAAATCGGTGCGGGCTGTTCAGGAGGCTGTTGCCAAGGAAGGTTATTTGTTTCTTGCAACCCAGATGGATCCGTCCATCGAAAACCCGGGCACGGACGAGATCTTTACAACCGGCACTGTTGGCCGGGTGCTGCGAATGCTGAAACTTCCAGACGGCAGCGTTAAAATATTGGTCCAGGGGACCGCCAAAGCCAAAATTGTAAATTATACCCGCCGGCGATCCATGTATCGTGTAAAGGTTGAAATGATTCTGGAGCCGGAAATCGATAAGATCAGCCTGAAGACAGAAGCCCTGATGCGCAACGTCCGGGAGCATTGTGAGAAGATTCTAGTCCTGCGCGGTGAGATGTCCGGTGATGTCATCACGGTATTGCAGAGCGTTGAGGAACCCGGCAAACTGGCTGATCTGGTTGCGTCTAATCTAAGGCTGAATATCGAGGATAGCCAGCAACTGCTTGAGATCGCGGATCCAAAATTGCGTCTGAAGAAGGTGAACGACCTTCTTGCCCGGGAGGTCCAGCTGTCGACCATGCAGGCGAAAATACAATCCGAAGTTAAAGAAGAAATGTCCAGGAGCCAGCGAGACTACTTCTTGCGTGAGCAGGTACGGGCGATTAACCGGGAACTGGGAGAATCCGATGAAGTCCAGATAGAGGTGGAAGACTATAAAAAGAAAATCAAACGTGCCCGGATGCCGAAGGAAGTAAACAAAGAAGCCACCAAACAATTAAAACGCCTGGAGCAGATGCATCCCGAGTCGGCTGAGTCTACTGTTGTGAGGACTTATCTGGACTGGCTCGTGGACATGCCCTGGAGCAAGTCATCTAAAGACGTGATCGACATCAAAAAGGCCAAGCAGGTTCTGGATAAAGATCACTATGGTCTTGATAACGTCAAAAAACGGATATTGGAGTATTTAAGTGTCCGCAAGCTCAATCCTAAAATGAAAGGTCCTATCTTGTGTTTCGTGGGGCCGCCGGGAGTCGGGAAAACATCATTGGGGCAAGCGATTGCCAGGGCCTTAAAACGCAAATTTATTCGAATATCTTTGGGGGGAATTCGCGATGAAGCTGAAATTCGAGGGCATCGCCGTACTTATATCGGCGCCTTGCCGGGTCGCATTCTGCAGGGCCTGAAGCAATGCCGTACGAACAACCCGGTATTTATGATGGATGAAATTGATAAACTGGGTGCTGATTTTCGGGGCGATCCTTCTTCAGCTCTTCTGGAAGCCCTGGACCCTGAACAGAATTCAGATTTCAGTGATCATTTTCTGAATTTGCCATTCGACCTGTCTAAAGTAATGTTTATCCTAACCGCCAATGCGACTGATACCATACCTTCGGCCCTGCTGGACCGCATGGAAGTCATCAACCTCGCCGGATATCCCGAGGAAGAAAAATCGGTAATTGCCTTCAAGCATCTCGTTCCTCGTCAGGTCAAAGAAAATGGGCTAAAACCCCGGACACTAACCATTAGTGCCGGTGCCATGAGTCAGATTATAACCGAGTATACCGCTGAAGCCGGGTTGCGAAATCTAGAGCGTGAAATTGGGACCATCTGCCGTAAAGCGGCCCGCCAAATTGCTGAGAACGGTCAAAAGAAATTTCAGGTGACCCGGGGTAATTTGCATAAGTTTTTAGGGGTTGCCAAATATTTCCCGGAGATGGACCAGGAGAAAAGCCAGGTGGGATTGGCAACCGGGTTGGCCTGGACCCAGGTCGGCGGTGAAGTTCTGTATGTCGAGGCGTCTTTGATTGGTGGAAAGGGGGAGTTGATCGTCACCGGGCAACTCGGAGAGGTCATGCAGGAATCCGCCCGGGCGGCCGTAACCTACACCCGGGCCAACATGGCCTCATTTGGCATAAAAAAGAAAGACTTTGATAACCTTGATATCCATATCCATGTGCCGGCCGGTGCGATTCCAAAGGATGGACCTTCGGCCGGGATCGCCATGGCCACAGCGCTGATTTCAGCATTGTCGAACAGGCCTGTGCGAAATGATGTTGCTATGACCGGTGAGGTCACCCTTAGAGGCCGGGTCCTTCCCATCGGCGGCTTGAAAGAAAAGGCGCTGGGTGCTATACGGGGCGGGACTCGCCAAGTTATAATCCCCGAGAAGAATAGAAAAGAATTGGTAGAGATTCCCAAAAATATCAAACGCAAACTCAAGTTTATTCCGGTAACAAATATGGAACAGGTGTTGGAACTCGCACTGTTAAAGAAGGGAAAATGATACCAACATGAAAATTCTAGCGGTGGATACGGCCACCAAAAGCTGCAGTGCCGCGATCGTGGATGATGGGGTGGCGTGTGCGGAATTAACCACGGTTAATAACCAGACCCATTCAAAGCATCTGATGAGTATGATCGACACGGTTTGCGACATGTCCGGGCTAAAAATAGCTGACATGGATGGATTTGCAGTGACCATTGGGCCGGGATCTTTTACCGGATTAAGAATTGGTATCAGTGCTGTCAAAGGGTTAGCCTGGTCGCTGAACAAGCCCGTGGTGGGTATTTCGAGTCTGGATGCTCTGGCCTGGCAGTGTATCCCGGCCGCATATCCGATTTGCACACTGTTGGATGCACGCAAACAGGAAGTTTATTATTGCCGGTATCGTTTGCGGGATGGTGAATTAAAAAAAGATAGCTCCGAGCAAGTCATTGCATTGGCCGAGGCGATCAATGATATCCGGGAACCCTGCATGTTTATCGGTAATGGCGCAAATTTGTACAAAGAAGAGATCCTTGAAAAACTGGGGGAGTTAGCTCATTTTGCGGGTTGGAATCAAGATATCATCCGGGCCTCATCTGTCGCCAGGTTAAGCCTTGAGCGCTTTATTCATCACCAAACGGATGATGTCGCTTTGCTGGTTCCGCACTATATTCGTAAATCCGATGCAGAACTCTATCGCAAAAAGGATAATTAATTGAAATTGTAAGGGTATCCTTGACAAGAAGCCCGATTGCTGTTAATTATAAAAATTTCATTTCAGTTCGTCATTCCGGTGAATATTGTCAATTGCCTGATTGCGCACAAAACGCTCAATCAGGCTTAACTTATAACGAAGAACAGATAACGAACGATTAGCCTATAGCTCAATTGGGGTAATCGTAAATAAAAGTACCTGCATTTAAATGGACAAATTTTCCAGGTCTGACCCGCCGAGTCAAACAGCATTTCCTGTTGCCAGCGCCGGCTATCCGTTTATACTTGTTGCCGCCTTTACCACGGCGATACTGGCACTGTTGGGGTTTACCACCCTTACCCTGATCGGTCTGGTCATAACCTTTTGTATCTGCGGTTTTTTCAGAGATCCGGATCGGGTTACGCCAGTCGATAAGGGCGTGGTGGTATCACCGGCCGACGGAAAAGTTATCGCCGCAGGCCTTGTGGACAATAGCCCGTTTTCAAACGGTGAGTTCATGAAAATCAGTATCTTCATGTCGGTGTTTAACGTGCATGTCAACCGGGTGCCCTATAATGGTCGGGTAAAAGAAATAGACTATTATCCCGGGAAATTTTTTTCTGCCAATCTTGATAAGGCCTCCGAGCAAAACGAACACAACGCTGTTTCGATTGAGATGGAAACCGGGCAGCCACTATGTGTTGTACAGATTGCCGGTCTGATTGCCCGACGTATCATTTGTTATATAAAGCCGGGGGATCAAGTGATTCGCGGTCAGCGATTCGGCCTTATTTGCTTTGGCTCGCGGCTCGATGTATATTTGCCGGCCGACATAAAACTAAGATTAGCTGTGGGCGACAAAGTTAAAGCGGGTACATCGATACTGGGTCAGTTTGATTAGAAGTGGCCTTTATAATACCACGCTCGAGGTCTTTGCAAATATGATGCTATATAAACATGGATCCTTGCGTATTCCTGCCTGAAATTGGTTTCAAAATAAACATATCGACGGATATATTTGTAACAGATCAACTTTAAAAGTTGACCGGAAGAATCGATTACTCCAATCCGGAAGAGGGAGGCAAATAAGGTGTCTGGGAAAAAAGTTAACGTGGCCGTTGCTGGAGCAACCGGTGCGGTGGGTAATCAAATGATTCGGTGTCTGGAGGAAGCGGACTTTCCTGCACGGTCCGTAAGATTTTTAGCCTCGTCACGTTCGGTGGGCAGAACGTTGCGGTACAAGGGTGATATGATTGCTGTGGAAGAACTCAAAGAAGACTCTTTCAAAGGGATGGACATCGCCCTTTTTTCAGCCGGTGGCGGAACCAGTGAAAAGTACGCGCCATACGCCGCAAAGGATGGATGCGTGGTGGTGGACAATTCAAGCGCCTGGCGCATGGATCCCGAGGTGCCGTTGATTGTCCCTGAAGTCAATCCCCACGCCATTGCACAATACAAGAATAAAGGTATTATTGCCAATCCCAATTGTTCAACGATTCAAATGGTTGTGGCGTTGGACCCCATCTATAAAAAGTATGGTATCAAGCGTATTGTGGTGTCCACCTATCAGGCAGTCTCCGGTACCGGCAAAAAGGCCATTGATGAGCTGTTTGATCAAACCCGGGCTATGATTAATTTTTTAAACTATGAGAGCAAGGTCTATCCCCATCCCATCGCATTCAACTGTCTGCCCCACATTGATTCGTTCCTGGACAATGGGTATACCAAAGAAGAGATGAAGATGGTTAATGAAACCAGAAAAATTCTGGAAGATGATGCCATCGGCGTCACGGCAACCACCGTTCGGGTTCCCGTTTTTTACAGCCATTCCGAATCCGTTAATGTGGAAACCAGGGAGCCCGTATCCGCCCCGGAGGTGATTGCACTTCTTGAGCAAGCTCCCGGCATCAAAGTTGTCGATGATCCGCGAAACAATCAATACCCCCTTGCAACGGACGCGGCAGGACAGGACTTGACCCTTGTGGGTCGCATCAGAGATGACGAGTCCATTGCCAATGGAATCAACATG
>JAAXQN010000111.1 GCA_012974305.1 Candidatus Methylomirabilis sp. | reverse complement strand
ACGGATGCCGAGGCCCTACGCTGGATGGACATCCTGTATGGGTGAGCTACTCGGCTGGGCGAGTGACGTAGCAAAGCCAAATGAGAAAGGGGATGTAGAGTGCTGGTTGTAATTTGTACACGCCGAAGAAGAGCCTTCCAGCGCGTTGCTCAGTCCGTGATATCAGTGTGGCGGATTCAGCCTCAATCACATAGACCTCCTCGGCCCCCACGTTCCTGATCATTTGTGCGGGCCCCGTAGGAGCGGATCACGGCCCCCAGGGCCTGCTCAGCCTCCGGGGTCAGGTCGAGAAATTCCACGCCGGTCCGATAGTACAGGGTCCCTTCCGGTTCACGTCGACTTTCCCCGCTATACACCACACGACACCGGATGCTCACCAGCATCCCGGCAGTCGGCAGATCGAGAAAGCATGAGCCCCCGACACGGAACGTGCCCCGATGCTCCACGAGGGCTCCCCCCATGCTGAGATCGAGCACCTCTGCCTCGTCGGCCTCTGTGATGGCTCCCAGGACCCCGCGGATGTGAAAGCGGGGAAACCGCCGCATGTTTCCATCTTTGATAAGCATAAGTCCTCCTCATAAGTCCTCTCCAGAGCGTTTTCTTATGAAGCCTAGCTCGGAATCCCCCGGCCATCCGGGGGGTGGAATAAGTCCTTGATCTGAATGAGCAAGGATGCTGCCAGTCGTGGAAGCTCTCGAATCCCCAACATCTTCGAGAGCGATCAGGATAAAATCTCCTGCCCATTTCCCGGCAGCCGCTCAAAAATCGGCACCGAGGGATAGAGGCTCCTACCTTGAGAAGCCCTTGGTTTTGGCAAGTTGTGGCAACTGGGCCCCTGGGTACGGAGATTGCGTAGAAAGACGTGTAGGGCGAGTGGGACCCATATTTGGAGTGCCGCTCGCTGGTTCCATTGAGTTGGATCCGCCAATCGATTCGTTCTCCTCTTCTACCGGTTGGGGGCCCGGCTCAGAGAGGAGAATCTGATGATACGCAGGGCACTGACAGCGGTGGTCGTATCCATCCTGATGCTTGCGCCCACAGGGGCGCAGGCGGATACAGACGACCTGTTTGCATTAACCCTGAGGCCGAACGTGCTGATCCTGATCGACGGCTCGGGCAGCATGGACGACACGGACGGTGGAAAGTACAGCGTAAGCTATGGGGTCGACCTCGACGGAAACGGGAACATATCGTGTCCGGGGAGCGAGTGCGTCTCCGACCTGGACGTCGACGGGGTTGACAACACGCGGAACGACGTGGCCCTGAACGTCGTGCTCGATCTTTTAGACGCCAATAAGGACGGCGTCGTGGATGTCAGGGACGAGAATGCCCTGAGCATGCGCTTGGGGCTGATGTATTACACCGCGGGCGGCGACAACGACGACACCGACGCCAGGCTCCGCGTGGAGATTGACTACTCGTTCGAGACGATTGCCCCCGTCGGCACCCCGTATGTAACTATCAAAAAGGCCATCATCGATCCGATCATCGCGGGGACGGCCGATCCCAACATCGTGGTGGGCTCTCTGCGGGGATGCGGCGCGACGCCCACGGAGTACTCGGCCGATCCGAATGCCTGCGGCTCGGGCGCGGACGGCAGCCAGACGCGATGGGGGTACGGGCTGGATGACACCCCCACCGCGGAGTCGCTCCAATACCTTGAACACTACTGGTGGCCCCAGCAGTTGTTCTCCGACTCGGAAGGGGCCTGCCGGCAGAACTTCATCCTCCTGCTCACCGATGGGGCCTCGGACGGCTTTGTCCTCCCGGAGGACATCGCCGCCTCGCTCTACAACAGTGGGATGCCCAAGGTCCATGGGTTGGGGGTGCCCGAGGGGTTCAAGGATCGGTTCGGCAACCTCATTCCAGTACCCGGCGCCTACACATACGAATTCACGGATAAGGACAGCAATGTCTTGATACGAGAATTCACCAAACAGGTTGCGGCTGGCGTTACCACACTCGATGTCCAGTTGGTCAAGAATGTAAACGGTGCCACGGCGCCGGCAACCTGCCTCGCGGACTGTTTCACCTATGACCCGAACGGCGGCGCCCCGAGCAGCATCCCTCCCCAGGACCTCGGATACGTCGGCGGGCTCGACTCGGCGAGTTACGGCAACGGCACGAAGCTCGAGAACCTGAAATTGTTGTCGAGCAATATCCTTGACCCCGAACCGTCGTATTTCACCAAGACCTTTGCCGTCGGCTTTTCCGGCGGCGATCCAGGCGAGCTGGACCGGGTGGCTGCTTCTGGCGGGACAGGGACGGGCTTCTTTCCCGGCACCTTCGCCGAGTTGAGCAATGCCGTCAAGAGCGCGATCATCAAGATTCAGGCAGAGACGCTCTCGATTGCCGCTCCGGCCGTCCCTGCAGCCCGATCTGTGAGCGGCAATGTGCTCTACCTTGCCTCCTTCACCCCCAGTGACGACCCGTTCTGGACCGGGGAGCTGACCGCGTATCCCTTGAAGAGTGACGGCACCATCCAGACCGATGCTTCCGGCGCGATCACCGCCACCCCCCTCTGGGAGGCCCACACCGTGCTGAACGGGACCAGTGAGGACAGTCGCAACCTGAAGACGGTGCTCTCGGGGACCACGGTGGTGAACTTCCAGGGTCCCAATAACGCCCTGGAGACTGCCCTGAACGTGACCCTGGACCTGGATGGCAACGGCGAAGTGAACAGTGGCGACGCCCTGTGGCTGATCGAGTACGTCCGGGGGATCAACGGCACCAATCCCCCCTGGAAGCTCGGGGACATCTACCATTCCTCGCCGCTCGTGATCGGGCCCCCGTCGAGTATCTATATAGACCTCAACCTGGACCGGACGTTCGACACCTCGTTCCCCGTCTTCCGGGACGCACACGCAACCCGTGACCGCGTCCTCTACACGGGGACGAACGCCGGGATGCTGCACGCCTTCCATACCGGAACCTGGCAGGGCGCCGATTACGATAACGGCACCGGGGCGGAGCGGTGGGGCTTCGTCCCTCCGAACCTGCTCACGCAACTCCAGGACCTGGTGAGCCAGCACACCTACTCTGTCGATGGTCCGCCGAAAGGGGCCGATGTGTGGCTCGATGGGGTGAGCAACGGTGGCGCCGCCGCCTTTGCGGACAACGTCAAGGCCGCCAATGAGTGGCACACGGTCTTGGTCATCGGCGAGCGGCGGGGCGGCAACGCCTACTTCACGCTGGATGTGACGGATCCCGGGACCGCAATCTCTCCGAATCCCCCCACGTACCTCTGGGAGTTCACCGACACCAACCTGGGCCAGACGTGGTCCCAGGCGGCGATCGGGAAGGTGCGGCTCAGCCTGGATGGCGGCACCACGACCATCGAGCGCTGGGTGGCCTTTGTGGGCGGGGGCTACCTGCCGTCGAGCGACACCAGCTCGATCGGCAAGGCGTTCTTCGTGATCGACATGAACACTGGCGCGAAGCTCTGGGAGTATACGGTGGCTGACGATGCCACCATGGATCGGATCCCGGCTTCTCCTACGACGGTAGACACCGACGGGGACGGCTTCGTAGATCGGGTGTACGTCGGCGATCTCAGCGGCAACATCTGGCGGTTCGATCTGCAGGCGGTCGGGACCACCTTTAGCCTGGGGACCTTGGTGAGCGGGTGGACGGCGAGTAAGCTCTTCCAGGCTGATAGCGGGCAGCCGTTTTATGACCAGTTGGTGGTGGCCGCCGACCCGGTGGGCCAGCTCTATATTTACGGCGGGACCGGAGACCTCAACGATCTGCTGAACGAGAGTAGCGTGGACCGCTTCTACGCCATCCAGGAGCACTATCCAAAAGCCACCGGCACCCTGCCCCAGCCCTTTGACATGCCGGCGGTCGTCACGGATGCCGATCTGGCTGACACCACGGGACTCAACACACTTAACGTCAACGACCCGGCATTTTCCGGGAAGGTGGGGTGGTTCCTGACCCTGTCCGCCGGCGAGAAGGTGCTGTCGGATTCCGAAGTCTTCGCGGGGGTGCTGCTGTTTAGCAGTTTCTTCCCCACGCAGGCCACGTGTGCCCAGAAGGGCGGGAACACCACGCTCTACGCCGTCTCGTACCTGACGGGTGGCGGGGCGTCGGATTTCGACGCGTACCAGGCAGGGACTGAGGAGCTCTCCAAGGTCGCGGCCACGATTGGCGGTCTGTCGTCTGGCCCCCAGATCAGTCTGCCGGGCACCACCGCTACCGGTGCATTGAGCGGCGGCGATGTCGTGTTGTTCGTCTGCACGAGCGGTGAGGTGTGTGGCAATCCGCCGGCCCCGCAACCGGGTATGTTGCGGAGTATCGATTACTGGAGGCAACTAACGCTATAGGACCGCACGCGTCGTGCAAGACCTCATGGTCCCTCTCTTCTGGTTCGGGGCGTTTGACTTACAACTACAAACCCTTGGCTGAGGTTGCCTTACAACTACAAACCCTTGGCTGAGGTTGCCCAACTCCGTGGAGGAGTGGAAGCACCCGCATCCTGGGATGCAGATAGACACACGATGACCCCGCAATGGGTAAACTGTGGGGGTGGAACGGGACTCCCGTGGCGGATGACCGGGGGGAGGGACCGTCAAGTCGGTTAAGGATTGGTTGCGTTTTTAGGTCACGAAAGGGCACGTTTTGCCGCGTCCTGCACACCCAAGTGTTGGAAGTTATTAAGCAGTGGCACAGCGATTGCGGCGCGGAGCAGAAGATTACAACTACAAATCTTCGTGGAAGGTTACTGGTTGTAATCTACACCGCAGTCGATAGAGGGCGGTGGAAGGACACCCTTAAACTATTTAGCGCAGATGCATCCGCTATAGTCAGTACCGGCGTTGTCACTCCACGATCAGTTTCCCACGGAGCATGCCCATCTGGCAGGCGAACTCGTACTCGCCCGGCTTCTGCGGGAGGAATTCAACGGGCACTTCCTCCCCTGGAGGGAGCTTGGCGCTTTTGTTGAAATCGCCAAAGACGACCATCTCAGAGCAAGCCGCCGTTTCCTGCCGCACGAAGGTCAGGCGGACCGGTTTCCCCGCCTTGACGACGATCACATCCGGCGTGTAGCCTCCCTTGACCACGATCTTTGCCTCTTGAAAGCCCCCTGCTGCCTGGGCGCGAACTCCCTTCTTCTCTGAGAACCAGAAGTACCAGGCGATGAGGACCGAAAGGCCCAGGCCAACCAGGGTAACCGTGATCTGAGCGATGTCCATGACTCACCCTCCTGTCGGCCGAAAGCGGCGCAGACGGTTGGCATTCGTAACGACGGTGACCGAGCTAAAGGCCATGGCGGCCCCGGCGATCAACGGAGAAAGCAGCAGGCCGAAGAACGGGTACAGGAGGCCCGCAGCCACGGGGATGCCCAACGCATTGTAAACAAAGGCCCCGAAAAGGTTCTGCTTGATGTTTCGCATGGTGGCCTTCGAGATCTCGACGGCCAGAGCGACCCCCTTCAAGCTCCCCTTGATCAGGGTAATGTCCGAGGCCTCGATCGCCACATCGGTCCCGGTCCCGATGGCAAACCCCACATCGGCCTGAGCCAGGGCGGGGGCGTCATTGATCCCGTCCCCTACCATCCCGACCTTCTTGCCTTCGGCCTGTAACAGGTGTACCTGATGGGCCTTGTCCTCCGGAAGGACCTCGGCCATGACTCGGTCCATCCCAACCTGCCGGGCGATTGCCTGGGCGGTTCGCTGGTTGTCGCCGGTGATCATCACCACCTCGAGGCCGAGTGCTTTGAGAGCCTGGATGGCCTCGGCTGAGTCCTCCTTCACCGTATCGGCCACGGCGACAAGGCCTGCTGCCTTCCCATCGACCGCGGCGTACATCGGCGTCTTCCCCTCGTCGGCAAGCCGCTTGGCCTGTTCCTCTAGACCCCCCAGATCCACCCCCTCCTTTTGCATCATCTTGAGATTGCCCAGGACGACGCGGTGCCCATCAACCGTGGCGATAACGCCGTGGCCTGGCACCGCCTGAAAATCCTGGGGATCGGAAAGGGCTATCCCCCGTGTCTTGGCCCCTTCGACGATAGCCGCTGCCAGGGGATGCTCCGAGGTCCGCTCCACCGAGGCCGCCAACCGCAACAGCTCCCGTTCAGGCTCGTTCAAGGTTGAGGGTTCAGGGTTCAGGGTGGGTGAACTGTGAACGGTGAACTGTGAACCCAGGACGATGACATCGGTGAGCTCCGGTGTGCCCTTGGTGATCGTCCCGGTCTTGTCGAGCACGATGGCGTCCAGGGCCTGGGCCGTCTGGAGGGCCTCGCCACCCCGGATCAGGATGCCCTGCTCTGCTCCCTTCCCGACCCCGACCATGAGCGACATCGGGGTCGCCAACCCCAGCGCGCACGGACAGGCGATGATCAGAACCGTGACCGCAGTGACCAATGCGTAGATTAGACGGGGCTCTGGCCCGATGTCGAACCAGGCGACAAAGGTCAAGACGGCGATGATCATGACGGCGGGGACGAAGTAGCCGGAGACCACGTCGACCAGGCGCTGGATGGGGGCCTTGGAGCCTTGGGCCTCCTCGACCATCCGGACGATCTGGGCGAGGGCCGTGTCCTTGCCTACCTTGGTCGCCTCGAATTTGAAACTTCCGGTCTTGTTGAGTGTCGCTCCGATCACCTCGTCTCCGGCCTTCTTCTCCACCGGCAACGATTCACCGGTGAGCATCGACTCGTCCACGGCCGAGGAGCCTTCCTTGATGACGCCATCCACGGGGACCTTCTCGCCGGGTCGGACGATGACAATGTCCCCGACCAAGACTTCCTCCACAGGGATGTCCTGCTCCTTCCCCTCACGGATGATCCGGGCCGTCTTGGCCTGAAGCCCCATCAGCTTTTTGATGGCTTCCGACGTCCGCCCCTTCGCCCGCAGCTCCAGGGCCTGACCCAGGACAACCAGGGCGATGACGACGGCGGCGACATCGTAGAAAGGCTCTGCAGTCCCCTCGGGAAACAGGTGGGGGAGTAGAATGGCGACCCCCGAGTACAGCCACGCCGCACCGGTGCCTAGAGCAATTAGGGTGTTCATGTCGGCCGAGCGGTGCCGAAAGGCCGACCAGGCCCCGCGAAAGAAGTGGCCACCAGACCAGAGCAGGACCGGAAGGGTCAGGACCCCTGTGACACCCCAGATAACACGGAGAGTTCCTCGTGAAAGCGTCTTGAGGAACGGGATGAACTCCGGATAGGCTGTCACCATGACTGGCAAGGCGATGACGGCAGCGAACACAAACTTCCGGAACAGCGTCCGGTACTCCTGTTCCCTGGCCAGGGCCTCCTTATCGGGTGCCTCTTCGCTCGAAGGGGGGGCCGCCTGGTAGCCCGTGGCCTCGACCGCCTTCTTGATCTCCTCCAGGTCCGTTTGCTCCGAGAGGTACTCGACCCTTGCCTCGTTCGTCCCCAGGTTAACGGAGGCCTTGAGGACGCCCGTGGTGCTCTGAAGACCCTTCTCGATTGTGGTCACGCAGGAGGCGCAGTACATCCCCTTGATGCCAATCCGGGCGGTGGCAGTCCCCGATCGGTAGCCAGCCGTCTTCACCGCCTGAGTTAGATCTTCGAGGTTTGCGACGGCGGGATCGTAAGTGACAAAGGCCCGGCTCTGATCCAGATTGACGCTAGCTTTGGCCACCCCCCGCGTTTCCCGCAGAGCCTTCTCGACTGTGGCAACGCACTTGCCGCAGGTCATCCCAAGGATCGGCAGCTCGATTCTGACTAGTCCCGGGGCTCCTGGCCTCGCCCCTGTCGTCGCTGATCCCACTTTCTGAAGCTCGGCCTCGCCGTAGCGCCCCGGGTCGGCGTCGAACTTCGCCGCGCAGGCCTCTGAACAGAAATATACTGACCGCCCGTCCATCTGACGGACCGCCGCCGCGGCCTTCTCTTCAATCTCCATCCCACATACCGGATCCTTGACCATCATGGAGCTCCTTATGGATTGCCTTTCCTCATCGAGACTTCTTTTTTATGATTTTTCCGTTTCTGGCTTTCCTGCTGGACCCAGCTTCTGCGCGGTGGAACGTGCCTCATCCAGAAACTGCCGCCACTCTCCGCGGCGCGGGAAGAACATGGGGACGCGACGACGGTAGGTCAGGTACTCTTCTCCGAATCGCTCGATCACCTGAGCCTCTTCGCGCTTCGCCAGGCGGTAGTACGCCCAGACGATCACCGGGAACAAGACCAGGGTGGGGATGGTCGGCCAGTGGATGAGCTGCCCGAAGACGGCCAGGAAAATCCCTGTGTACTGCGGATGCCGGACCATGCCGTAGAGGCGGTCGTTGGCTAAACGCCCTTCACGGTTTGCGTGGTACACCTCGCGCCATCCCTCGATCAGCACAGAGATCCCGAAGAAGACAAGGGCGTACCCTACCAGCATCTCGACCATCGCACCGAGATCACCCCATCCGAACAGAGCCGCCCAGAGGTGGCCACTTTCGTGCCCCCAAGAGATGTCGAAGCCCAGGAATCCACTCAAGATATAGATCGTGAGTGGGAAACCATACATCTCGGCGTAGAGGGCGATAATGAAGGCCTGGACCAGCCCTGCCCGACTCCATTCCCGCCATCCCTGGGGCGCTACGTAGCGATAGAGGAGCCACGAGGCGATCACCACCATGATGACCGTCAGTTCCCAAAATCCCGTGCTCGTTGCGGGGTCCATGAATTGCATCTCCCTTCAGGGACCGATCTACTGGTTGCCGCCTTTGGGCTGTCTTCGCTGCTGCGTCTGTCTCCTTTACGCCCAGCGCCGCTGGAAATAGTTATAGCCCGGGACGAAGATCAGAGCCGTATAGAGCGCGTACAGGACGATCTCCACCAGCCCTAGGAAATACGATCCCCAGGTAATCCCCTGAAACCCTGGGAGCAAGACCTTCCAAAGGGCCACCATGCTCAATTGTGGGAAGGTCAGGTCCCACAAGATGCACACGGTGTAAGTTACAATCGCAAAAAGGCTCAGCGTCGCAGCTACTACTTTTAAGTTCAAGGGTTTCATGGTCGTTGCCTCCTCTCTGGTGTTCAGTGACGGTGTCTTCACCTTTCACCAAGGGAGACGGATGATCCGCGCAATTCTTACTCCACTTTCAACAACACTTTAGAATTAACCAGTTCCCTGGATCTCGGATGGGCTAGGAGCCTCGGGGTTATGCCCGATCCGTAGGTTGCCGTCAATGCTCTGAGCGACCTAATTCGCATGAGGTGGTCTATTGGTACCCTGGCGACACGTGCAGTCCAAGCATCCGTGTTCCGTGCAGGCCCCGCAGGTGACCTGGAGCGCTTCGCGTAGTGCCCGGCGGCCTCGATGGAGGCGTACCGAGGCGTTATTGGGCGTGATGCCAAGGTCGTTCGCGACACCCTCGAGCGACTCATCCTGAAGCTCCACCCGCAAAAGTATCTCGTGGTATTCAGGCTTCAAGGCCTCGGTCACGTCCTTCACACAGCGACACACCTCGCGAAACAGCTCCTTTTCAATCACGGCTGTCATTTCAGTTTCACGGGCCAGACGTTCGGCCAGGCGAGCGGTGGCTGCCTGGTGCCGATAGTGGTCGACGAGCAGATTGCGGAGAAGCTGGTAAAACCAGGGTACGACCTTTTCTTCGTCGCGAATAGTCCCGGCTTCGGCGACCGCTCTGGCATAGGCTGTTTGGAGCAAATCTTCTGCGTCCGCGCGGCTGCCCAGCCGCCGTTCCAGAAAGGTCAGAAATCTGCTCTTGCTCTGGACCAGGAGCTCAGTACGGTCTGTGCTTGTCTCGTCACCCACAGGTTGACCCTCTACTAGACGAAGTACACCTCCGCTTCCCCGGTTAGTTCCTCCCGGAACTACGTCAAATCACGCTTCAGGGTTTCGAACTCTTCCTTGCTGATCTCGCCCCTGGCATACCGCTGGCGAAGGATGTCGAGCGCGGAATCGGATCGAGGCTCCTTTCCTTCGGTGATCAGCCAGCGGATCCCAAGTATGAGGGCCACGATGACGAGGCCCCCGAATACAAGCATCATTAGCATCATCCCAATTCCCCACGGTCCCCACATGTAATGCATCCCCCAGTCGTAGGGGCGCTGCTGCGCCCACGCCGTCATAGGCGCGCCCACGCCGCTCAATACTCCCACAACCCATACCAGGACCTTACTCATCACTCCTCCGTTGTCATCTCTTCTTTCGGGACTACTTGCCCACGGCCTTGGCTCTTTGTTTCAGGACGTTGCCATGTTTCGTGAGGATCTCACCCATCTGCTCTAGCATCTCCCGGTGCATTTGCTGGCGAAGCTCGGGGGTCATTTGGCCCATGGTCGCTCCGTACTTTTGCATCATTTCGCCCGTGAGGCTCATGATATCGCCGTGAATGGACATCATGGTACCCATGATCTCTGGGGAGCCCATCATCGGGCCCATCATGCCCATCCCTCCGCCCATGGGGCCCATCATCCCCATGCCGGGACCCATCCTCCCGTGATCACCCATATGCCCCATGTGGTGGCGACCCATCGGTTCGCCAGCTACCATCAGCCGGCCCCCCGGAGGATTTTTAGACACCTGCTGAGCCACGGTGTAGCCCACAAAGCCCAATACAAGGGTCAGCGCCATGGTTGCAACCAGTCCTTTCCGCATCGTAATCATCTCCTTTCTTTTCAGGTTACGTTCACAGAGGCTGCCTGACTGCCTTGCCCACAAAAGTAGGCCGTAGATAATCACATGAATCTCGCCCCGGGCGCGGAAGGAGCTCAAGTGACTGCGAACACGGGTTATAGATGGCAGGGAATGGTTGGCGGCTCCCTGAGACTTGTCAAGAACTGGTCTGGCTCCACCATCCCCAGTTCACACGCTCTTCCTCACTGGACTGGAACTGTCCACCGGAATACCCGTTCAGGCACGCCGGCCACACCTTTCACGACGACTTCAAGACTCTTGGGTTTTGGCTCTGGCGACGCAAACTGTAGGGTCGCCCTCCGGTGATGTCCTTCCCCCTGTGCGTCCTTCACTGCCGTAGGCGGTAGCTCGCCGCCCTGTCCATCCCGCAAGCGCGTGATCTCTTTGAATTCGTAGACGTTAAGATTGACCGAGTGAGTATCCAGGCTCACGAGGAAGGTCGGGGCTTCGCCGGGTTCGCTGATAGGCGTCACTGTCACCGTGACTCCACCTCCTTGTACCGATTGCCTTGCCCCAGCCTGTGCCTCGAGTGTTCCCAGCCATGCGGACCCCGCAAGGATCAGCACTATTATTAGAGCCCCCCATCCCATCCGTCTCAAGTTCATCCGCTTTCCTCCATGGTGCTTTCACCCAACATCAACGTCCATGAATGAATTTTACTTCTGTGCTTCCGGCTTCGTTAGGAGTCCCTCAGTCTCCGCGACCAACGTCTCCATGTCGATCTCGCCGATGTGTTTGTGCGCAACTTTACCCTCTTGGTCGACGAAAAAAGTCTCAGGGATTCCGAAGACACCGTACTCAATGGCGATCCGACTCTTGACATCCAAGCCATTCGGATAGGTTTTGCCATGTTTCTCGATGAAGTCTCTCGCGTTGTTCTCGGTATCCTGATAGACAATCCCGATCAGCATCAAGCCCTGATCCTTGTAACGTTGCCAGGTTGCCTCTAGTCTGGGAGCCTCATTCCAGCAGGACGGGTAGCACCAGGAGGCCCAGAAGTTGACCACCACCGGCTGTCCTTTTAGATCCCGCAGCCGAAACTCCTCCCCGTCCAGTAAAGTCAGCGTGAAGTCCGGGGCTGGCCCTCCCACGAGGGGAGACGGAATCAGCCTGGGATCTGTCCAGAACCCATAGGCCAGCAGAACAAGCAAAGCAACGACTGATAAAATGATCAGGGCCTTGACCACACGCATGGCTATGCGCTCTTGCTTATTACGATCTTCTTGCCCCGCGCCTGGACAACATATTGCTCCAGCGGCCGGGGAGGTGGACCGGCGATGTTGATACCGTTGAGGTCGAAATGCCCGTTGTGACAGGCACACCAGATGTGGCTGAGGTCGGGCCGGTACTGCACCGTGCAGGCGAGGTGAGTGCAGACGGCGGAAAAGGCCCGAAGCTCACCGGTCGGCGTCCGGATCAGAAGCCCTGGACGGTTGCCGAACTTGAAGATCTGTCCCGAATTTGGCTTCACTTCGGTCGGGTTGGTCGGGAGCGTCACCGTCGCCGCCGTTGATTCCCCCACCGGTGGAGGGATCAAATACCGGCTTATCGGGTAGAACACCGAGAGTAGGAACGCCCCCGCAGCTGTATTGAGGAACCAGTTGATGAATTTCCTGCGGGACGGTTTGCCGCCACACCCTTCCTCAATCATCAAGTTACTCCTTAAACTAATCTGACTCATCGCTCTAGCATTCTTCCTTTTGAAGCGCCTGAGTCCTCTTCGGGCTCTGTCCGGTGATGACCACCGTGCATCCCGAGGAGATGCATTAGTGGGCAAAGGAACAGAACGGCGACAAAGAGTGTTGTCCCCCAGCTCACGCCCATGACGGGGAAAAGCACCAATGCCACCAGGGGCAGGCCACAGCCAAAGACCATGAGCCAGGAACGTTTGCCTCGTGGTGAGCTTTCTCGATCTGTCTGAATGTCAGTGTCACGAAGCTTCATGGCTCGCTTCCTTTTTGCCGACGTACTTTGCCGGGTCTTTGTCAAAGGTTGTCTTACACGCCTGCGCGCAAAAGTAGTAGGCGGTCCCCTGGTGGACCGACGTGGCTGCCACCTTTGTTTCATCCACCTCCATGCCACACACCGGATCCTTCGCCATGATTCGCCCTCCTTTCCCCAATCTCAGTGATCATCACCGTCTCACCGTAGTTACTAACCCCTTCACAGCCAGGTACCCCCCCCACCTTTCTCCTCCGTAAGGTCGTCCCCGCCGAATGACATCACGCCTGCAATTGGCTACCATCCAATGGGCTTACGTACTAGTAGCCTCTCTTTAGTGGCAGGTGGCTCCTGTGTCCGCCCTCGGAGCAACAGCGACTGCGTAATGTTGGGCGTGACGGCGAATTTGCCATAACATCCAGAAAATGCCGATGCCCGTAGCCACCAGGCCGATAGTCATGACGGGCCGTTTGTACTCACTCAAAAAGAGGCTCGCAGCAGTCATCCCGGCCAGGGGCATAATGTCCGCCAGGTGGTGTGCGCAGCAGGCCACCATGGCCACTGTGGAGCCCCCTGTTCCCGTAACTGCCACGGCCGAGGACATCCGGCTACGGGCGGCCTTCATCGCCGCCCTGAGGTGGGCGAAGAGGCCCATCTGGATCCCAAATCCCGCCGTGATGGCTGCTACGAACCACGCATCCTCAGTCATGAGGCTCCACAGGTGGTCGGTAGATCCAGAGCCCGCGAGAACCACGACAACGTAAAACGCCAACAACCCGCCAGCCGCTAGGAGGCCGATCAGGATGGGCTGCCACCTCAGTCCTTGGGTTCCTTCTTTCTTTGATCGCGTTTGGTTATCCATTGCTTGGCGAAATCCGATCCCCTCGTGCTCATGCGAGCACCGGCGCATAGGCCCGCCTTTCTGCTCTATTCGCGGCTTCGTTTGTAGTAGCGTGAAGTGTAATGGATCGGATCTTTCACCATTCCTCCTTTCTCACCTGCGGTCCCTTGTGAAGGTTACCCCTTGGCTGGGGCCGACCACTCGATCTTCTTCAGCGGGCTGGTGACAGAACGTCGGCCGTGATGACTACCTCCACTTCGGCTTCGTCGGGATCGTTTGAGGCAATGTAGATGTGGCGCTGCACCGGTCCTTTGTCGGGATGGGCTCCGGAGTCGTAGTGGATGATCAGTCTCCCTTCACCGCCTGGGGGGATAACCTCTGGCTGGACCTCGGCCGTGGTACAGCCGCAAGACGTGGATACCGCTTCGATCTTGAGATCACCCTTTCCTGCATTTCGTATGGGAATTTCCGTCGCGACCACTTTGCCTTGCTTGACCCGACCGAAATAATGGCTTGTAGTTGCAACTGCGATGTCAGGCTGCCCACTCCCGCAGGCGACGAGTACCAGCGGCCCTATTACGATTACCATACCGACAAGCCACACGTTTCTCATATATGCTCCCTATCGGACACTCGTGAATGCTCCACGCTACAAATGACGCCGGCCTCGCATTCCTCGCTGCTCACACGATCACTTCCGGAATTACCATCCACAACATCACGATCCCTAGGCCGATCATGATCAAACCAAACCAGAGTCGAAGACTTAACGCGTGGTCCCGTTCCCAGGC
The DNA here is from genome assembly GCA_012974305.1 of Candidatus Methylomirabilis sp. Lineage (GTDB taxonomy): Bacteria > Methylomirabilota > Methylomirabilia > Methylomirabilales > CSP1-5 > CSP1-5. The sequence continues at coordinate 1,604 of JAAXQN010000111.1, read as the reverse complement.
CGCCCACGTCTTTGCCGTGACGCGGTTGCCTGCGGCGAATAGGATGACCACCAAGGGGAGCACGTAAAGGAAGTTGTATAACGTCAAGTATGCCAGCCCCCAGGCCAACGTCGTCTTGGCGTTCAGAAGCGTGATGATGCTGACGTATATCCCGCCAGAGCAAGGAAACGTGCATAGCCCAACGATGAAGCCTATCCCGATGGTCGCCGGCACCGTCGCAACCTTCAGAAGTTTGTTGACCTTCTCATGGGCTATGGCTGGCATATGCAGCTTGATGGGGAATTGAGGAAAGCGGTACTCGATCAGATTGAGCACGCCAAGTCCGATCAGCAGGTAACTGCCAATGCGAGCTACGAAGTGCGGGTCCTCACTGAGCCGGACTGTGCCCATGATCCCCAGGCCGATGGCGAAATAGACGATGAAGATCACCGCGACGTAAATGGCTCCCAGTCCGAGGATCTGCCTCCGACTCTTGCGAATCGTGAACAGAAAAGCGAGCAACAGCAGGATGACGGCGAAGGCACACGGGTTGACACTGTCGAGCAGGCCGGTAACCACAACCGCAGGCAGCAGCGTAGCCAGGTTCGCATCGTCCGGGGACACTACGATGTGGCTAGGAGTGGGCGGCAGCCTGGTCAGCGACTTGCTTAGCGGCGTGTCGATCGGGAAGGTGAGGACCTCGCCGGCAAAGGACCACAGGCGATACTCCTCTGGCCTGCCGTGCATTTCGGGCTGCTGGATAACGAGCTTGCGGGGCAATTGATCACTGGCCAGCAGTTCGTCCAGCAGGGGGCGCGGTACGTGTCCCAGGACAACTAGCAGTCCGCCGTCAGGTCGGGTTACGAAGGCGTAGAGTGAGTCGGCGATCCGCCGGGGTAGCCCGACTGCCGCTGTCTGGTCAGCCAGCAACTTGCGACCGCCAGGCCGGGTAAAGTCATGGATCACTGGCTCGCCAGGAATCCCGCCATCCTTAAGCGCAGGTATCAGCTTTTGCTCGACATAGGGCCAGCAGTGGACACACCCAGCGCTGAAGAATATATGGAAAATTTCAGGTGTCTCCGGTTTGGCCAGGACCGGTGCTGCGGGTCCAGCCAGGATCAGCAAGCCGGTCAGTACCGGGATTAACACCAGGCATCGACGCATATTGTTCTCCCTGAATCTATCGAATTACCGCCGTCAGGCGCGCTTCGGCCACAGGTGTGTCTGGGTCGTTGGTCATCAACCACACGATGCGCACGACCTGTTGGCCTGGCTTGACTGCGTGGTAGCCGGCATCGAAGCGGACTGCGAGATCAGCTCGACGCCCCGGCGAGACGATGTTGTGGCTCAACGTCGCCGTAGTGCACCCGCAGGACGTAACGACGTTATCAATAACCAAGTCATGGTCGCCATCGTTGACCACAATGTATCTTAGGTTTACTACATCCTTCCGGCCCAGAGACCCCAGATAGCGATTGCCCGGCTTCACGCCTACGTCCGGCTGAGGTCGATCTTTGGGCAACGGGCGTCCCTTGACGTTTTTGGGAATGTTGGCCATGTCATGCCACCCATAAATGGATTTGCCCTGAGTTGAGAGTGGCGGTAGGTCAACAGACTGTCCGACC
>JAAXQN010000157.1 GCA_012974305.1 Candidatus Methylomirabilis sp. | reverse complement strand
ATCCGCCTCCCTGACCCCCTCCCCCCCGGATATCATTTTTTGCTTGACAACAATAGAACGAGATTTTACAATGCCTGCGCTTTCAGGAATTGGCTACCCACACACGAATAGAACTCCTTTCGAGTAGGTAAGCGCCGGATCGCCGTTCAGGGGTTCTCGAGAACGGGATCCTTCTTCGAGCCTATTCCCCGTAGCATATAGGCGGACGGATGGCTCATCGCCGCAAGGAAAAATCAGATTACATCGTCCAGTCGGTTGACCGGGCTTTCGACATCCTGGAGGCCTTCAACTATCAACAAGAGGAGCTGGGGGTTACCGAGCTGAGCCAGAAGCTGGGACTCCACAAAAACAACGTTTTTCGATTGCTGGCCACCCTCGAGTGCCGCGGGTATATCGAGCAGGATAAGAAGACCGGGAACTACCGGTTGGGGATCAAGACCTTCGAGGTGGCCAATATTTTCCTCCATCATTTGGGCCTGAGACGCCAGGCCCGCCCCATCTTGGAGGAGTTGGTGCATCGGTGTGATGAAACAGCATATCTCGCCATTCTGGATGGTCCCGAGGTGGTGTATGTCTTGATGCACGAGACCGCGCAGACGGTTCGCATCGTCCCACGCCTGGGGCACCGTCTGCCCGCACACTGCACCGCTTCCGGCAAAATCCAGCTGGCGCATGAATCGCGGGATCATATGGCCCATATCTTCGAAGGCCATGCGCTGAAGAAGTACACGGGCAACACGATTGATAATTATGAGAAGCTGATGAACCATCTGAAAGACGTCGCCCGGCTCGGCTACGCCGTAGACAACGAGGAATTGGAACAGGGGGTCCGGTGCATCGCGGCACCGGTCAAAGATTACTCCCATCGGGTGGTGGCCGGGGTGGGGCTTTCGGGACCGGTCTCTCGGTTCTCCATGGAGCGGATCGAGAAGGAGCTGGTCCCCCTTGTCAAGGACGCGGCAATGAAGGTCTCCCAGCGCCTGGGTTACGAACTCCATTCCGTAAGCCTGGGATAATTGACGGATTGACAATGAAAGGAGGTGGAATCAGGAGGAGACGAGAGAGGAATCCTGGTGTAAGACCGAACGGCTCATCCATTTCATCTAGCTAGAAGGAGGGTCAGCATGTCAAAGAGTTATCCGGTGCTACCCTGGCCAGCCGTTCCAACGCCGACCCCGGATGAAGTCTACAAAGGCGAGAGCGATGCGGCAAAGGAGTACGCGCTGTGGCTGGAGGCCAATCTCCGGCAGAGCGAAAACTTCAAAAAACCTGAGGCCCTGAACAACATCCGGGTGCTCGACTGCAGTTCGATGATGATCATCGGCCACTGGTGCTCATCGCTCTTTTCAGAGCTGGGGGCCGAGGTCATCATGGTGGAACCTCCCGGAGGTGATCCGCTGCGCAAGCTCACCCCCTGGGGGCGGAAAGACTACATGTTCAAGGATACAGAGACGGGCGAGGCGGTAGGCGCCCGCTTCCTGGCAGAGGCCCGGAGCAAGCAGTCCGTCACGTTGGACCTCACCAAGCCCGAGGGGCGCGAAATCCTCAAGAAACTTGCCATGCACGCCGACGTGCTCATCGAGAACGCTCCCCCCGGCCAGTTTGATGAGTGGGGGATCGGCTACCGCCAGCTCAGCCAGCTCAACCCCCGGTTGATCTACTGTTGGGTCGGCCAGCTCGGCCAGTGGGGGCCCCTCAAGGATAAGCCAGGCAATCTCGATCCTACCGCCCAGGCCTCCTGCGGCTTTGTGCACGGCACCGGCGCTCCGGTGGCTTTCGGTGGAACCCCTACCCGATCCGGCTGGTGGATGTGCGACCAGGTCGGCGGGACCGGCGGGGCCGTTGGAATCGTGACGGCGCTTTACTACCGGGAGCGGGTCTCGGGCCGAGGCCAGTTTGTCGAGGCGACCGGTGCGGCCGGCGTCATCCGCATCCTCGATTACAACTGGGGGTGGTACGGCGTGGACGGCAGCATCCGGCCCCGGTACGGCAACTGGGATCTCGCCATCAACATTTACGCGGTCAACCCGTGTAAGGACGGCCAGATCATGGTGGGCGGCGGCCACGACCGGCTCTGGTTCCGGATCTGGCGGACCGTCGGCAAGGATCGGGCGGAACTCGAGCAGCATATCGTAGAAGATCCCGCGCTCAAGGTGGTGACCGACCGGCTTCCGCACTTCCGGCAGGTCGAGACCTACACCACACTGTGCGAGTGGATGAAAGATAACACCCGGACCGATGCCGAAAACAAGCTTCAGGCAGAGGAGGTGGCCTCGGGCGGCGTCTCGTTCTTCGACGAAGTCTGCGAGTTTCCTCACTACAAGTACCGGGGACACCTGGAGATCATCGACGACGTCCTCTACGGCAAGGTCCTGCTCGGCGCCTCCGCCTTCCTCGGCCAGAAAACCCCGGGCCGGGTGAAGTGGATCGGCCGGCCGACCGGCTACGACAACGAGGATGTCTACCGCCGGCTGTTGGGCTTTACAAGGGCGGACATGGACGGTCTCAAGAAGAAGGGGGTGATTTAATGGCGACGATGTCTTTTGAAGAGTATTGTCGAGACGTCTTTGACCCAAAAAAGGCGTTTGCCAAGCCAGAGCCGCTGAAGGGGGCGCGGTTCCTGAGCTGCACCCAGTACATCCTTGGTCCCTCCTGTGCCAATTATCTGGCCGAGCTGGGGGCCGAGGTGATCAAGATCGAGCTGCCCCGCCGGGGCGAGCCGATGCGGCACACCACCCCCTTCAACGAGCCCAAGCTCTACCCCTGCTCCAAGTGGTTGCCGGATGTGGGGACCGGGCTCGGTTTCTTCGGGGCCAACCACAACGAGTACTTCCTTTCGGTCGATTTCCACAAGCCGGAGGGACAGGAGATCGTCCGGATGCTCGGCGCCAAGTCCGACGGCGTGGCCGAAAACTACCGGGCCGGCACCTTTGACCGGTGGGGAATCGGCTACCGGCAGCTTAGCCAGATCAACCCCCGGATCATTTACCAGTGGCTGGGAGGCTTTGGTGGCTGGGGCCCCGGCCGGAAGCGGGCCAGCTACGACATCCTGGGTCAGGCCCAGGGCGGCTGCTTCTCGGTGACCGGCTGGCCATTGGATAAGGGAGGCAATCCGTCCAAGCAGACCATCTGGATCATGGATTACTGGGGCGGGATGATGGGGGCCTTCCAGATCATCGCCTGTATGTACTGGCGTGACCATATCTCTGGCCAGGGCAACTTCATGGAGTACTCCCAGGTGCAGGGGGCCCAGCGGCACCTGTCCGACTGCATCGCGCTCTTCGGCCGTTACGGGCTCGTGGCCCAGCGGTTTGGAAACTGGGACATCCTCCTCTCCGTCCACGGGATCATCGGCTGCGGCAAGTCGTCGTATCCCGACTCCAAGAACCCGCAGGAGCTGGAGGTGGGCTACATCCTGGTCAGCGCGTACACCGATGCCGACTTCGCCAAGCTGATGAGGCTCATCAAGCGGGACGACCTGGCGAAGAAGTACACGGCCCACGATGAGCGGGTCAAGGCAGAGAGTCAGTACGAGCTCTACCCGGCAATCGAGGAGTGGGCCAAGGACAAGACCAAAGAGCAGGTCCGGGATATCCTCAACAAAGAGGGGATCAACAACCAGCCGGTCTGGAATTCCAAGGAGGTTTCGACCCAAGAGCACTTCCACCTCCGGGGGGAGCTGGAGTGGCTGGATGATCCGTCCTTTGGGGAGTTGCAGAGCCAGGGGCCTGCCTTCCATTCGTCCGAGACTCCGCCCCGCCACAAATGGGCCTTCAAGCCCGTAGGGGCCGACAACGAGTACATCCTCGGCAAGCTCTGCGGCTTTTCCAAGGGCAAGATTGCAGAGCTCGAGGCGGACGGGGTGATCTAACCAGGCTCTAACAAGAAGGAGGCATGCGCATGACAGATTTTAAACACTGTCACCTGATTTTAGAGTGTGCCAAGTGCTCGGTGCTCAACTACATGGACCCCTTTTCCTTCTGGAACTTCACGGGCAAGACCAAGTGCGCCGGCTGCGATACAGTCTACGCCGTCACGTACTCCAACGGCCAGAAGATGAAGGGCCCGGACGCGGCCGAGGGGAAGCCCGATCGGCTGCCCGGCTTTGCCCAGACCAAGGACTTCAAGACCCAGTACACCACGCCGGACAAGGTGAGCCCCCCGGCGTACGCGCGGGACCCGGCGAATAAACATGGACCGACCTACAAGAATGTCCGGGGAAACCTGGTGGCCGCCGGGAAGTTGACGGCTGCGGACCTGCAAGGGAGCCGCGCCCGGTTTATCGTGGAGGGCACACCCTATAAGCCGTCGTCGTAAGTGAAGTCACGGGGGCGCTCGACCCGAGCGCCCCCGTGCAAACCTTGGTGTACATGGGAGCAAGGAAAGGAGGCATTCAGGATGGCGAAAAAGACGTGGCCGACCGAAACGTATCCCTTTGGGTGTCCCCACTACGCAAAGGCGCTCGATCCTCATATTGCGAAGGCGTACTGGGGCTACGATGTGGTGAACGACTGGCCCTACCAGAAAATCGTTGCCAAGGGGAGCGAGCCCAAGGAGTGTGATTACTGCAAGGGGACGGCTCCGATACGAAAAGGCTTTCCACTCGAGTAGCCTGTTCTTCATCGGGGGATGATAGGCACATCACGACCGCTTCGGCGGTCGTGATGTGTTTATATCCCCATTGACACGTCCCTCTATGCAAGGTGGGGTGAGCCCCCCGCTTTCCTCAGCGAAAGGAGAATAGAGCGATGAAGGTCGAGTTCTATTACAGCAGCAAGCATGCGTCCGGGGTCCAGTTCCCCTGTGATAATACCAAGGCCCTCGAGCTGTGCAAGCAGTTGAAGGACAAGGGGGTCAACGTCAAGACCCAGGACTGTGGGGAGGAGGCGGCTGCCTTCATGACGTATAATGCCGCCGTGACCGGCGCCCCCGCGGCGAAGCGGCCGGTCTTCGGCGCCAAGGGCGCATTAGAGGAAGAGTTCGGCAAGACGGTCCCGGCGCTGCTCATCTTTGAAAAGGAAGAAGACCGGTACCCCAACGAGGTCTTTCCACGGTCAGATCGGGAGCTCAGTAGACTGCTCGGCATTGAGGAGGTCCTGCAGGATCTGCTGAACAAGGCCTAAAGAAAAAAGAAAGAAGGAGGAGGGGTCATGGGAAAAATCCCAGAAGGGTATCTCCCCCCCAAGGAGCTCTGGCCAACCTGGGTCTACAAGCTCCCCGAGTATCAGGCCTACCCGCAGAAATTCAACAGCACCGAGGAGCTCTTAGACAAGCAGGTGGCCGCGGGGAGAGGGGATCGGCCTGCCATCCTTTTTGAGGATAAAAGGATCCCGTATAAGGCACTGCTTGGCATGGTCAACAAGCTCGGCAGTAGCCTGAAGGGCTTGGGGATCGAGGAGGCGGACCGGGTGGCACTACGCGCCCCGAATATCCCCCCCGCGCTGGTGACGAATTTTGCGGTCCTGAAGATCGGCGGCATCTTCCTGCCGACCTCCGGACTCTTCTCCCGCGCCGAGATCGCCCACGTCTTCAACAATGCCGAGGTCAAGGCGGTGGTCGTGGCGGCGGCGCTGATCGAGGAACTGGAGAAGGCCAAGCCAGATCTCAAGACCTTGCAGCATATCATCGTGATCGGCGGTACGCCCGAGCAGCAGGCCACGTATAAGCAGCAAGGGTATCTCTTGTACCAGGAGCTGGTGGACGGCGGGAAGCCGGAGTGTGAACCAGTGCGCCGTGATCGCATGGATGTTTCGGTCCTGCTCTATACCTCTGGAACCACAGGGCCGCCCAAGGGGACAGCCCATTTCAATGAGGAGGCGCTCATCGTTCCCGATGGCTTTGGTAAGTATTGCTGGAACGTGACGGAGAGCGATGTGATCCTGAGTGCCGCCCCCATCGCCATGGCCGCCGGATACTCCGCCGTAGCCACGATCCCCTACCGGTTCGGAGCGGCGGTCTCCATCTTCCCCCGCTTTAGCCCCGAGGGGATGTTCGAGCAAATCCAGAATCACAAGGCAACGATTCTCTCGGCCCTGCCGACGGCCTATCGAAAGATGCACCAGGTCCCGGGGGCCGAAAAGAAGTACGACCTGAGTTCCCTCCGAGTCTGTACGGGTGGGGGGGAGTCACTCACCGCGAAAACGTACGAAGATTGGAAGGAAAAGTTCGGCCAGGAGATCTTCGAGGGGCTGGGGACCACCGAGATGATGTTCGTCTTTATCTCCTCCGCGGCCACCAAGAAGGTCAAGCCCGGCTCCATCGGGCCAGCCATTCCGGGATATGAGGTCAAGGTGATCAACGAGGAGGGAAAGGAGTGCAAGCCGGGAGAGACCGGACAGCTCGTAGCGTGTGGCCCCACGGGGACGATGTACTGGCGCGATCCCGAGAAGCAGCAGTCCGTAGTCAAGGAGGGCTGGTGCCGGGCCGGCGATATGGTTACCATGGACGAGGACGGCTACATCTGGTTCCTCTCCCGCGAGGATGACCTGATCAAGTCTTCCGGCTACCGAATCGGGCCGGAGGAGATCGAGGACGTCCTCGTCACCCACGCATCGGTGGCGGATGCGGGGGTCGTCGGGGTTCTAGACCCGATGATGGGCCAAAAAACCAAGGCCTACGTCCACCTCAAAGAGGGTAAGCAGGGCTCGGAGGATCTGAAGCAGGAGCTCATTGAGTTTTGCAAGGGCAAGGTTGCGGTCTATAAGCTGCCACGGGAGATCGAGTTTATTGATAAGATGCCGCGGGCGCCGGGGCCTGGTGGTCCCGGGACAGGCAAGCTCCTGCGGCGCGTGTTGAGGCAGCGCGAGGCAGGCTAACGCGTAGAGGCAACATTTCCAGAGTCGAGAAGAAGGGACCCGGATGGGTCCCTTCTTTTTTCCTTGACACGAGGGCGCTCCGCTGTTTAGTCTGGAGAACTTCGTTCTATATATAGAACAATAAGAGGGTATTAATGGCGGAAGATCGGGTTCCAGCGGTCGAGAGCGCGGTCCGGATCCTCAAGTTCTTGAAAGATCGGAACCACCGTCCGTGGGGGGTATCAGAGTTGAGCCGATCACTTCATCTCAACAAAAGCACCTGCTTCAATATCCTCAAGGCTCTCTCCGGTCATGACCTGCTGGCCTACGACGCAGGGACGAGGAAGTACGGTTTAGGTCCGGCCCTCATTGAACTCGGGGGTGCGGCTTCGATCGCCACCAGTCGCGCTGAGGTGGCAAAACCTTTCCTGCAAGACCTTTTTGAAGACCTGAACCTCACCTGTCTCTTGGGTCAGCGATTCCAGGATCGGGTCATTATCGTTGATCGAGTCGAGGCTCAGGATGCTTTCCGGATTACGATTCCCATCGGTCAAGCCCTCCCGCTAGGCCAGGGGGCCCTGGGACGGTGCTTTCTCGCCTACTTACCCGAATCGGATCTCGATCATCTGTGGTCCCAAGGAGTCTTAGAGCAGGCTGACCGCCGAAAAGGACAACCCCAAATTAAGAAAGCCTTGGCCAAAGACCGGCGTCAGGGGTTTGCCGAGAGCTTTGGAGAAATCGCCAAGGGGGTCAATGCGGTGGCGACCCCTATCTTCGACCACCGGGGGGACGTGGCGTTGGCCCTCGGGGTGATTGGGTTTGCCTCTGTTCTCCCACACCGTCGTCTGGCCCACTGCGGACGAAAACTCCGCGAGGTCTCCGGGCTGATTACTCGTATCATGGGTGGCCAGCCCAGGCCCTGAATTTCCGCTTGACGGGCTCGACTTACGATGCTATTCTGCCGCGAAGTTCGTTCTCTTGGCCGAACAGACGAAGGTTGCCCATGCAGCTCACTAGGCGCCCAGTTCTCCTAGCTCCGGCGGGGAGCGTGCAGGCGGCGAAGGCCGGCCTGGACGCAGGGGCGGATGCGATCTATGTCGGGCTCAAAGGGTGGAGCCGAGGGGGAGCACACGGTGAGCTTACCCCCAGAGAGCTCGAACAGGTCCTCGTCCTCGCTCGCCAGAAGGGGGCAGCCGTTCAGCTGGCCCTTAACACCATTCCCCGCGGGCGTGAGATCGACTACCTCCTTGAGCGCCTCCCGGAACTCAAACGATGGGGCATCACGGGAGTCATCCTGAACGACCCTGGCATTCTTGCGTACATTCACCGGTGTTATCCCGAGCTGCCCCTCACCGCGAGCATTGGGTGTGGTGCCCTCAATGTGGATGATGTCGCCCTGCTTGAGGAGATCGGCGCGACCTGCATCGTCCTGCCGGGAACGGTACATCCTGCAGAGATTGCCGAGATGCGACCTTATGTCAAGGCTCAGATCGAGGTCATGATCCACATGGTAGATGAGTTTCACCAGCTCGGGAAGTGCTGGATGCCCAGCTACTTTCGGACGAACCCCTCTCCGATGCCAGAGATGCCGGCTGACGGTGAGCGTCTCACGGGATCGATCAAGCGAGGCGGGGCGGGGGTCTGCTTCAAGGTCTGCCAGCATCCCTGGGGTCTCTATCTGAATGGACAAAAAAAGGAGGAGCGCATGCTGCCCGCTCGACAGGTGAGTCGGGCTCCGGAGGTCGGCGCCTACCTCGACGCCGGCGTGGACGTGATCAAACTTCAGGGAAGAAGCCTCCCCCCAGAGCTCATTTTTCCCATGGTCCGGCGATTCCGCATGGCCATTGATCAGGTTCGGGAGGGACGGCAGGTCTTGGAGGTGCCGCCATTTGAGCTGCCGCCCTCGTGGGTGGTGGTGGGACGATGAAAACAGCAGTCAGCGATCAGCAGTCGGAAACGATGACCGTCGACCGATGACCGACGACCCTGGACATTTCGAATTTCGAAATTCGAGTTTCAGATTTATTGAACCCCCTCCTCGCTCTTGGCGACATCGGACTTTGGACGTTGGACCTTAGACCCTCAACTCTCAACTCTGAACTATGAACTCTGAATTGTTCGAGCTGAATATGGCAATCTCGAATATGAAAGATCTGGTGGCCTCGGATTTGAGTCCGTATGATGCGGTCTATCTGGGGAATCTCTACTGCCGAGATTACGAGGCCAACTTTTTGGAGAAGCTGGACGATCTCCGAGCAGGGATCCGCCACTGCCGAGAGGCAGGTTGCAAGGTATATCTCACCACGTATGCAGCCCCCCGCAACTATTTTCTCCCGCAAATCCGCAAGGCAATCGCCGTGGCAGCAGAGGAGGGGGTGGACGCCGTTGAAGCGCACAACCTCGGGGTGGTGCGGATCCTCCGGAACGAGTTTCCCGCACTTTCGATCCACATCGGCGGGTTTGCGAATGTCTATACCGATACAGGGGCATTGGTCCTCCGAGACTACGGGGGGACCCGAGTGACTCCCAACTACGAGCTCTCCCTGGAGGAGATCGAAGGGATGGCCCACAGCACCAGTCTCCCCCTTGAGATTTTGGTCCACGGCAAGATGCCGTTAGGGATCTCCGACTATTGCTTCCTGCTGGAGTATGAAAAGGCGTGGGGGATGCAGTGTCCGGATCTCTGTCAGCAGGACTTGTTTCTCCGTCAAGGGGATTGGGCGATGAAGTCAACGGGGAAGGGAGTCCTGAGCGGCCGGGATGTCTGTATGCTCGAGTATCTGCCCCGTCTGGTGGCGGGTGGGTTTCGCTTCTTCAGAATCGAGGCAGTTTCGGAGGATCCTGCATACCGCCGTGACATTGGCATGGTCTACCGGGAAGCCCTCGAACAGGCCTGCAGCAGTGCATACGAGATTCGCGAGGCGTGGTGGCAAAAAATCCAGGCACACGCAAAGGTGGGGCTGTGTAACGGCTTCTATTTCGGTCAATCAGGGCAGCTCTACATCGGCAATCAGCAATCAGCGGTCGGCAATCAGCTCAAGGTCATTTCTTGATCGATGGCGGTAGATTGCTGACAGCGAGGTGAAAAGGAGGAGACGATGATCGAACTACTCGTGCCGGCGGGCAGCATTGAAATGGTCAAGGCGGCCGTGGACAACGGGGCGAATGCCCTCTACGTGGGGCCCAAAGGGTGGAGCCGCAGGCGGGATGCCTATGAACTGACCGATGAGGCCCTTCGAGAGGCGGTCCGGATTGCCCATGCCCGTGGGGCCAAGGTTCGGGCAGCCGTCAATACGCATCCCGCCTCTTCGGAGCTTTCCACGCTGCTCAAACGGATGGAGGTTTGGGTGGGCGACGGCATTGACGGCGTGATCCTGAGTGATGTGGGGGTGATGGCGGCGGTCCACCGGGCCTTCCCCCTCATCACGATCCACGCGAGCATCGGGGCCAACATCCTGAACGACGAGGATATCCGCTGGTATCGTGAGATCGGGGTCAGCCAGGTGGTTGCCGATACCAAGCTCTCACTCAAAGAGCTCAGGGTGCGGCGCGAGATCGAGGTGGGGGTTGAAGTTTTGATCCATGCCAACAACTGCTATACCTATCTGGGCAAGTGCTGGATGTCACCTTACCATCGCCTCGAGCGGAGCCAAGATGAAACCGGCAAAGACCAGTTCAAGGGGAGTCCGAATCGCGGCGGCCTGGATTACCGTGTCTGTCTCGAGGCCTGGAGCCTCTGGCGAGGAAATCAGGACTTATGGGCGGACCGGGTAGCCCTCAAGAATGATGCCTTCTTCCTCCTCGACGACATTCCCCACCTGATCGACATGGGGGTCCGCACCCTCAAGGTCCAGGGGCGGGAGTACGCCCTCGACCTCATCGGCCGGATGGTTAAATTCTACCGGGACCTCATCGATGCTTACACGGCGGATCCTCAGGCGTTTGACCTGCATCCCTGGACAGTGCGACTGGCCGAGATCCAGGCTCAGCGGGACCTGGAGCGGGCCAAGGGGACGCTTCATCTCTTTGAGGAAGCCAGGCAGCCAGTGGGGACTTGCTGTCAGTGAGCAGGAGATCCCATGAGCTGTAAGCGGTGTGGCAAGGAGGGGAGTGATCATTTCCAGCGGCTGGACGGCTTCGAGCGGATCACGCTAGCCGATGACCCCGCCGATCCCAACTGCGGTCATTATTACGTGGAGACTGTCTTCGTGATGCGCTGCACCGCGTGTGGTCATCAACAGGAGACAGTGGCGAAGCGTTGGCCGTTCAAGACGCTGCGAGAGGCCGAGAAAGAGCTGGATAGTCGTATCATCGGGAAAGGATAGGCGCAGGTGCAGCAGGTACAGAGAGGGCAGAAGGTGCAGGGGTGTTCAGCGCCGCCATTTGGTGAGGCGGCGCGCTGTCAGATCTCCCCAAAGAAGGCCGAAAAGAGCGTGGCGCGCCGTCTTACGGATCCGCTCGTAATGCTGGCAGACTCCATCCGCAAAGTGCGTGCGCGTCCCGTTCTCGCGACAGAGGAGGACTCGGCCGGAAACGGCGTTGTGCCTCAAGCCGAGGGGAGCCACATTGAGGACGGTGACATCGACCGGGAGCCGTAACGCCCGGCTCATGTCTTTGGCGAGGGTCACCTGGTACTGCAGGGAGGCCCGCCGCGTGAGGCGGCCATGGAGGTAGACCGCCACGTCGATGTCGCGGAATCTGTTCCCGTTGATGAAAGAGCCGTGGAGATAGGCGAAGAGGACTTCCTCGCGAAACCCCAGAAGGTCCTGCAGGGCGGAGGTGACGCGGGCCTTCTCCCGAGACGTTAGTCGGTACCTGCAGTGCACGGCCTAGCACCTTCGAAACGCCCCCGTCCACCTCGCGTCCCCGGGATGGGGGCGTTTTTTGGTGGTCCTGGAGCCCATACCTTCACCGTCGATCTTGATCTCCTCACCGAGCCTACTTACACCCTCATCTTCGAGGGCACCATACGACAAAACATCGCGAGAATCAAGAGTTTTCCCCCTTGTCGTAGAGGGGTACCGGGGGATGAAAAGCGGCTAAACAGACTGCCGCTGGTCTCGCTCTCGGTCGAGCTTCTCCCGGATGCGGCCAAAGGTCTCGAGATCCTGTTTCAGGTCCGGGTGCCCGATCCGCTTGTCGATGTTGATGACCTCTTGCATGAGGCGGAGGGCGTCCCGGTACTCCCCACGCTCCTCGTGGATCATGGCCATATTGTGAATGGGGATGGTGACCCGCAGGTGGTCCCCCCGCTGCAGCATCAGGTCCCTGGCCCGGGCGTAACTTTGGTAAGCCCCATCTAGGTCACCCAGGCGACGTCGAACCAGGCCGAGATTGTTTAGGGTGGTCGCCAACGCCAGGGGATCTCCCGCCATCTCATAAAGGCCGAGACTCTGCTCGAAGCCCCGGAGCGCCTCGTGCCAGTTTTCTTGGCGCTGGTGGAGACTCGCGATGTTAGTCAAGGTCACCGCCTTCCCGAGGGAATCCCCCAGTTTCTCCTGCGTCTGGAGACTTTTCTCGAAAGCCTCGAGGGCTTCGGGGATGTCTCCCATCCGGGCCTTGACCGTCCCGATGTTGTTCCAGGTGAGGGACAGTCCCCGCTCATCCTGAAGTTCCCTCCTCATGGCAAGACTCTCCTCGTACTTCTCCAAAGCCTTTCGAAACTCTCTCTTGCCCTGAAACGACTCGGCGATACTCCCCAGAGTCACGGCGATTCCATGCCGGTCGTTGGCCCTCTGGTGGACCGCCAGCACCCGGTGAAACAGCTCCAGGGCCCGATCCCAGCCTCCTTGAAGATGGTAGAGGACACCCAGTTGGTGAAAGGCCTGGGCAATCTTTGGTTCATCCTCGGCGGTCTGGGCGACTTGGTAGGCCAGAGTCAGGGTCCTTCGGGCCTTCGGCTCATCCTGCAATTCCGTCAGCAGGCCTGCGAGTTCTGCAAGGGTTTCGAGCAGACCGACCCCGTCCCCTTCCGCCTCTTGGGTCTGGGCGAGGGCCTCGAGGGTCTCGACCTTCTCCTGCGATGTTCGCTCTTGCGTCATTATTGCTTTTCGGCGGGCGGTTCGATCTTGAAGATCTTGCCGATGACCTCCCGGATCTCAAGAAACCGACCCGCTCTCTCCCCTTCCGGCACGAGCTCCTCGAGCTCCAGCATCATTCTGGTGACCTGGCGGTTCACCCGTTGCAGCTGGTCTCGGTCCTGAAGCTCCGTCATGCAGTAGTCGAGGACGCGGCGATACAGAGGCTCGTGTGTCAGGGCAACCTGATAGGCAGGATCAAAGAGGCGTTCGTATCCGTCGGTGAGCAAGAGGCGAGTCAGGTGCCGGGAGGCCTGCAGCAAGTCCATGGCATCGTTATCTGCCTCGAGCACCATGAATTTGTCCTGGAAGGGGAGGAGCTTCCAGGCCTGCGGACTCACCTTTTCCCGAGCCCAGAGACGCCCTGACCGGTATCGAAGAGCGAAGTCGCAGACATTCCTATCTCCTAACCGCATGGAGAGTTGGGGAAGGAAGATGCTGAGCTCCTCGGCGGGGATATCAGTGAGGGAACGATATTTTCCCTTGAGGGGCTCGATCTCCCGTTGTTGTTCTTCCAGGCTCATCAACTCCATCAGAACCCGGAGAGAGGTCTGCAGCTGCTCGAGATTCATCGCCTCGACGGCGGCCGTGATTTCCGGATTTAACACGTCCGGGAGGGTTTCTGGAGCGCTCGCGGGCCATCGCTCCATCCGCTCGCTGAAGAGGGAATCGAAGGGCGGATTGAGACCTGCTGCCCCGCCGATGGCCTCCCGCAGTGTGGCCAACGCCGCCTCCACTGCAGAGACGTCTCGAACATTGAGGCCTCGAAAGGCAGCGACGGCCTGCTCTTTCAGATTCTCGATCGCCTGATCCGACAGTGCGCCGAAACGTTCCACGAGGTCAAGGTAGGCGCTAAATTCGATCGCCGCTTCTGCCGAGAGGGTGTCATGAAAAAGGTCGAAATTGAGACACATGAACAGGCGCGCCAGCTCTCGCCGGACCTGATATGGCTGTAAGGCAGTGGAATCTTGCAGGAAGAGATCCCACTTCTCTGCCGCAGAGATCCCCTGGAGTTCTTCATCGGTCAAATCCCGAAGGCTTTGTCCCGAGGTAAACCGCTTGGCCTCCAGCGCCTCAAGGGCATGGTCCGTGTACCGGGGGATAAACTGCTCCACCATCTGCCGCATCTGATGGAGGTCGAGATGCTCACTGTGGTCCCGGAGCATTGCGGCTTGCTCCATAGGGGGGAGACAATCTCTGAGAAACCGAACGGTCCACCGCAGCTCTTCGTCCTCCATGAAGGGGACGCGCTCTAAGAGATCTTGCGCCTGTCTCTCGAGGTGTCTTCGCTGCGGGGCGATCCGTGGATGCTCATCCATCTCTGCACCTCGATGACCGACGACCGTTGACCGATGACCGATAGTGACTGGTGACTAGTGATTAGTGGCTGGTGGTTTTCACCAACCACCTACCACCAATCACGAACCACGGACAAACTAAACGGTATAGGTGGAGACTTCCCCGTCGCTGTCGCTGAGCTCTCCGATGTTGAGAAGATCGGGGCCGGTGGTTGGCTTTCCCAGGGTTTTGCTCAGGTGCTCTACAAGCTGAAAGGCGGCAGGTCGGGACGAATAGATCGCTAGAGCCAAGTGGGTTTCATGGTAACGGAGGGAGAAGGAAAGGTCCTCCTGGTCGTTTTTCGCGGTCCCCTCATAGGCGAACCCGCGTCTCTCCCATCCGATCCCCTGGATCCGCCACGTTTCCTTGGGGCAGGGATCAGAAGGAGTCGGGGCAAGAGATGGACCAGGGGAAGTCGTAGTAGTCATTTCCCATCCATTCGTCTATATGGGCCCGAACCTCCCCCAGATACCGGAATTCGGGGTCGAACTCGTAGGCGACGATGCACCGGTCCTCCAGGTCAAAGTACCGGATGGCGAAGCGGTTGGGCGCATCGACGACGTGGGCGTCGATGGGGCGGATGTCAGCGTGGTCTAATCCTATGCCCTTGAGCAGTTGATACAGATCGTACCGCTTCCCCTCTATGGTGAGTTCGGTGAGGCCCTCACCGATCTCCCCGAATCGCTCTTCCATGCGTTTCCGCTCCTGCCCTGTGATCATCGTCTTCCTCACTCGCTCCGCGCGGTGTCGCCAAGTCGGCTCCGGCGTCGGTCGGGCTTCATGGGATCCATCCTACGAGGATTACCCCCTCAAACCTTGTTCTATAATATAGCACATAGATCTTTATCAAGTGTTTTTTTCCAGGAAGCTCTCGACCCTGGCCCTGAGAATCTCGCGGTCCTCGGGGGGAAAGCGCCATGTTGCGGTCAGGATCATCTCGCCAAAGGGCTCTTCGATCTCTCCTGTCCGAGAGTGGGTGATCGGGCCGTAGGCCGGGTTCCCCAAATGGGCCCCCCAGGCCTGCATGAGCTCCTCGGGGAAAATGCTGCTCCAGGGACTTGAGTTCAACGGGTAAGTGATCCTGGCCCAGCATCAAGAAGCAGTGGAGCGGCTCTGTCTCCTCCGTGGCGACAATCGATCCCTCATACGTGAAGTATAAGGGATGCTTCACCTATTGAAGGTGAAAACCCCACCCCGCCATGTGCGCGTTTCTCCCCTATTTGGCTTCGGGAATGCGGTAGATCAGGTCTGCCAGGTCGGAGGCTTCGCCGATGGCCTGACGCGGCTGGGGACCGGTTTGGATGAGGCGATCCATGACTTCCCCGACGGTCGGCTCGAGCGGCTCCCAGCTGAGTGCAAGGGGGAAGAGGGGATCGGCCACTGAAGCGTCTTTCCACGCCTCGAGCGAGGCGACGCGAGAGTCGAGGCCCCGGGCACGCTCGAAGCAATTCCCCTCGATGTCGGTGTTAAAGCCGGTGCCCCAGAAGTGGTCCAACAGGACCGGTATTTGGTCGGCCAAAGGATCCCCCCACAGATCAGAGCGTCGGCCTCTGAGACAGGCACGACAGGCCGAGAGCTTTCCGGGGTCGGCCTGCACATTCCAGAGGTTCGGCATCAGCAAGACGTCATTCGGGCTCTGAATCGGGGCGGTCCGATAGTAGACGCGCATCTCCTCGAAGCTTCCCTGGAAGAAGAGGAAGAGATAGACAATATAGGGGAAGGCGAGGCGGTGGGTCTGGTACTCCCCCCCTTTCCCCATAGGGGTATCGCTCCAGCGGATCAGTCGCAGCTGTGGCGGTTGCTCGATGCAGAGCACGTTGACCGCCCCTTCCAGCTTGGCGATGCGAGTGCCGGGGGGGAGGAGGAGATGGTGCCCTCGACCGGGACGACGGGCTGAAGCGGCCACCTGCCGGAGAAAGTCCTCGAGCGGAACCTCTCGATTAAGGGTGGGGGGTGACCCATCCCGGTAGAGGAAGACCTTTTTCTCTCGAATCTCGATCCACTCCACAGCTCCCTTTTCCCTCCTGTGTCCCTTGAGCTTAGGTGTCTTCAATTCACGTGTCAAGGCGACCGAGTTATCCGCTCCCCTCTTGGACCTTGAGCCATGCCACTGCCCGCTGGAAGACGTCGGGGTTGAACTTCAGGTCCAGGTGGTTGAACCATCGGTTGAGATAGGGCAGGATGGCAGGGCTGAGGGAGGCCTCGGGGTGCTGGAAGGCGGTCACGGCCGCCAACGTTCCCTGGGGGAGGTCTCCTGCCAGCCCACGAATCCCTTCGATGAGGGTCGGAATATCCTGGTCCCCGTGAAGGAGCAGGACCGGCCGGGTCGGCTCCTGGACCTGCTCCATCTTCCGAAGGAGTTCC
This sequence comes from Candidatus Methylomirabilis sp., assembly GCA_012974305.1. Taxonomy (GTDB): domain Bacteria; phylum Methylomirabilota; class Methylomirabilia; order Methylomirabilales; family CSP1-5; genus CSP1-5. Next base: position 19,753 of record JAAXQN010000157.1, on the reverse strand, counting down.
AGGATATAGTCTGGACTCGGGCTCCGGACGGTGGTGGACCCAAAGGCGAGGAGCATCTGCCTTCCCTCCTCGGAAGGCCGACTGGCCACGGCGGGAGAGATGGCGATAACGAGGTCGGCGCTGGAGATCAGGGCAAGGCGCCCGCCCAGGCTGTGCCCTAGGGCAACCACCCTCCCGTAACGTCGTAGGGAGTCCAGGGCCGCCTCCAGATCCTGCAGCAGCCTCTCGTCCAAGGGGGCGGGGTGCTCACCGTGTCCGCGGATGTCGATGGCCAGGCTGGCCCATCCCTCCTCAGCGAGGCGCGCCGAGATCCCCAGCATCTGCTCCTTGCACCCTCCATAGCCGTGAACGACGGCCGCCCCCCCCCGGGGGGATTCTGGGAGGAATAGATAGGCTGGGATGGCATGGTTGTCCGCAGATCGGAGATCGGTGACTCGCAAGAATCGGATCATGTCCACCTCCAACATGTTCACGCTTCACGGCTTAAGGTCCGAGGTCCAATGTCCGAGCTCTTGGTTCGCGGTCAACGGTCGTCGGTCACCGACGAGGATGGGGACTCTGGCGGGCAAAGCTCAGGGGGGAAGGGAGACAAAAATTCCACTTCGACAGGGATCTCATGAAACTGCAGATCCTTGTTGATCACTTGGAGCTTCTCGCACATCTCGGCAATGATGGCGCTGCGGAGAACTGCCTCGTCCACTTCAGTCCCCTCGCTGGGAAGGATCGTCAGGGAAAGATCCCCGAGCGTCTGCCCGTTCGAGTCCAAGGTGTCGAGGCGACAGGCAAAGGCGCCGGCCTTATTGCCGACGACAGAGATCATAAAGTCCCCGGAGAAATTCGCGATGGTGCGTTTATCGGTTTCACTCCACTCCAGGTCCATCTCTGCGTGGCTGTGCCACCACAGACACAGGGATGCAGGATTCCGCCCCTCGGCAACGCAGCATTCAAGGATTTCGAGCATGGCCGCCGGGTCAAGCTCCGTCTCCGCCGGGGAAACTTTTTGCGGGAGAATGAAGAGATCGGTAATCAAGAAACGGTGGCCGTCCCGCTCCACTTCGCCGAGTCCGCCAATCTCCATCGGGCAGAGGTCGATGTACAGTCGCAGCTTTTGAAAAGCCTGCGGGGTAATCAGGATCTCGGGCGGGGTGTTGCCGGTCCAGTTCACGCCTGAAGCTCCTCCCAGTGGTCGATGGGCGTGTACCACCCGTTCGGATTCACGGTCTTCAGATACTCGAGGAGCAGTTCAGCAGTGGCAACCCACTGGAATTCGCTGACCAGTTTCAGGACACTCTGATGGATGTTGCCCAGGCAGGGTTTGGCATTCCAGACGTGCGGATGGTCATAGTAGCCGTATGCCCGGGTCAGGTTCTTGATGTCCACGTCGCCATTGAAGCGGATATCGAGGCGAAAGCGTCCCAACCGGTACCGCTTGCTGGCGACGACGGTATCAACGGTATCCGTGAAGACGCGCAGGCGATCCTCCAAGACCTGTACTTCTCGTATTTCGGGAATACTAAGCAACCCATCCAGCTCTCGCTCAAGCAGCTCTGTGGATTGCTCGGCCTGCTTGAGTGTGCCAAGTCGCTCCCGGCAGTTCCTCAGCAGGCGGGTTTGCGACCCCATTTGGCGTGAGAGCTCTTTGAGATTCTCTTCCACGGCCGCCATCCGTCCATTGAACACATCCACAGGGTCCCCCGCCACTCGAGGTGGGGGGTCTTGGGTTCCGGAGTCCTCCGGGGAAACGGAGTGGTCCAGGCTGGCCAGCGTGGTCGAGTGACTCAGACGATGGAGGGTGATCTCGAGCTGATGAGGGAGTCTCCCGGTCCAGTGGGACAGCGACTCTGTCAAGCCCTCGAGACACAGGTCGAGGATCCTGCGCAGCATGAGCGGCACCAACTCCTCGGGTTGCCCCAGGAGATCGAAGAGGACGTAGATGTTCTCTCCCAGAATTCCGGCGACCGCATGCCCCTGCTGATCGTATTTCAAGGCGCCCTGCGAGAAGAGCTGCCGAGGATCCAGTGGATTGTTCGTCTTGTCGGCCAACGCCAGAGAAAAGACGGCGCGCATCTCGACGCTTGGGGTGATCGGCCAGAGGCTAAACCAGTGGGGTCGGGCCGGCAGGGCAAAGACGTGGAGATGCAGACCACCGCCCCACCAGGGAGGGGAGAAATGGTTCACCGGGACATGGACACGCATCGGAATCCCCAAGGCCTTGGCATACTCCTCAAAGACCGGTTCCAGCCTTCTCGAAACCGGCGCATGGCACTCGTCGTGTGTCAGGCCCATTCGGTTCATCCCGCTCAACGTGGTGGTTCCGTCACCCTTCATTGATTTTTAGCATGGGGGAGGCACACGAAAAAGGGAAAAAGGTCGTTTACGATTAGGGCACGCCCCTAGGGGCTGCCTGCAGCCGGATAGAGAGGCCGAAGGTGGCGCGGCCAGCGTTGTATGTGCAGCTTGGGGTCATCCAGGCGCCGGAGCAAACGACGCCCCCCAGGACTGATCCATCTGACCCGGCTGAAGTCAAGCGTAAGCTCAGACTCAGCCAGGTACTTCCGGCAGGTCCGCTCTAGCCTGCGAGCCCAGGGGAAGAAGATCCAGCCTTCGATCCGTAGCCACACGCGTCCGGGGTCGGTCGCCCATACGTGGATGACGAGTACGTGAGCTATGAGCGTGCCGACGGCGTCGGCCGTCCGGTGCGGCTCGGTTTCCCAGATGAACAGTCGAAAATCATCATCCGAACACTGATCGAGCCAGGCCGTGCCACGGGTCATGCCATAGGCGTAGAGCAAAAGGAGGCCAACTACCAGCAGCACAGTCCACATGGGATACTCCGGTCAATATTAGCCATCAGCAACCAGCAGTCCGCCGTCAGTCGTGAAATCCTGGGGCTAATAGCTGATCGCTGACTGCTGACACCTGCTCTATCCTAGCCCCGCAGGCAGATCGCCCCAGTTTCTCCAGGATTCCTCCAGGCTTCGGTGCTTGCCTTCATGAGCGTCGCTATGGCCATCGATGATCGCGAAAAGCCTCTCGACCCGCATCAGCGCAACACACATTCTGAGCGTACGCTTGAGCGGCGAGATATGTCAAGGCCTAGAATAGGAGCGGTCTTTCCTCTCGCCAAAAAAGAAGCGGGTCAGCGGATTGAAGGTGGAATAACGTTCATGCTATATGTGTTGAGAATATGTGGAACCCATGAAACGTCGAATGTGTACGAAGGAGGGTAACGATGGTGTCCAAACTGTGGCAACTCATCTGCCAACGTCCGATCTTGACCTGATGTCTGATTTTCTCCGCGGGCGCGGAGACTGTATCAGAGACCGTGCAGGCTGATCTGGACGGCTATCAGGCCATTTGGTGCCGTCTCGGGCTCGCCCCAGAAGCTACTGCGGTGGCCGAAGACAGCCGGATAGTACCGTAACCGACGCTGGCCCAGAAATTGCACTGCCCTCCATCGCCTTCATAGTCTTCCTAGGGGAGATCTACTATGATTACGGTGGATGCGGCAACGATGATTCTGCTTTATAGCCTCGAGATTCTCGCCTACAGTGCAATTTTATTGCAGCTGCACCGGCTGGATCGCCGCCGGCTGCTGGAGGCCCGGTGTGGACTCCATCAGTGGAAGTCGGGATCACCCAGTGGCATGGTCTGTTCCGTGTGCCACAAGCGTGTGGCGCAATCCATGTTTGGCTTCCCGATGATCAACTTTTTTGATCGGGACTGGCCCCTCTTCTAAGTAGCAGTCAGCAATCAGCTGTCCGCTCCGACGACCGACTACCGACCACCGGAAAATGCTTTTGGTTCTTTACGGTCACCGGCCATCGGTCGTCGGTCAACTACTCTGTCCCCCGCCCGGGGGACGAAGAGATTATCATATCGACCCGACATAGGTCCCCTCAGAAACCTCGATCACACTGAGCTCCAGAACGTGCAAGATCCACATCCGGATCCGGGTCCAGCTCGTCAGGGACTGTGCGTCGCCCGTTGCCTTCGTGGTGTCCATCATGAGTGACCTCGTACCTCTTCCCGGATCGGCGCTGCCGCCGCCTGGGGCAGGGGTGCTGCTGGCGAGGGTGGAACGGTCGCATGGAGAGCGGGAACCTCGTAGAGGTAGATGTTCCGCACGGTGATGCCGTGCCCTAACGTCACCACCGACGGTGTCAGCCAGCGCTCGATGGTATACGTGTTACTGATCACGATGGTGCCGGGTCTCAGTTCACGGTTGAATTTGTCCCGGAGCTGCTGGATTGCCCCCGAGGCTTGATAGCAGTAAATGACGTCCGCGTCCGAGAGGTCCACGTGCATGAAGTTCTGGAACCGGACCTCGGCCCCGCCCCCGTGCCACCAGATGTTCAGCCGCGCGTAGAGATACGCGCAGACATTCACCTCATAGCCTATGGCGTGCACGCCGTATTTCCGCCGGGCGTCAATCAGCACGCGGCCCTCCCCGCACCCGAGGTCGTAGAATCGCTGGCCGGGTCGCATCGGCACGAGCGCGAGGATCTCGTCCACCAGCGCCCGATCCGTGAATCGGAAGATCGATTCTCCGGTCAGGGGGAGGACGAGCACGGTCGCCGCGACATAAAACAAGACGACCACCAAGGGGGTTGCAAAGACGGCTATCAATATGATTTCGACGATGGGATCCATTGACGCTCTTTCGCCGAGGGCATGTCCGGGCATTTCGCCTGGAGCAGTGGTCCGGCTCGCCCCACCCTACATGAGGAGCCGCCGGAGAAGGGCGAAGACCGTGGCTCCAATCACGAGGCCTATCAGGATTTCGAAGTCCTGTAATTGCGGGGTCTGCTGCGCCATCTTGTACGCGGCGCCGCCGGTGAGGACCGCCGCTCCGAACACGATGGAGCGGGTCCCCTTGCGCAGCTGCTTTTCACCCCAATCCCCGCCATGGCTCATGATGTTCATCACTATACCGAAAGGATGTCTGAGGCGTCAATGCCTGGATCCTCCCGGCCCACACGGTAATCCCCGGGTCAGTCCCGCTCGCCGGCCACCAGGCCGCACCGCGCACAGCGGAGCCGTCCATTGGGTCCCGCCTCCCACTCGTGGGACGCACATGTTCCCTGAGCCCGCCGCCGGAAGAACCAGATGAGTGCCCCAGCCGTGATGCAGAAGCCGAGGAAAAACCCGGCGGACAGCCAGACGTAGAGGGAGATGTCCTCCATCACCCACCCCGGCTGCCGTCGCCCGAGCCCAGGCGTAGTGCTTCCCGCACGATCGCCTCTACCCGCTCTTCCATGTACGTTCGGTAGCCGTCAAGGTACATCCCACCCACGACCGCCCGCTGGAGCAAATTGAGGAGGCCTTCCCCCGCAAGCTTCCCATGGGTACTCAGGGTGAGGGTGTACCGCAGGTGGGATCGCTCTCCCTCGTCGGTCAGTTCAAAGCCCCCCTGGGAGACCGCCTCACTGCTCAGTCCATCCACCTGCTGAAAGGTCAGCCGATAAATCCCCTCTGCCGATCGGGAGGTGTCAGCGGCAAAGCGCCGCACCCCCCAGATAAAGAAGAGATTGACGTGGTAATACTCCTCATAGAGGAGCGGACTGTCTAGCGGAAGCTTGAGCAGCTGGGAGACGGCTTCCTTGCGCGCCAGGGGGGGATTCTTCAACCGCGCTGCCACCTCGCGCTTGGCCGCCTCGGAGTCGAGAACGCGCGCATACTCGATCCCTTTGGGGCGCACCCCCTTTTCGGCCAGCCGTGGGAAATTTCGCACGCTCTTCCAGACCGCCTCAGCCGGCAGGGGGAGCGCGCAGTCGAGCATGAAAGTGGTCGTCTCGGGGTCCGCGAAGGGCGCGCTCGTTTCGCGGGTAAAGCGACACTCCACGGCCCCGGCCGGCGCCGACGCCCACAGCCAGAGGGCGAGGGCCACCACGATGGTCTCGGCGAAGCGAAATGAGCCTAGTGTGCGCATGACGCAAAAATAATAAAGAGAGGCTGTCGCATCCGCGACAGCCTCTCTCTTCAGATGGTATCTACGGCGTGCAGGTTACGAGCCGACGGCGGGCGCAGGCGCGGTCTCCTTCGGCGGCTTGATCATGAGGGCCATCACGACCGCCAATATGCCCAGGGCGGCAGCAATCTTGAAACCGGCATTGTACGCATCCAACCGTCCCGCCACGTCCTTGGGATAGGACCGGAGCATAGCCGCCTTCGATTGCGGGCCAATGACACCGGCGATACCCCAGGCGGTGAAGACAGACGCGTAGTTCACCCCCAGGTTCTTGGTGCCGAAGTACTCGGCGGTCGCGGCGGGGAACAGGGCAAAGTTCGCCCCATATGCCGCCCCGCAGACCATGAGCCCGACCGCCAACCCGACCGTCGTGTTGGCCATGTACGGGATCGCTATGACGGTCGCCGTGGTGACGGCGAAGATGACGATCATCGCCGTGGCGCGGCCCATGGCGTCGGACATAAAGCCGGCGATGATGCGGCCAAAGCCATTCGCGATCGACAGGAAGCCGATCAAGTAGGCCGCCGTCTCTGCGCTCATGCCGAGGGTCTTCGCGTAAGGGGCGATGAGACTGATCACCATCAGGCCCACTCCCGCGTTCCCCACGAAGGCCAACCAGAGCGTCCAGAAGGTCCCGGTCTTGATCATCTCGCCGGGGGTGTAGTCTCTCGCCTTCGCGGCTCCCGGCTTAGGCGCCGGCGGGGTCCAGCCCTCGGGCTTGTACCCGGGGGGGGGCACCCTGAGGATCTGCGCGAGCGCCATGATCACGATCAGGAAGATGAACCCCAGGTACAGAAACGCGCTGCTGACCCCAACGGTCTTGATGAGCTTCACGGCGATCGGGGTAAAGACGAACGCCCCGAATCCGAATCCCGCCACCGTAATCCCGACCGTTAGCCCCTTCTTGTCGGGGAACCACTTGATCGTGGTGACGACCGGGGTCACGTACCCGAAGGCGACGCCAGCGCCGCCGATGACCCCGTACGTTAGGAAAATCGCCGGGACGGAGCTGACAAATGAGGTGAGGATAAACCCGGTCGCCATGATCCCCGCGCCGATCATGGTAACGGCTTTGGGCCCAATCCTATCTTGCAGTCGCCCTGCATAGACCATCACCAAGGCGAAGGTGAAGATCGAGGCGGTGAAAACCCACGACAGGTTCGCCCTCGTGAAGGCGGCGCTATTCACTTCCGTCCCCGGCCCAAACTTTGCAATCAGGGGTACGACGAAGATGCTCCATGAGTAAAGGACGCCGAGGCAGATGTTAATGCCTGTCCCGGCCAAACAGATAGCCCATCGGTTCATGTCTGCGCCTCCCCGCTACAGGTTTCTCTCTCATGACTCTCGAATCTTGAGGTCCGATATACTGCCCTGTTCGGGACCAGCGTCGTTGTCATGGAGAGGCAGGAAAAACTCCCTCTTTCCTCAACCCCACCTGACGCAACCTTACATCTATCACCCCCCTCGGCTTGTCGCTTAGCAGACCAAATAAGACCCCACACTTCTCTGAGCCTGCCCGCTCCTTTATCAAAAGGGGAGAAGGGGTGTCAAGCAAAATTTAATGCTGTTTTATTTTTCAATGAGATGCAGGACATCCACTTTCCCCCCCCCCTGCCGGAATCGGCGACTTTCTCCTTGACAAATATAAAACTCCATTTACATTATAAGGCCGATCAGTATGCACTTTTTTCATCCTGCCCTTCCTTTTCCTCCTTGACCGCAAAGGAGGTCCGTCATCGACGCATCCCAGGCCGATCTGAAGAGGACCCCTCTGAACGCCGTTCACCGCCAGATAGGGGCCCGGATGGTCCCCTTTGGGGGCTGGGATATGCCTGTCCAATACTCGGGCATCTTAGAGGAGCATCGGGCGGTCCGGGGCTCGGCCGGCCTATTCGACATCAGCCACATGGGTGAGATCGAGTTTCGCGGCCCGGAGGCCCTCGGAGCGGTCCAGCGGCTGGTGACTGGCGATGCCTCCCGGCTCCAGAGAGGGCAGGTCCAGTACGCGGCCCTCTGCTACGACAATGGGACGTTCGTCGATGACCTCACGGTGTACAAGGTGGCCGATAATCACTACATGTTCACGGTCAATGCGTCCAATATTGAAAAAGACTATCACTGGATCAAGGAGCATGTCACCGGCGGCGTCGAGGTCAGGAACATCAGTGATGAGACCGCGCTACTGGCCCTGCAGGGCCCCAAGGCGCCTGAGATTCTCCGAAAACTCACTCCTGTGGATCTCAGCCAGATCAGGTATTACTGGTTCCAGCCCGGCAGGGTACTGGATACGGATGCCCTGATCTCCCGGACCGGATATACGGGCGAGGATGGCTTTGAGATCTATCTCTCTGCGGAAAAAGCCGAGTCCCTCTGGCAGCGCCTGCTGGCAGAGGGCCGTCCTTTCGGCCTCCTGCCCGTTGGGCTGGGGGCCCGCGATACCTTGCGGCTCGAGGCCAAAATGGCCCTCTACGGCAACGATATTGACGACGCCCACACGGTGCTGGAGGCCGACCTCGGCTGGATCGTCAAATTCGAGAAGGGGGATTTTATCGGTCGGGCGGCGCTCCAGCAGCAGCAGGCGGCTGGGCTGACGCGGAAGCTGGTAGGCTTCGAGATGGTCGGCCGCGGCATCGCTCGTCCCCATTATAAGGTCGTCGCGGACGGCCAGGAGATCGGAGAGGTCACCAGCGGTGGTCCGTCCCCGACCTTGGGCAAGAACATCGGACTCGCGTATGTCGGGATCGCGCATGCCACGATCGGGACCGAGTTTGACATCCTGATCCGAGGCGAGCCGGTCCGGGCGAAGATCGTTCCCGTCCCCTTTTACAAGCGCAAACGGTAGCGGTTCACGGTTGAGGGTTCATGGTGGATGGTTCATAGACCCTGAACTATTGACTATGAACCCTGAACTCTGGTCGGTGAACTGTGAACCCTGAACCATGAACTCATCGGAGGGGATTATGGATGTGCCAGAGGGACTCAAGTACACACGGGAGCACGAGTGGATCAAGATGGAGGGGAATACCGGCCGGGTTGGGATCACTCACTACGCGCAGGATCAGTTGGGAGATGTGGTGTTCGTCGAGCTGCCAAAGAAAGGGCGACAGCTCCGCCAGATGGAGTCCTTCGGGGTGGTAGAGTCGGTGAAGGCGGTGTCGGATCTGTACTGCCCCGTCGGGGGGGAGATCGTAGAGGTCAACAGTGAGCTTGAGCGGAAGCCGGAGATGGTCAACGCGGACCCTTACGGAGCCGGATGGATGCTTGAGGTCAAGATCACCCAGGCAAAGGACCTGGACAATCTCCTCTCTGCGTCGGAGTATTCCGCGTACCTTAAGCAGGCGGGAGGAGGGCACTGATGCGATACATTCCCAATACTGACGCGGATTGCAAGGCGATGCTCCAGGCCATAGGGGTCCGTTCGGTTGAGGAGCTTTTCGCTGACATTCCGGCAGCTGTCCGGTTGAAGCGGCCGCTCAAGGTGCCACCGGCCTTGTCCGAGTCCGAGGTCGCACGGCAGGTCAGGGCGTTGGCGGACAAGAATGCCAACGCCGATCGCTACAGCATGTTCCTCGGCGCCGGCTGTTACAACCACTTCAGCCCGTCCATCCTCAATCATCTGGTCTTGCGCGGGGAATTCCTCACCCCATACACCCCGTATCAGCCCGAGGTCGCTCAGGGGACGCTGCAGGCGCTTTACGAATACCAAACCTTGATCTGTCTGCTGACCGGCATGGACGTCAGTAACGCCTCCATGTACGAAGGGGCCTCGGCGACGGCGGAAGCGGCCCTGATGGCGCACCGGATCACGGGCCGCTCCGAGGTCGTGATGGCGCGCGCCGTCCATCCTGAATACCGGGCGGTGACGCGGACCTATGCCTCGCAACTGGGGATCTCCTTCCGGGAGGTCGCCTTCACCGAGGCCGGGGTGACCGATATCGGCCAGGTCCGGAAGATGCTGAGCGAGCGGGTGTCCTGCCTGGTCGTCCAGTCCCCCAACTTTTTGGGCGTTATCGAGGACCTCACGCCGCTCGCGGAGGCCGCCCACGCGGTGGGTGCCCTCCTGGTCGTCGCGGTGGCCGAACCGGTCTCCCTCGGCATTGTGAAGCCGCCGGGAGAGTGCGGCGCCGACATCGTCACCGGCGAAGGGGCGGGGCTCGGGACGGGTTTGAACTACGGCGGGCCGGCCGTCGGCTTCTTCGCGACCCGAGAGAAGTTCATGCGGCACATGCCGGGACGGTTGGTGGGCGAGACGGAGGATCGCGAGGGGCGGACCGGGTATGTCCTGACGCTGGCGACCCGGGAGCAGCACATCCGACGGGAGAAGGCGACCTCGAACATCTGTACCAGCGAGTCGCTGATCGCCAACATGTCGGCGATGTACATGGTCACCATGGGTCCCCAGGGCCTGCGGGACGTTGCCCTGCTGAACCTGCGCAAGGCGGCCTACGCCAAGGATCGGCTGGCGAAGGTCCGCGGGTTCAGCCTCCGCTTCACGGGCCCGACGTTCAACGAGTTTGTCCTGCGCACCAAGAAGAAACCGGGTGAGATCCTCAAGGGATTGCTGAAGCGGCAGATCATCGGCGGATTGGACCTGGGGCGGTTCTATCCGGAGCTCAAGGACTGTCTCCTGGTCTGCGTTACGGAGCAGAACAGCCGCCCGGAGATCGACGCGCTGGCCAAAGCGCTGGGAGGTGGACGATGAGCGGCACCGGGAACACCATCGGCACACGGGGACTGGTCTTGAACGAGCCGTTGATCTTCGAGCAGGGTTCGCCGGGTCGAGTGGGATACTCTCTTCCGCCGGTGGACGTGCCGGAGAAGAAGGCTGAAGTCTTGATCCCCAAGCGGCTCCTCCGGGACGGCATCCCCGGCATGCCCGAGGTGAGCGAGGTCGACGTGATCCGCCACTACACCAGGATCTCACAGTGGAACTACTGCGTCGACCTGGGGTTCTTTCCGCTCGGCTCCTGCACGATGAAGTACAATCCCCGGATCAACGAAGATATGGCGCGCCTCCCGGGGTTCGCCAAGGCGCATCCCTATCAGCCCGAGGAACTCAGTCAGGGGGCGCTTCAGCTGATGTGGGAGTTGGAGCAGTACCTGGCCGAAGTGGCCGGCATGGACCGGGTCACGCTGCAGCCTTCGGCGGGCGCCCATGGAGAACTCACGGGCCTCATGATGATCCGGGCCTATCACACCTCGCGCGGCAATCCGCGATCCAAGGTCCTGATTCCCGATTCGGCCCACGGGACCAACCCGGCGACGTCGGCCCTGTGCGGGTACCGCGTGGTGCCCGTCAAGGAGGGGCCCCGCGGCATTGTAGAGGCCAAGGCGGTGGCCGAGGTCATGGACAACGAGGTGGCTGCCATCATGGTCACGAGCCCGAATACCTTAGGGCTCTTCGAGGATCAGATTGTCGAGGTTTCCAAGATCGTCCACGCCAAGGGAGGCCAGGTCTACTGCGATGGGGCCAACCTGAATAGTGTAATGGGGATCAGTCGCCCCGGGGACTGTGGCGTCGATGTCATCCAGATTAACCTCCACAAGACCTTCTCGCAGCCGCACGGGGGCGGCGGGCCGGGGGCGGGTCCCGTTGCACTGAAGAAGCACCTGGCCCCCTTCATGCCGGTCCCGACGGTGGAGAAAAAGGGGAACCGATTAACGCTCGATTTCAAGCGACCCAAGTCAATCGGGAAGGTCCGCGCCTTCGCGGCAAGCTTCGGGGTCCTGGTCCGCTCGTACACCTACATCCGGTCCATGGGGTCGGCGGGGCTCCGGCGGGCGTCCGAGGTCGCCGTGCTCAACGCCAACTACATCCAGAGTCAGCTCAAGGGGACCTACCACCTGCCGTACGACCGCCACTGCATGCACGAGTGCGTCTTCACCGACGCCCTGCAGGCGCGGCACGACATCCACACCGTCGACATCGCCAAGCGGCTCATCGATTATGGCTTTCACCCGCCGACCATTTACTTTCCCCTGATCGTGAAGGCCGCGCTGATGATCGAGCCGACGGAGACCGAGAGCAAGGAAACACTGGACCAGTTCATCGCGGCCATGAAGCGAATCGCCCAAGAGGCGGAGGAAAACCCGGAGGTTTTGCGGCAAGCTCCTCACAATCCCAAGGTCACCCGCATGAACGAGACCAAGGCGGCCCGAGAGCCAAAACTCCGCTGGCGACCCACGTCTTGAACTGGTTCATGGTTCAGGGTTCACGGTTCACGGTTGATGGCGAAGGGTTGAGGCGTCTACGAACTGAGAACGGTGAACTGAGAACTGCAGAAAAAGGGGATGGCGAGCGATGATCACGGTTGCAGCTCACAAGGTTCGACAGTTCGGCGTCGAATTTTATCAGGCTTCCTTTTCGGCGGCTGACATTGACCGACTGGTCCGATTCGAGGTCTTAGGGTACGCCTCGCCCGAGGCACCCCGAACGAAGCTCCCGCGCCGCCCCTCGCGGATCAACTGGGAACTCTTAGAAAAGCGAATATCGCGGGGCGAGGGGGCCTTTCAGCGACCCGTAATCCGTCGTAAGATCGAGGACCTGCTGCAGTACTACCGGGAGTGTCAGGATGCGGGAAACCTGCCGGCGATTCCCGGGGCAGTGATCATCATCGCCGAGCGCCGGCTCAAATTCACCCCAGGAGGGGCCAACCCGAGCCTCGGACTGTTACAGATTCCGGAAGACCAGGGTATCCTCCGAGCCCTCGATGGCCAACATCGCCTGCTAGCCCTCCATGCCGCGGCCCAGGAACTGAAAGCGATGGAGGTCCCGGCCGTCGTCTTTGACAACTTGGATGACCGCCAAATCGTGGAACTGTTCGTCACCATCAACGCCAAGCACACGCGTCTGAACCCGTCCCACCTGATCAGCCTGGCCGGACGGCGGCTTTACGCTGACGAGAACCAGGCATTAGCCCATGATGTCATCCGGGCGCTCAACGAGACAGAATCATCCCCCCTACGAGGAGAGATCCGCATTCTGGGCGTGGGGCGGGGCAAGGTCTCTCAGGCACCCTTGGCTGACGAGATGGTGGAGCTCCTCGAGACCGTACGGAAGATTGGTGGAGAGCAGCGGGCCCGGGAGCTCCGTGACGGCGCACGCCGCTTCTTCTTGAATTATTTTAAGGCGATCGCAGGCACATTTCCCCAGGCCTGGGCGGGGCGGAAGTACAGCATTAAGACTGGAACGGCGCTCAGAGCCTTTATGCGAGTCTCGCCGGATGTCATGGCAGCCTCCCGCGAAATTAAAAAGGACCCGTTCGATGCCGCCGCCATCCGCCAAGCTGTCTCCCCTTGGAGAGAGCGAATCGGGGACAGCCGCTTCGAGACTGAGGGCCCGTGGCGTCAAAAACTGGCCGGTGGAACGCGGGGCACTGTAGAGACGCTAGTTCGAGAACTGCGAGACGGCCTGCGACACCGCTAGCGAGATGAAGCGGCAGAGGCATCCACCGCTGACGCGGGCGGCCTTGGAAAGACTGAGGGACCGGGCCTTTCACCGCCTTCCCCATCTCAGAGTTCGGACTGAAAAGCACGCCCTCCGATTCATTGAGGAAGTCGGCTTCTGTTTTACCTTCCGCACCTTTGGCCACATTCTCCCCTGCCTGTACGTCGCGGTATGCGGCCGTCGTCATCCCCGCTGGCCGAAACATACTCACCATGATTCGGCGGTTGGCCTCACCTGGGAGCTGAAAGACAGCCTCCCGGCCAAGCGCCTCGTCTATTATGGGAAGCTCCTCAAGGGAAAGCCGACGCTGGTGTCGCGTGAAATCTTGCCCGCCTTCGTGGCCTTGATCCGGAACGGCAGGCGGAGCGGTGATTACCTGTTCGACTACCGGGACGGCCGTCTGAGCCGACCTGCGCTCCAGCTCATGGATGCCTTGATGGAACGGCATCCTCTGGAGACTGGTGAGCTTCGGCGTCGTGCCGGTCTCGGAAGCCCGGTACAGACCCCTCAATTCGAGAGGGCCATGGCGGAGCTTCAGCGAAAGCTCTGGGTGGTCAAGATAGAGGAAATCTACGAACCCACATTCAGCTATCGCTGGGACTTCCTGGACCACTGGTTACCCGAACAGGTGAAGAGGGGGGAGGAACTTTCGCGGGATGAAGCGATTCTCCAGTTATTAAAGGCATACCTCAAGATTGTCATCGCGAGTCAGGAGCGGACCATGGCCCGCCTCCTTGACCTGTCCGTGGGGGAAGTCGAGGGGGCACTTGTACGCCTCGCCGCCAAGGGATTCATCTCACGGGGGGTGCCGATCCGGGCGCTCCCGGGCCCTTGGGTGTTGTGGGGACCGGGTCGCGAGGCCTGAACGGCGGGGGCGTTGACTTGCAAAAAGCGGCAAAACAGCTTATTATTAGAAGGCTGGAGACTGCTAAGGGGTAAGAAAATATGGCGCATGGGAAGGTACTTACCACGAATCGGAAGGCCTACCACGACTACCACATCGATGAGGCGTTTGAAGCCGGCATCGCCCTCACGGGAACTGAGGTAAAGTCGCTCCGAGAGGGACGGGCGAATCTGCGGGACGGCTATGGGGCCGTGGAGGGTGGGGAGGTGTTTCTTCGAAATTGCCACATCAGCCCGTACACGCCAGCCAACCGGTTCAACCATGAACCGCTTCGGCGCCGGAAGCTCCTCCTGCACCGGGCGGAGATTCGGCGGCTGATCGGAAAGGTGCAGGAGAAGGGGCTAACCCTTGTTCCGCTGAGTCTCTATCTGAAAAACGGCCGGGTCAAAGTGGAGTTAGCCCTGTGCCGGGGGAAGAAACAGTACGATAAACGGGAAGACCTGAAGCGCCGGACCCAGGAACGAGAAATCGCCGACGCACTTAAGAGAGCCCGATGACCGACGACCGATAACCGACGACCGATGACCGTGAACCGATGACCGACGACCGTGAACCAATGATCTATGTCCGAATCAAAGCGGTCAACGGTGATCGGTGGTCGGCAGAAAGGGGGGCGAAAGGGTTTCGACGGGGACAATGGTTAGTAGAGGCGGCATGCCGAGGTCCCATCTTCCTCGTAAAACAGATGGGAAACACACAACTGCCAACCAACAGCTGGCACTGGCTGCCTAACGAGCAGCCACGCCCACCTTTCCTCGCTTACCGGGGAAGGGAAGGCGTCATATAGGTGAGCTGGCTTTTCTTCTCCGGCCCGGGGGAGAAGGGCGAGACTTAAAGGGCTGGCCGGTAAGTGACCCTTCCTGTGGGGGCGTTTACTGGCGAGACAAAAAACACAGGCTAAGCATGTAGAAGCCTTTATGGGCCTGTTCTCGGACGCGGGTTCGACTCCCGCCGCCTCCACCATTCGACGCGCGGGGAAAGCTTTCTGACGAGAGCTTTCCCCGCTTGCTTTTGGCAGGCCATCTGCGCCTGGGGAGCCGCTCCTCGCGCGTCGGATGGTGTCTGAGCGGTCGAGTCTGGAGAAGTGGGGGAGGGCGGAGACCTGTCCCGACCCCGTGCCCTGGCCGGCGGATTGGGTCGCCTGGGTGAGCGAGGCTATGACGGAAACCGAGCTGGAACGCGTCCGACGGAGCGTCAACCGGGGCACCTCCTTTGGGAGCGAGGCGTGGGCGGTTCAGACCGCGCAGGACCTCGGGCTCGAGGCCAGTCTGCAGCCCCCCCGGGCGGCCACGCAAGGACCAGGAAAACTCTAATGTCCCCTTTACCCCTTCCCGCCACAGGCGGGATTCCGAAAGGGGCGAGGAAACCGCTAAGACGCCGCGAGTATTTCAGGGGAATCAGTGGGCGGAATTGAGGTGAATCAAGGCCTTATAGTGACCCAAAACCATGATATAACTGGATAAGCTAAATTTTGCTCGACATAATAAGCTTAAAATGATACAACACTATAAGCTATAAGAGTTTTGGCAGAAAAAGCTAAAAACTGCACAGCACGATAAGCGAAATATAGCACGACCATGGCAAGACCGCAGGAAAAACTGGCTGACTCCCTTAGAGCTCTAAGAAAGCTTCAAGAGCGCGGTGTGGTCGCCATCCGCTCCGCCTACCTGAGCCGCACCCATCGGGAGCGGCTCTTGCGGAACGGGTTCTTGCACCAGGTGATAAAGGGCTGGTACATCCCGGCCCGGCCGGATGGAGCTGGCGGGGAAAGTACGACCTGGTATGCCTCCTTCTGGGACTTCTGCGCGGCCTACCTGAACGAGCGGTTCGGGACGGAATGGTCCTTATCGCCCGAGCGATCTCTGTCTCTGCATGTCGGCAACCGGGCGGTGCCGCACCAACTGCTCGTCCGCTCGCCGAAGGCGCGCAACCGCGTCACGCCGCTACCACACGACACCTCTCTGTTCGATGTCCGGCTTGCCCTACCGGCGGAAGGACAACGGGAAGAGAAAGAAGGTCTGCGCCTGTTCTCTTTGCCGGCTGCGCTGATCGCCTGTCCCCCGGGATACTTCCCGCAAAGGGCGACCGATGCGCGCGCCGCGCTTGCCATGGTGCGTGATGCTTCGGATGTCCTAGCCCTGCTGCTGGCCGGCGGCCACAGCGCGCTGGCGGGCCGCCTTGCTGGGGCGTTCCGGAATATCGGGCGCGCGCGCATCGCCGACGACATCCTCAAGACGATGCGGGCAGCTGGCTATGACGTGCGCGAGAATGATCCGTTCAGTGACCGACCCGCGCTGGCTCTACCGGCGCGCGAACAATCGCCCTACGTTAACCGCGTTCGCCTGATGTGGCAGCAGATGCGGAAGACGGTGATGGAGATGTTCCCCGCCGCACCGGGGCCAGTTGCCGACATCAATGCGTATATGAAGGTCGTCGAAGACATCTATGTCACCGACGCCTACCATTCGCTGTCGATCGAGGGATACCGGGTCAGCCCGGCCCTCATCGAGCGCGTGCGCACCGGCGCGTGGAACCCCGATGATGACGAGGATGACCGCGAACACCGCAACGCGCTTGCGGCGCGCGGTTATTGGCAGGCCTATCAGGCTGTCAGGGAAAGCGTGCGCAAGGTGCTCGGGGGCGACAACCCGGGTGCAGTCGTTGATGGTGACCATGGCGATTGGTACCGGGAGCTCTTTACACCGAGTGTAACCGCCGGAATCATCGGGGCAGCCGACCTCGCAGGCTACCGCAGCGACCAGGTCTATATCCGGCGCTCGAAGCACGTGCCTCCCCGCCACGAGGCGGTACGCGATTTTATGCCGGCGTTTTTCGATCTGCTGCGGGAGGAGGAAGAGCCGTCCGTGCGGATCGTATTGGGTCATTTCGTGTTTGTGTACATCCATCCCTATATGGACGGCAATGGCCGTATGGGCCGATTTCTGATGAATGTCATGCTCGCCGCCGGCGGCTATCCGTGGACTGTGCTGCCGGTCGAGGGACGCAACGAATACATGGCGGCGCTCGAAGCCGCCAGCGTAAAGCAGAACATCGAGCAGTTCGCGGCCTTCCTGGCCCGTCTGGTCCAAGCCCGGCTCGAGGGCCGCCCCGTGCCCAGAGTACCCGACGAGTAGGCAAGGGTTCACAGGAACGAAAGCTGTCGTGCCGCAAACTCCCGGTAGCTGGCCGCACCATCAAGTCACTGCCTGGTGTTGCTAACGTCCGCGCAGCGGTCGGGATTGGGGGTCGAAGCTTTACATTTTGCACCCTACTTCACCAATGGGCCCGGATGGCCCACCGCCTCCACCAACATCTGCTCGGGGCGAATCCTACAGGATTCGCCCCTTTATTTTGCGTATGTTGCACGCGCAAGGCTCCCCCCTCAGGCACCACTAAGTGGCACAAAGCTTGCTACATTCCTTAGCGGATTTGAATTCCAATTCTCGCCAAAGGCATCGCGTGCTGAAGGAAATCCTCATCGTTGACAACGACGAGCTCATCCTCGAGGGAGTCGGAGACGCTCTGGGAGAGGAGGGCTTTCGCGTTTCCAAGGCTCGAAATGGTCTGGAGGCGTTGGACCAAGCGCGGCTCTCTACCCCTGATCTCATCGTGACGGATTTCATCATGCCCGTGATGGATGGCCGTCAACTCTGCCGCCACGTCCGGGAAGATCCGCAACTGAGTAACATCCCCGTCGTCATGGTCACCGCGACGATGGCCGAGGGTCTTGCCAGCTTTCAGGACCTGCAAGAGGTAGGGGCGAATGCCTACATTGCCAAGGGCCGAATGGATGGCATGGTAGCGGACCTCCTGGAGGTGATCCGGCGATTCGAAACAGACGGGGTGGAACCAGGTTCCCCGGTCGTGGTTGGTCTTCAGGAGCAACGACCCCCGGTCCTCGCCCGAGAGCTCCTTTCAATAAAAAGACACCTGGACACGTTGCTGGCGGCGATCGGAGAAGCCGTCATCGAGTTTAACGAGTCCCATCAGGTGGTGTACGTCAATCCGGCTGGTGTCCACCTTCTCGGGCGATCGGAAACCGAGCTTGTGGGGATCTCCATCTTTTCCATCTTTGGTGATCCGATCCCGGAAGCGGTTCGGCGGATGGAACGGTCTGGAGGGCGGGAGGAGTTCGAATTTCCACATAGCGAGCGGGTCCTTAAGGTGACCATGACCGGCCTGGTGGATGAGGACAAAGCGGCCGGCGGGGTCATGATCCTCCAGG
Organism: Candidatus Methylomirabilis sp.; assembly: GCA_012974305.1. GTDB lineage: Bacteria > Methylomirabilota > Methylomirabilia > Methylomirabilales > CSP1-5 > CSP1-5. The sequence goes on along the minus strand of JAAXQN010000157.1, from coordinate 1,206 downwards.
ATATTAGCCCTGTCCACCAGCGGCTTCACGAACTTTCGGTACTCAACCAGGTTACGTCGGCCTTCACGTCCACACTGGATTTTCCTGTACTTCTCAAATTGGTGATGGAGCAGGTGGGGGAGCTGATGAAGGTTGAGGCCGGCTCCCTCCTCCTCCGGGAGGAGACGGGAGAAATGACCTTCGCGGTGGTCCTGGGGGAGGGGCGTGAGTTGCTCCAGGGGCTGCGCATCGCGGCGGAAGAGGGGATCGCCGGCTGGGTTGCCTCTACCGGTGAAGCGCTCGTGCTCCCCGACGTCAGGAAACACCCGCTCTTTTCATCCAAGGTTGATGCCATGACCGGCTTCGTGACTCGTTCCATGCTTTGCGTGCCGGTGAAAACCGCAGACAGGGTTCTCGGGGTGATTCAGCTGATTAACCGGATCGACCGAACCCCCTTCGGGGAGGCAGATCTTGCCCTCCTGTCCGCGATTGCCAATCATGCGGCCACGGCATTGGAAAACGCCCGGCTCCATGATCAGCTGGTGCAGAAGAACCACCAACTCCTCGAGGTCAATAGCCACAAGAATAAGTTCCTCTCCCACCTCTCCCAGGAAGTTAGGACACCGCTCACGGGGATTCTGGGGTACGCCGAGCTTCTTCAGGATAAGCGGGTCGGCCCCCTCACCGCACGCCAGCAGCAGTATCTGCAAAATATCTATGGCAGCGCCCAGCACATCTTGAAGTTGGCCAATGACCTGCTGGAACTCGCCGCCGTCGATGCCGGTCGAAGGACCATCTTCTGCGACGAGTTTAGTCCCCTCGTTGTCATGGAGGAGGTGGGTGCCCTCATGGCTCCTCAAGCGACGCAACACGGGATCAGGTTCGTAGTCGACGGAGAGTCAGGACTCCCGCCAATCCGGGGTGATCTCCACCAGTTCAGACAGATCCTCCTGAATGTGGTCTCTAATGCAATCAAGTTCACGCCCGAAGGAGGCGAGGTCGTCATGGCAGCCCGCGTTAAGGATTCCGATACCATTGCCGTCTCTGTGAAGGATAACGGCATTGGAATCCGCCCGGAGGATCGGGGGCGGATCTTTGACCCCTTTGGACGAGGGGAGAACGCTGTCGCCCGCCGGATCCCTGGAGTCGGTCTTGGTCTCTCCCTAGCCAAACGGCTCGTGGAGCTTCAGGGGGGCGAGATCTGGGTGGAGAGCGAGGGGGAGGATC
>JAAXQN010000228.1 GCA_012974305.1 Candidatus Methylomirabilis sp. | reverse complement strand
GCGTCGGCTCAGCCGGAGGAGGGGGCGGGGCCACGACGGTCTTGGGTTTGGCACAGCCCACCGCGATGATTATAAGGAGAATGAAATACCACAGTGGTCTCTTCACGAGCCTGTACCCGGATGGTTCGGCCTCGCCCCAAAGCATCTCCCTCTGGCGGAACAAGGCCGGCACTAGCACGCTCGAAGTCGAACGGTCAGGGTTGTCCCCTGGTCCGCCCCAGAGAAGACATCAATGACACCATCATGCATCTGGACGATCCGGTAAACCATGGAGAGACCGATTCCACTGCCACCCGGTTTCGTCGTGTAATAGAGCCGAAATATCTTGTCAAGATCTTCAGGCGCGATCCCGACCCCTGTGTCGGTGATACTCACATTGACAAACCCATCCTCCCGTTCCGTCGACATCTTGACCTTTCCTCCGTCCGGCATGGCCTGACAGGCGTTCAGCAGGATGTTCAGGAAGGCCTGGCGGAGAAGCTCCTCATCGGCAGGAATAAGGGGGAGGGTGGGATCGAACTGAAAGGTGAACGCGACCCCCCCCTCTCTCCATTCGGCCTCTAAGAGGGACGCAATATCTGTCAAGAGAGCGTTCAGGTCGAGCAGTTTCACGCTCAGTTCCTCAGGGCGGATAAACCTCAAAAACCGTTGGACCACCCGATCCAATCTCCGGATCTCGCTCCCGATGACGTCCAGGCTCTGTTGAACCTCCTCAGGAGAACCGTCCAGCTTCTCCTTGAGGAGTTCGAGATGGATCGTCATGGCGTTGAGGGGGTTCTTGACCTCGTGGGCCACCCCTGAAGTGAGCCTCCCAAGCGCAGTAAGTTTGGCGGAATAGCTGACCAAGGACTGGAGCGTCTTGATCGATTCAAGGTCTTTCAAGAGAACCATGGCTCCCATTGTCTCTTGGGCATCCGTCACAAAAAAGACAGAGACCAGAAACTCTTTGGGGCTTCCATCGTTGGGGAGTGCCATGGGCGCATTATGAAAACCGGACTTTTGTTCAAAGGCTTGCTCGAGCAGGAGGCCAAGAGGATGGGATGGGACCAGCATCTCCTCCCACGGCCATCCGATGACCTGCTCAAGAGGCCTCCCCACGACACCCTCGGCCACTTTGTTAAAAAACAGAACCCGGCGGTCTTGCGTGAACAGGATAATCCCGTCCTCCAGGTGATCCACGACCTGTTGCAGTTGCTCCTTTTCACTCAACATTTTCAGACGGTCTGACTGTAGCTGCTGGCCAAGGAGCTGGAGCTGCGAGGCCAGCTCTCCAAACTCGTCCTCCCGGCCAAGGTGGCCTCCAACCTCGAAGTCACCCCGCCTGAGCCGGTCCATCTCCTGCGTGAGTTTCCGGATTGGCCTGAGGATCAGGTTGCCCAAACCCATCGCGAAGAGCCAAGCCACGGGCAGGGCAAGACCAGCCAGGTAGAGACTATTTATCAAAGAGATGTTCAGCTCTCGCCTCAACAGGCTGGTGGCGATCCCAAGTTGGATGTTCCCGAAGGGTTTGCCGTCGAGACTCAGAGGCAGTGTGTCCTCGTAGATTTCCCCTCCCCCGTACAGGACTTGGAAGAGCTGGAAGCGACCGAGGGAAAGGAGCGCTTGGAGTCCCGGTCTCTCGGGGGCAAATGAGCCCTCTTTTACCCGCTCGCTATGGAGGACCACCTCGCCCTCTCGGTCGGCGATGAGCGCGTACAGGAGGTAAGGCGAGTATCCTACACTGGCGTCAAGGAGGCTTCTCAGCTCTTGATCGCTTCGTAAGATATCCCAGTGACTTCCGCCTCGGACACGGGAGAGGGAACGGCTGCTCTGAGCATATATCTGCTTCGCAATCAGCTCAGTCTGTCGTAAGGCTTCCTGGACGACGACCTTGGTCAATTGCGACAGGTGGATGAACGTCGTGGTGGCCACCACCAGGAAGGTGAGAAGGGTGATGGCTAAGGCCTCCTTGCCTCTGACGCCGAAGCGCATCCTACGCACCGTATCGATGGAGCTTGTTATGCAACGTTTTTAAGCTGATTCCTAAGATCTCGGCGGCTTTTGTCTTATTGTTGTTCACGGAAGCGAGTGTCCTACGGATGAGGTCCTTTTCCGCCTCCTCGAGGGAGATCCCGAACGGGACCGTGATGGAATCGGGACCGTCGCCCTTTGTCTCGCTTGCAATGCTCGGGGGGAGGTGTCTTGAGGCAACGAGGTCGGTTTCGCAGACGATCATCGCCCGCTCGATGGTGTTCCTGAGTTCTCTGACATTTCCCGGCCATGGATGCCGCAACAAGGCCTGCAGCGTCGCCTCGTCGACCGATTTGATCCGCTTCTCGTACTTGACATTCAACTCCTCGACGAAGGCCTGGATGAGCAGGGGAATGTCCTCACCTCTCTCCCTGAGCGCGGGGAGGGGGAGAGTAAAGACGTTTAGGCGGTAGTAGAGATCCTCTCTCAGGGCCCCATCCTTTATCGCCTTCAAGGGATCCTTGTTGGTCGCAGCCAATACCCGCACATCGATCTTGATCTCTTGCTTCCCCCCGAGGCGCCTCACCGTGCCATCCTCGAGGATCCTGAGGAACTTCGCCTGGGTCGCGGTGCTCATCTCGGCAATTTCATCGAGGAAGATCGTTCCCTCATTCGCCAGCTCGAAACAGCCAACTCTCCGCTCCATCGCGCCGGTGAACGCTCCCCTCTCATGACCGAAAATCTCACTTTCTAATAGGCTCTCTGGGATGGCCGAGCAGTTGACCGCAACGAAGGCTCTCTGGCCCCGGGGCGACAGCTCGTGGAGGATGTGCGCTACCAGCTCCTTACCAGTCCCGCTTTCTCCCGAGATCAGGACGGGGGCAGATGTTGGGGCTGCGAGGTCAATGAGCCGGTACACCTCCTGCATGGCCTTGCTTTTCCCCACCAGCTTCCCAAACCCCCACACCTTTTTCAGCCGCCGCCGAAGGAGAGTCACCTCCCGAACAGCTTCCCCCTTCTCCAGGGCTCTCTGGATCAGGATCCTGAGCCGTGGAACGTCCACTGGCTTTGTTGCATAGTCGTAGGCCCCGTGCTTCATGGCGTCGACGGCTGTTTCGATCGTCCCATGGCCAGTAAGGATGATGACCGTGGCGAAAGGTAACTCCTCTTGGATGGCCTTCAAGAGCCCTAGCCCGTCGAGCTTGGGCATGACCAGATCGGCGACTACGACGGCTGGGAGGAAGGCGACGGCCCGCTGCAAGGCCTCCTCCCCGTCGGAGGCTTCCTCGACCTCATAGCCCCAGTTTGAAAGGAGCGCCTTCAACCCATTCCGCGAAGCTGCTTCATCGTCGGCGACCAAGATCCGATGCTTCATCGCGTCTCCCTAAACCTCTTATGGCCACACATTCCAGAAGAGACCTGGCGGCCTCCTCAGGTCTTCCTTCGCCCGAGACGACGTCCCGTTTTCTGTGCACTGAGTCGGGACCCCTGGTCCCGCATCTTACGCGCAGGGCCCAAGTATCCTCCGACGGACATGTGCTGTCAAGAGTCGCAGACCGACCCAGGAAGATCTGTGAACCCGCCTTTCAGGAGCCTGGTTTCGAAGAAATTGCGAGAAGCCGGGCCTGTTCGGTCCACATGCGGCGACGAGTTGCGGGGGTCGAATCGTCGTAGCCCACGAGGTGCAGGATGCCGTGGATCAAGAGCAGCGCTACTTCGTGGGCAAGGGAATGGTCGTGTTCTTTGGCCTGGCGAGCAGCGGTCTCGACCGAGATGACCACATCGCCGAGGAGATGGGGCTGGGGCGAAGGGAGACCCTGCTGTTGCGGAAAGGCCAGGACGTCGGTGGGACGATCGTGGTTCAAGTACACCTTATTGAGGCGCCGGATGGCCCGATCATCGACGAGGAGCACCGAGACCTCATCGCTCGGTCTGCCCAAGACGCTTAATGTCTTCTCCCCCACCCTTTTTAGTTGCGACAGGTCGACCCGCCGCCTCCTTTGCCGGTTTCGGACCGGTATCCCCATCCCCTTTCCTTTCTCCTTCCTTCTTTTTCACCTCTTCAAACTTGTACCCTGGATAGTCGACCCGGTGGTGGTGGCTGGCGGTGAGGACGCGGACAAAGGCCTTGGCAATCTGGTGGAGATCCTTCAGGGTGAGATCACATTCGGACAGTTCCCCCTCGATAAAGATGCTATTCGCCAACCGCTGGACAAGGCCCTGGATCCGGGCCGGTGTGGGATCGTTCAGCGTCCTCGCCGCGGCCTCGACTGCATCAGCTAACATCAGGATCGCCGCCTCCCTGGTCTGGGGTTTGGGCCCGGGGTAGCGATAATCCTCGTCCTTGACCTCGCTCAGGTCGGGATCCTGAGACTCCTTAGCCTTCTCGTAAAAATAGGTCACCAGGCGGGTGCCGTGGTGCTGCGGGATGAGATCGACGATGGCAGGGGGCAGCCGGTGTTCCAGCGCCAACTCGATTCCTTCCTTGACGTGGGACACAACGATAAGGCTGCTCAGGTGTGGGGAAAGCTTCTCGTGCCTCTTCAGGGCGTCCATGTGGTTCTCGATGAAGTAGACCGGCTTCTTCACCTTGCCGATATCGTGGTAGTACGCCCCCACCCGACACAAGAGTGGATTGGCACCGATGGCCTCGGCTGCCGCCTCCGACAGCTCCCCCAACATTAAGCTATGGTGGTACGTCCCGGGTGCAGTCCTCATCAGCTGCTTGAGCAGGGGCCGGTTCAAGTTGGAGAGCTCGAGGAGCTTCAGATCGGTGGCGGTCTCAAAGAGATACTCCAGCACGGGGAGAAGCGTCGAGGCGAAGAGGGCAACTAACACCCCGTTCACGAGGGAGGCTCCCAGGTCAAACGGGAGCGTCATTGCTGACCGGCCATAGATCGGGATGAATGTAAGGACAGTAACGCAATTGGCGATGGCCACCCAGAACCCTGCCTTGAAGAAGGTGGTTCGATCCGGGGTCGGCCGGACGCTAAAGGCACCGACGACCGCACCAACCAACCCGAACAGGAGGAAAGCGACGTCATCCGTCACAAGGAACTTGGTGAGGAGGCTCAGAGCGACGGCCCCTCCAAAGGCTATCCGGGTGTTGAAGAGGACGGTGAGCAGCACACTCCCCAGGGCCACGGGAATGGTATAGTAGAAAGATTGCAGCGGAATAAAGGGAAAACTTTGGCTTAAGGATTGAAGGATGATCAGGAGAAAGCGATTGATCAGGATGCTCAGGAGGACCACCGTCCCCAAAAGATACAGGTTCTTCGAGGATATGACCGGGCGGGGCTCGAGGAACCGAGCATAAAAGTAGACCGCGCCGAGCGCGAAAAGGACAAAGAGCAGAATTGCCAAAACCGAAAAGGGCCCGAGGGGGAGCGGTCGATAGGAGGCGATCACTGCCGTGATGGCCACCACCAACACGACCCCCAAGGTGAAGCGAATAGGTGGCCGCTCCTCAGAGGCCCGAAAGATGTAACCCATCGGGGAAAGGCGGTAGCGGTAGGCCGGTAGGGTTGTCGGCTTACCCCCCGCCTTGTTGTTGTTAACCTTCTTCTTCCCTGATGAAAGCCACTCGAAAATCTTCATCATCCCCCCGAAAGGGATTCCGGTGAAGCCAAATTATCGCTGGAAGGTCATGGGGGTGGACTCGCAGTCGACTCCTCAGCGTCCCTGAGCTGTTTGCGGGCTCTTATCTGTTCGAGTGGGGTCTTCCGAGGACGAGGGTGAGGTTTGGAACTGCTCATAGGCATGAATGATCTGCTGGACCAACTCGTGACGAACGACGTCCTTCTGGCCAAGGTAGACGAAATCAATCCCCTCAACATCCCTCAGGACCGACCGCACCTCGATGAGCCCTGAGATCTTTCCGGGGGGAAGATCCACCTGGGTGATGTCGCCTGTGATCACCGCTTTCGAGCTGAGCCCGATCCGGGTGAGAAACATCTTCATCTGCTCGGACGTGGTATTCTGCGCCTCATCCAGGATAATGAAGGCATCATTCAAGGTCCGCCCCCTCATGAATGCGAGCGGGGCGATCTCGATCACGCCCATCTCGATTAGGCGGTTCACTCGCTCGGTCTCGAGCATGTCGTAGAGCGCATCGTAGAGGGGACGGAGGTACGGGTGAATTTTCTCGTACAGGGTTCCGGGGAGAAACCCGAGACGCTCCCCCGCCTCCACAGCTGGGCGGGTGAGGATGATCCGGCTCACCTGTCGCCGCAGATGGGCCGAGACAGCCATCGCCATCGCCAGGTAGGTCTTGCCGGTCCCAGCGGGGCCAATGCCAAAGACGATATCGTAGTTCCGGATGGCGTCGATGTAGCGCTGCTGGCCGAGGCTCTTGGGTCGGACCGGACGCTTCTTGGGAGAGACCTCAATTACCTCGCCCTGGATCTTCCGGAAGGCCTCATCCTCATGCTGGGCAAGGTGCCGGAGGGCCAGCTTTACGTCGTGGGTTCCGACGGTGCGTCCCCCCTCCAGGAGGGTGGTGAGCTCGCCGATCACCTTCTCGGCAATACCGATCTGCTCCTCAGGCCCGCTGATGGTCAAGAGCCCGTTTCGGGCCACTATCCGGATGTGGAGAGAATCCTCCACCATTCGGATATGCTCATCGTTTCGACCGAAGAGGGCCTGCATCTGGAGCCCGGGAGGTAGCGGGAGCTGCCTTTGAGCCGTTGCTCGCTCGCCTTTCATTCGCTGTGGGACGCTTCCCCTCCTGAGAGGCATGCGGGGACGGCCGTGACCGTCCCCGGTAGATCCCTCAATAAAAGGCTACTCCCCCTATCCTCCCACTGTCAACTGAAAAAGCTTGCGGTCTTTGCAAGAATTCCGAAAAGTTAGCTGCCATCAAGTTTGAGGCGCAGCTCCTTGAGTTGAACCGTGTCCACTACCGTCGGGGCACCCGTCATGAGGCATTGGGCTCGCTGGGTCTTGGGAAAGGCAATCACCTCGCGGATCGACTCGGCCCCCGTCAGCAGCATGATGAGCCGGTCGAACCCAAAGGCGATCCCGCCGTGGGGTGGGGTACCGAACTCGAGTGCGTCCAGGAGGAATCCGAACCGCTGCCGGGCCTGATCTGAACTAAACCCGAGGGCATCGAACATCTTCTGCTGAATCTCCCGGGTATGGTTCCGTATGCTTCCACCCCCCACTTCCTGGCCGTTGATAACCAGGTCGTAGGCCTTGGCCCGTATCTTCTCAGGGCTGCCTTCGAAGAGGGAGAGGTCCTCGTCAAGGGGGGCGGTGAAAGGGTGGTGGACTGCCACGTACCGCTTTTCCTCCTCGCTATACTCCAGGAGAGGAAAATCTGTGACCCACACCGGCCGGATGAGGGCCTCGTCTATCAAGCCCAGTTCATACCCCAGCTTTACCCGAAGGCGCCCGAGGGCCTCGGCGACCACCATCGGGCTGTCACCGATCACAAGAGCCAGATCTCCATCCTTGAGATCGAATCGTCGAGTGATCCCCTCCAAGGTCGCAGGATCGAGGAACTTCGCCACCGGAGATTGAGGTCCCTCTTTTGTCATCCGAAAGGGAGCGAGGCCTTTTGCTCCAAAGCCTTTGACAAATTCGGTGAGATCGTCGATCACCTTGCGAGAGAAGGCTTCGGCCTTCCCCTTCACTTTGATTCCCTTGACCTGTCCCCCTCTGGCAAGGGCTTCGGCAAAGGGACGGAAGGCCGTCTCCTGGCAGACATCGCTGATCTCCACGAGAAACATCTCAAAGCGCACGTCGGGATTGTCCAGACCGTAAATCGCCATGGCCTCCACATAGGGAAGGCGAGGGAAAGGTCGGTGGAGTTCCACTCCCTTCACCTCGCGGAAGATGGCCGCGATGAGTTCCTCCATGAGGCCCAAGACATCCTCCCGATCTACAAAAGACATCTCGACATCAATCTGCGTAAACTCTGGTTGGCGATCAGCCCGGAGGTCCTCGTCCCGGAAGCACTTGACGATCTGGAAATAGCGGTCGAAGCCGGCCACCATGAGCAGCTGTTTGAAGAGCTGGGGGGACTGCGGGAGCGCAAAGAACTGGCCGGCGTAGAGACGGGACGGAACCAGGTAGTCTCTGGCCCCCTCGGGCGTGCTGCGGGTAAGGGCCGGGGTTTCCACCTCGATGAAGCCATGCCTGTCGCAGAACGCCCGGACCACCTGGTACCCCCGATGTCGGATCCGTAAGTTCTCTTGGAGAGACGAGCGGCGGAGGTCCAGATACCGGTATGTGAGGCGGAGCTCCTCGCTCACCGGCCGATCATCGTCCAAGGGGAACACCGGGGTCCGGGCCTCGTTCAGGATCAATGCTTCGACGGCCGGGACCTCCACCTCGCCGGTTTTGAGGTCCACATTCTCGGTCCCAGGGGGGCGTCGTCGAACCTCACCCCTGACGGCGATGACATATTCTGATCGCAACCGCCTGGCGGTCTCATAGGCTTCCACCCCATGCTCCGGGTCAAACACCACCTGGACAATTCCCTCTCGGTCCCGGAGATCCACAAAGATAAGACCGCCGTGGTCCCTTCTCCGGTGAACCCACCCCATCAAGGTTACGGCCTCTCCTACCTTCTCGGCCGTGACCTCTCCGCAATAGCAGCTTCGCCTCATGCTTTCTTTGTCATCCCCGCCGAGATTCTGGCGCGCGACCCGCCATACGCTGGTCCGTCAGGTTGCTACCCTACTCCGCCCTTCCTCGAGACTCCTGACTCACTAGCCGATTTACCACCTCCCGCAGGGGGATCTGCTCTTGGTCCCCCTTGGCCATGTCTTTCAGCGTAGCCAGGCCAGTCTTGAGCTCCTCGTCACCCAAGATAAGCGTGTAGCGGTACCGCTCTTTGTGGGCGAGACGCATCTGGCTTTTCAGGGAGCGCCCCTCCAGGTCCAGACTGGCCCGAACGCCCTGCCGTCGAAGCCCCTGGACGATCTGCAGGGCCAGCTGAGATGCTTCCTTCCCCAGGGTCGCCGCGAAGACGCCTATCCACATCTCTCCTTGTTCCTCTTGCGGGAGGGAGATCAGAAGCCGCTCCATGCCGATGGCAAAGCCGATCCCGGGCATCGGGGGACCTCCCATCTCGTCCACCAGCCTGTCATACCTCCCCCCGCCGGCGATGGCATTCTGCGCGCCCAGCGCTGGGTTCACAAACTCAAAGGCAGTTCGGGTGTAATAGTCGAGGCCTCGGACCAAGTGCTCATTCACGCTGTAGTCGATCTTAAGAAGCCCTAAGAGCTCTTGGAGCCGATGGAAGTGAGTCTTACAATCCTTACACAGCGATTCGAGCGGGGAGGGGGCTTGAGCGACAAGACTCCGGCATCCCTCCTCCTTACAGTCTAGGATGCGAAGCGGGTTCCGCTCCAAACGTACGCGACAATCAGGACACAGCTTTTCCTTTTTGGCCTGTACATAGCGGGTGAACTGTTCCCGGAAGACCGGACGACAGGCTTCATCGCCGATACTGTTGAGATGCAGTTTCCACCCGCTGACCCCCAAGGTATCGAAGAGGTGACAGAGTAAGTCAAGCACCTCGGCATCAAGAGCGGGATCCTCTACCCCAATCGCCTCAGCCCCGATCTGGTGGAATTGTCGAAACCGGCCCGCCTGAGGGCGTTCGTGGCGGAACATCGGGCCAGTGTAGTAGACCTTATAGAGCCCCCCCCTGGTCAAGAGGTGGTGTTCGAGACAGGCCCGGATCACGGGAGCAGTTCCCTCGGGACGCAATGTGAGGCTTTCTTTTCCTCTGTCTTCGAAGGTGTACATCTGTTTTTCAACGATATCGGTCCCCTCCCCGATACCCCGGACAAAAAGCTCGGTCCGTTCAAAGATAGGCGTGCGAATTTCCTGGTAGCCATAGTCTTGAAGGATCCGCCGGGCCTCGGCCTCGACCCGCTGCCAGCGACCGACCTCACCCGGCAGAATATCCGGTGCACCCCGAACCCCTTTGAATATAGGCTTCATCTCACTCATCTAACGTCCTAGTCAGTTCCCCAGAATCCAAACCTCTGGAACGCGAAGGTATCATACCTGTTACGGGGGAAGCGGGGAAGGATTAGTAGATGGGATTACGATCAAAGCGGTGGATCGCATCAATGAACCGGACCGTTCCCGATTTGGCCCGCATCAGCAGCGAGTGGGTCTTGGCCCCCCCGCCAAAGAATCGGACCCCTTTGAGGAAATCGCCATCGGTGACCCCGGTGGTGGTAAACATGACCTCTCGACCCCTAGCGAGATCGGTGATCGTCAGGACCTCTTGAATTTCCTTCACTCCTGCCTGACGAATACGTTCCACGTCCTCATCGCTCGCCGGTTTAAATTGGGCCTGCATGTCGCCACCCAGGCATCTCAGGGCTGCCGCCGCCAACACCCCCTCGGGTGCCCTGCCACTCCCCATGAGGACATCAACACCGGAATCCTCTAACGAGGTGGCGATGGCCGCGGAGAGGTCGCCATCCTGGATCAGCTTGATCCTCGCACCCACCTCCTGGACCGTCATGATAAGGTCGCGATGACGGGGTCGGTCGAGGATGACCACGGTCAGGTCTTCTACATAGCACTTCATCGTCTCAGCGATGGATCGGAGGTTCGCCTCCGGACCCGCGGTGATATCAATGGCGCCAAGCGCCTTGGGCCCGACCGCGATCTTTTCCATGTACACTTCCGGGGCGGGAAAAAGGCAGCCCTTTTCCGCAAGTGCTACCGCTGCCAGGGCGTTTGCGCGCCCCTGGGCTACGATCGACGCCCCTTCGAGCGGTTCCGCCGCCACGTCAAGTTCGGGTCCGGCACCAGAACCAACCTGCTCGCCCACAAACAAGGTCGGGGTCTCTCCCTTCTCGCCCCGCCCGATCACTACGGTCCCGGTGAAATCAACCGCATCAAAGGCCCGACGCATGGCATCCAGGGCGGTCTGCTCCGCAAGCCGGTCATTGCCACGCCCCATCCATCGCGCGGAGGAGAGCGCAGCAGCCTCGGTCACCCGGACCACCTCCAGTGCCAGATTCCGCTCCATTCAAAACCTCCAGAGACCCGTAAAAGCCTGTTTCTTTCGATACTTAGAACAGGGGTAAGTATAGAAGAGGCCCCCAAAATTGTCAAGGGAAAGTCAGTTTGTTTCCCCCTCTCAAACTTCGAGACAGAACATGGTATGACTGCTACGGACGCCTGGAAGCCGCCGGACCTTGTCGTAGACGGTCGCCAGGATCTGCTCGGAGGTGCCCGCCCGGACCGTGGCCACCACGTCATACAGGCCGCTGACGAGGCACACCCCCTTCACGCCCTTGACCTTCTTGAGTGCACGGGCAACTGCCCGATCCTTCCCCGGATCCACATTGACGAGCATGATCGCCATCGCCATGGTCTCACCCTCCCTTTAAGAGCCTCAGAAAAAACAAAGCCCGGGGACCCTTTGGCCCCGGACCGCTCCACTGCAAGAATTCCTCGGTTGTGCCGGTTCCATTCCTACCTCTTCTCAAGAATCGCCCAGGCGTGGGATGGTGTCAAGAGTCTGTTTGAATTCCCGACGATCAATCCTGA
>JAAXQN010000083.1 GCA_012974305.1 Candidatus Methylomirabilis sp. | reverse complement strand
GTGTGGGATCGATGGGGTAGAGATGTTCCGGGCAGAGCCCTTCGACGTCCTGATCACCGATCTCGGAATGGCGGATCTCACCGGACTGGAGGTTGCCCGGAAGGTCCGCGCGCTTGACCCCGAGGTCAAGGTCATTCTGTGCACCGGGTGGAATGTGGCTGTGAGTCGGGTTGAACAACAGGCTGCGGGAGTAGACCGGCTTCTCGAAAAGCCCTTCCGGCTGGATAAACTCCTTCATCAGGTCCACGAGTTGCTTCGGGACGTGCCTCACCTGCAGTCCCGGGGGCGAGGCTAATACCTCCCTCCCGCTTGACCCGTCACCTCTCGGAAGCCTCGACTTGCGGTATCGGAATCTCCCGCGACAGTTGCGGGGGATTCTTTTTTATGTAGGCTCACGGACTAAACGGAAAGCGGTTGACGGGTTCGTTTCCTTCTAGAGATAATAGAAGCTCTTTAGCAACGGTTCACCACAAGCGACATAGGGCTACCCGAAGGGCAGCAGAGCGAGACGAAGATGAGCGATCGGGTTCGGGTACGGTTTGCGCCATCTCCCACCGGGGATCTCCATGTGGGGGGAGCGCGGACTGCCCTGTACAACTGGCTCTTCGCTCGACATCACGACGGGGTTCTTATCCTGAGGATCGAGGACACGGACGTGGAACGATCCACGGCGGAATCGGCTGAGGCCATTGTAGAGAGCCTACAGTGGCTCGGTCTCGACTGGGATGAAGGACCCTATCGACAGGCGGAACGGCTTGCGATCTACCGCGAGCATGCTGAGCGGCTGCTCGAGGTCGGGAAGGCCTATCGCTGCGTCTGTACTCCCGGAGAACTCGAGGAGCGGCGGAAGGTGGCGTTGGCGGCCGGGCGTTCCCCCCGGTATGACGGTCGCTGCCGGGATCGCCGTCTGGAGCCGGAAAAGCCCTGGGCCCTGCGCCTGCGGGTGCAGGATGCCGGGGTGACGATTGTGAACGACATTATCCATGGCGAGGTGCGTTTTGACAATGCGGAACTGGATGACTTCATCCTGGTGCGGTCTGATGGTTTGCCCACGTACAATTTCGCCGTGGTGGTGGATGACGCCTTGATGGAGGTCACCCATGTGATCCGGGGGGACGATCATCTCTCCAACACCCCGAAGCAGATCCAGGTGTATCGGGTCCTGGATTTTCCCTTGCCCCAGTTTGCGCATGTGCCGATGATTCTGGGACCGGACCGAACACGCCTTTCAAAACGGCACGGGGCGACTTCGGTTCTGGCCTATCGTGACCTGGGGTATCTGCCAGAAGCACTGGTAAATTACCTTGTCCGTCTGGGATGGTCGCACGGGGATCAGGAAATCTTCAGCCGGGACGAACTCGTTCGATACTTCGAGTTGACGAGGGTTGGCCATACCCCGGCTGTCTTTGATCACGCCAAGCTGGATTGGCTGAATGCCCATTACCTTCGCGAGGCGCTCACTGATACACGGCTCACGCCCACGGGTGTGCCTGCCACGCTGACGGGTTTTCCGCCCACCGTCGTTGAAGCAGGTCCAAAACGCCTCGCGGCCCTGCTGGTCGAATTCTGGCTAAAGGCGGGGGTCTCAAAGGAAGAAATCGGGGCGGCAACAGTTCGCTGGTCCAGCCTGGGCAGCGCCAGGGCCTTCGCCGAGGCGGTCGTCCAGACTTTTGGGGAGCGTTCCAAGACGCTGTGCGAACTCGCCCAAGCCTCCCGATTCCTCTTTGGGGGGCCGATAGAGTATGATGTTCGGGCCAGAGAGAAGTACCTCCAGCCTGAAACCCAGAGACATCTCCAGGAGGTCTGCAGGAGAATCCGGAACGTTAGCAGCTTTGACGCGGCAACCCTCGAAAAGGTGTACCGGGATTTCGTAGCAGAGCGAGGGCTGAAGTTGGGAGATGTTGCCCAGCCTACCCGGGTTGTCCTTACCGGTCATTCAGTAAGCCCACCACTCTTCCAGGTTATGGAGCTTTTGGGCCGCGACATCTCTTTGGAGCGCCTTGAGGCGGTTTTGCAGCAGAAAAACGACTAGTACCGTTGCAACTATTTGTGACGACTTTCTCGCTGCACTCGATCACGGTCCTTGCAACAAGGGAGGCTGCTCAAATTCGGCCCCTCGATCTTCCTCGGGGTGGTGAGCCTGTCGAACCACTTATCAAGTTGGAACGGCACTAGGCTTGCTTTACAGGAACAGGAGGACCACTATGGGTCTACAAGAGGTCGTAGATAATCTGCGGGGCGAGCTGAACGCTCTAGAGAGGGAGTTGAAGGTCGATATCCCGAAGAAGATCGAGGAGGCTCGTGGCCTGGGGGATCTCAGCGAGAATGCGGAGTACCACGCGATTAAGGAGCGACAGGGATTCGTCCAGGCCCGGATTGCCTCTTTGAAGCAGCGTATCGCCTCCCTCTCTGCCATTGACCCGAGGTCCGTTCCCCAGGATCGCGTGGGATTCGGCTCGGTTGTGCACCTTCTCGACAGCGACAGTGGAGAAGACCGGGTGGTTAAGCTTGTCACACCCGAAGAGAGCAATGGAGAAAAGGGATGGGTTTCAATCGCCTCGCCCATCGGCAGGGGCCTGGTCGGTCGGCAGCAGGGGGAAGAAGTCCGTATCCAGACCCCTGGAGGTGTAAAGGCCTATGAAGTGACCAAAATCATTACGTTGCACGAGCAGAAAGACCCTTTTTCGGCTTGACTTTGAGGCACCCCTCGGCAATAGTGAGGCCATTCGTTGCCCGGATTCCTTGAATCCGGGCCTCTTTTTGACACCTGAGAACCCATTGCGGGGTCGGATAATGGTAGTCCACCTGACTCTGGATCAGGTTGTCGAGGTTCGAGTCCTCGCCCCGCAGCCACCCCCCGATAGCCGGCCCCATCGTCTAGCCCGGCCTAGGACGCCGCCCTCTCAAGGCGGAGACACCGGTTCAAATCCGGTTGGGGCCACCATTCGACGCGCGGCGAAGGCTTTCTGTCGAGAGCTTTCCCCGCTTGCTCATGGCAGGCCATCTGCGCCTGGAGAGCCGCTTCTCGTGCGTCGAATGCTGCCCTGAGCGAGGCCACCGAGGACCCCCGAGCCTCCCGAGGGCAAGAAGCGAGTCGAAGGGCTTCCCTTCGGGTCTGAGCCTGAGGCTCAGCCTCAGGGTCGAAGACATGTCTGACACGATTCACGTCTATATCCTGCGTTGCGCGGACGGGAGCTACTATATCGGATTGACAGAGGATCTCGAAGGCCGAGAGAATGCGCACAACAACGGTCGAGGGTCCACATACACCTTTCTGCGAAGACCCGTGCGACTTGTCTACTCGGAGAGTTACGACTCACTTGAGAAAGCGGTCGGGCGAGAGCGGCAGCTCAAGCGGTGGAGTCGCACCAAAAAGAAGGCTCTGATCGTTGGGGACGCTGCAACACTGAAGCAACTCAGCAAGCGGCGCTCATAGCCGGGTGCAGTGATGACGACGCCTAGATTTAACTATCAAGATGTCTTGAGCACTGTAATTAATGCGGACATTCGGGAGTATAACAGGGGTCCGCTTATTTGTCTTGACGAGAGCCTAAACAATCAAACCGTACAGGCCAGTATAGAGACCCTTCTCAAGCGAGGCCTTGCGGCAGACTCCTGCTATCTATGGAGTCAACCACGAATTCGGACCGAGGGATCATTGGTCAGCGTGATGGGTGGACTACGAGGACATGTTTCTATTCCCGGTCTCGATCTTGGCAGGCCTGCAAAATATCTCTCCTGGGACGATCGATTAGTCGTGTATCGTCTCCTTGCACACTTCACCACATACACCACGCTTGTTTTACTCACGGAGAACACGAAAACCGCTCAGTT
Source organism: Candidatus Methylomirabilis sp. (assembly GCA_012974305.1). GTDB lineage: Bacteria > Methylomirabilota > Methylomirabilia > Methylomirabilales > CSP1-5 > CSP1-5. Next base: position 7,695 of record JAAXQN010000083.1, on the reverse strand, counting down.
CGGGCTTCGCCGATTACTGAGAATCTACGTCAAGCCCTACTTGTCGACGAATCATCTGGACAGGTTTTCTCTTACGGCTCTATTCAAGAAGTGGAGGACGAACTACCCTGACTATTGCCGCCGAGTAGCCGAGGTGTTTGAGGAAGGTGCATTTACATGCGGCTATTCTGAGGTCGAGCTGTGACAAAGAGTATAAGGCGAGGTTTCCTGTTACCGTGCCGGCTCCTTAAACTCTACTATTTCTAACGAAGTATTCTCTCGTCCTTTGCTTTGCCACTTGACAAGCCATCTTCCCCTTGCCCACCAATAGATAAACTTCTCCTTGTCTTCTCTGACAGTCTGCTCGATGCGCCAGGTGCGGACCTTTCCGACGGGAGTGTGTAGAATCTCTTCACCTCTGACTACAGAGGAAATGTGAGCAGGGACTTCTTCGGGCGCCCTCTCTGTTTCTACCCTGAAAAGAACTTTCTGTTCCCACGTATCTCCCTTCCTCAGTGGCCATTGCAGTAATACCCATGGCGGGTTGTAAATTATTCTCTCTTTGCGCTGAGCTATTACCCCCCGCTTCGTTATGTTTGCAGATACGAGCGCTATGTGACCGGACGTTACTTCATACACCGTGGTCACCTCATTCAATTGAGGGCCAAGTGCAGTTTTTTCTTCTTCTTCGTATGTTCGCACCAAGGTCTCGCTGCCCTTCTCGTTTATCCGAATTAGATAACTCGTGTGCGTGATATGTGATGTACTCCCGTCCGGGTAAACCCTCGTCCCTTCATATATGGCGATAGTGGGCGCTTTCGGGAGAAAATCCCAGAGGCCCGGCCCTGAAGTGACCTGGCGAGAGGACCCCTCACGTTGAGCCACCACACATCCGTAGTTGGTAAGCACCAAAACCAGTGAAATTAGAATGAAACGACGGAAGAGATTCCAAGAGCCTCTCAGCATTCCCTTGGCTCCCTTTATTCCTGCGATGGTCGCCTCAGATCCACAGAGCCCGTTTTTGCTCCCTGGCCTCCCGCTGGAGCTTCCAGAAGACTTGTCCAAGGGGTCCACGAGGTCAAGCAAAATCTTCAACCGGTTGACCCGAAGTCCCTGCATGGTCTCATGCAAATCTTGCATTCTCTATAACAATCGCCTTGTGACCTATCGGTACCAGTTTCTGCCGGATTAATCACGACAACTCCTCACAAACAAAAGACTTTCTTGGTTGGAAATGGCGTGCCGTTTCATACTGGCACTTTGAATGCACATTCGGGCCTATTAAGGATAACTGTGCCCGTGGGGTTGTGTCCTCCGGGCGCCCTTCCTTACCCATGGAAAGAGGGTAGCGATGAAACGGGCGACGGCGTTGTTGTGGACGATAGCGGCATTATTCTTGGTTTGCAGTTGTTCGATGGCGCTGAGCGGAAATGACGACGTAGGAAAGAAGGATGTAGCAAAGGAGGACGTAGGAAAGCACGACACGGGAAAGAAAGACACGGGAAAGAAGGACGGAGAGAATAAGGATTTTGGGAACGAGCACATCGTTTTAGCCAGACAAAAGGTGAGCCTCGCTACCGAGGCATTTTGGAAAACTGCCACCGCCGCCCGATACATTATAACCTACCTCGAAATACAATCGGGCAGTACCGAAATATTGAGGTGGATGGGGAAGCTTGCTGTGGCCTACCCCCAGACCTTCCGTCTGGAATATGATGCTGGCGAAGCCGTTAAGCCGTTAACACAGAGCGAGCGGATTAAAAATGGCTACCCTGAATTACTCAGGCAGGAACGCCGGGCCAATGAAAGGATGAATCGGCTACGGTCTATGCTCTATGCCTACGGCTACCCCTCCACCGAGTTTGGTGTCCTCTGGGACCGTATGGAAAAAAGAGCATTAGAGGAAAAAACAGCATTGGACGATAAAGAACAATTCAAAAAAACTGTCATGATTAAGGATAGTGCATTGGATTCTGTTGTCACCTTGTCGACTGGTGGCTTTCTGGCAAAACAAGGTCAACTGCTTATCGTATCGCATGATAATTTCCTACGGGCTTTTTTCGACAAGAAAACAGGCAAACGGAGTTACTACGTTCACAACATAATTCGCTATCGAAGCTCGGACTGGAGTTTTTACAGTTTTGTCAATTATGAAGCTCCGGACGGCCCAAAGTTGAAACAGTTAATAGTTATTGATAGAGATGCACATTGTTCTGAAGCAAGAAATCTCGGCTGTACCTTTGTTGAACACGTGGGGTTTGACGTCGATGAGGAATTGCTGAGATTTGTCGCGAAAGAATATCAGCCTGGTGCTAGGCTCACCTGGAATTACAAACTTATTCCCAAAAATGGTGAAGAATATAGGGATGGAATTTTGCACGCTGAAGTTGCGGGTTTTCTCGAAAGGGTGGACGACTATGCGTGGCGGTCGTTGGCAATGCTTCAAAGGGGGGGATGGGCGATCCCGGAGCAGAAGCCACCCAGAGAAGAAGCGGCAGATATAGACGCCGAGTACCTTTGCGAGCAGTATCACATTTGCCGATACAAGCCAAAGCTACATCCTGGTGGATGGTTGTGGTGAAAAACAAGGGGTGACACCTTTTGATGATCCGCCTTCTCCTGTTATCACCAAATGGGGGGCGTCAGCAAATTGAGGTCAAGTCGCTTGTTGACGAAAGTTCCAAGACGCAGTTTCATACTGCATGTCTCGCCTGTCCCGGCTTAAATTCCAGTCACCGCCTGTCCCGGTGCACCGCGGACTCGCCTTCGGCTCGATTCTGCCCTATCCGGAGTTGATCCAATCGAGGGCCTCGGTCGCATAGTCACTCAGCGTGTGATCTTTGCTTGCGCCCATCAGCCTAATGCGTTATATGTGACACGAATTTGTAGGGCCTACATAGCTACGTCATTTTAGGCTGTAGGCAGTCCGAGGTCATCAAGACGCCCGCACTGAGGTGTCAGGGAGTCCGACCTAGGGGCCTTGGTAATTGGCCGGTCAGGAGGCCCCTCATCCCACAAGTTGCAATGGGTTAGAGGATTTTAGAGCTATCCAGAGGGTAGACAGAGTATCGTGTCGGGTGTCGTGATGGTAAAACATTGTTTTATTTCACGATGATACACCATGGCCACACGCGGATGTTGGTCCGATGTACCCCTTTGAAGGCAAGCCTTTGACCTCATGGCACGTCTCCATACAACGACGAATCAACAGAATTCCTTGGAAACACAAGGCTGGGAGGATGAAATCTCACGCTACGATTCGTGCGGGCACTGTAGATGCGGCAAGCCCCAACTTCTCTCTGACGCTCACGAAATCGTGACACCTGCTCAGGGAAGCGCATTTCCGCAGATATTGATTTGCTCACATCACTTGGCAGGTTAGCGGATTATCCTTTCGCAGAGAGTTTGTTTTCCTGTGAGACGGGTTTCCGACGGCCCTTGTATTTGAAGCGTAGGAATCGGGATCGAAGCGACGAAAAGAAGTTTCCCTTCCGGGAAAGCCGGGAGAATGGATGAACGACACGCTGAGGCAGCTGGTTCAAGCCTTTGACCGAATGGCGGAATCCTACCGGTTAGTCGCGGACCGCGTCGGCCGGCGACTCGATGAGTTGGAGGATGTCCACGCCTCACTCAAAGACTACGTGCGACAGCTCGAGGAGAGATCCACTCAGCTCAGTGAGTCGAACACAGGCCTCTGCGCCAGGGTGGCCGAACTTGAGGCCCAGGCCCGGGACCTGCGCCAAGAGAATGAGGGTCTGCAGGCCCTAGACCGCCAGAAGAGCGACTTTCTTACAACCCTCTCTCACCAGATTCGGACGCCGTTGACCGTCATCGAGGGCTCGCTGAGACTGCTCTTCCACGAGGAAGGGGTCGAGCCGGCCGCCCGGCATGAGTTCCTTACGATGGCCCACCAGCACGTGGACCGGCTCATACGACTTGTCGGCAACTTTTTGAGCCTTACCCGGATCGAGAGCGGCCAGATCGTGGGGGAACGGCGTGAGCTCGACCTATCGCTCCTCGTCAAAAGGACGGTCGATCGGCTGAGGCCCGTGGCCATAAATCGTCATCTTCGCATCGACCTGGAACAGCCGCCCAAGCGAGTCCTGGTCCAGGGTGACATCGAGATGCTCGAGAGCGTGCTGATCAATCTCGTGGATAACGCGGTGAAATTTTCGGGACAGGGGAAAGTAGTGCAAATCAAGGTGGAGGAGACTCCGACAGAGGCTCTGGTCCATGTCACCGACCAAGGGTTTGGGATCCCCTCCGAGGAACTTGACCGAATCTTCGAGCGATTCTACCGGATGGAGCTGCCTGGTATCCCGAAGACCGCGGGGTCGGGGCTAGGCTTGTATGTCTCGAAGATCATCGTCGAGGCGCACGAGGGACGGATATGGGCGACGAGCGAAGTCGGCCGCGGGAGCATCTTTAGCTTTGCCCTTCCGCGAAGCACCTCCTTTTTACATTCGATGGCGTGATGTTCACTCGCAATCATGATCGGTTCCCACTCCGGATGCCGGTCCTTTGCGAAACCGGCATTTCCCCATGACTATGCCCTTGGCGTCACCCAGAATGTGTGCCGAAAGGGGCTGCTGCTCGAGCTCCAGCAGCTCTTCGACTGGGATGAACGCATTGCCAGGCCCCCCGCACCCCACCGGTCCCACCGTCCACCCTCAATTGTAGGCTCCACGAAGAGACCGAACCGGATGCCGTTTAGGATTGACAGCCGCGTGAGAGCTGGGTTTAATTGCTCAAATTACGCATTCGGCTGCATTGGAGTCCTCCCTTCTGTTACGGGGGGCAGATAAGTCGATCGTTACTGACCGTGCCCCGCGGGGCAAAAGCATTTTCTGAAAGCCGCTGAAACGTCAGGAAACCCTGGACGACCCATGAATGTACCCAGGCAGAACATGCGGAAGATTCTATTCACATGTGCGCTGCTTTCCTCTGGGGCCTGTTTACACTTGGGATCGCCGGTCAGCGGCAATCAGGATCTCCCCCTTAACAAAATCAGGCTTCCCGACGGATTTGAGATCAGCATCTACGCGAGCGATGTGCCGGGGGCGCGTTCGATGGCGTTGGGCCCGAACGGCACGCTCTTTGTCGGGACGCGCGTGGGGAAGGTCTACGCCATTGTCGACCGAAACCGGAACAATAGAACTGACGAGGTCATCACCGTCGCCCGCGGTTTGCGTATGCCCAATGGCGTTGCGTTCCGGGGTGGCGCCCTCTACGTGGGTGAGGTCAGCCGTGTCCTGCGGTACGACAATATCGAGGCGCGCCTCAGTAACCCGCCTACACCTGTGGTAGTCAACGATACCTTTCCTGGCGATCGGCATCATGGCTGGAAATTCATCCGTTTTGGGCCTGATGGACAACTCTATGTTCCGGTGGGGGCTCCCTGTAATGTGTGCGAGCGGAGCGACGGGCATTACGCTCTGATCATGCGCATGAATCCCGACGGCACCGGACTGGAAGTCTTCGCCCGAGGCGTACGTAACACGGTGGGGTTCGACTGGCATCCCGAGACCAAGACGCTCTGGTTCACTGATAACGGGCGAGACTGGCTGGGCGATGATGTGCCGCCGGACGAGCTCAACCATGCGCCACGGAAGGGACTGCACTTTGGCTTCCCCTATTGTCACGGGGGGGACATTTCCGACCCGGAGTTCGGGGGGAAACATGCATGTGAGGAATTCGTCCCGCCCGCGATGAAACTCGGCCCACACGTCGCTGCGATCGGGATGCGCTTTTATACGGGCACGATGTTTCCGGACAGGTATCGGAACCAGATCTTTATCGCCGAGCACGGCTCGTGGAACCGCAGCACGCCTATTGGGTACCGTGTCACGCTGGTGCGGCTTGAAGAAAATCGCGCAGTGACGTATGAAGTCTTCGCCGAGGGCTGGCTCCAAGGCAATGCAGCGTGGGGGCGCCCCGCGGATGTGCTGGTCATGCCCGACGGTGCGCTCTTGGTCTCGGACGATCGAGCGGGTGTGATCTACCGGATCGTTTACCCGAGGTAGTATGCGACCACCCAATTTTCATCCCTTGGCTGTATTGAAGACCAAGGGACTGAGGACCATTCAGAAAGCGCTGAGATGTGCTGTCTCTACTGCCGGGGTACGGTCTGACGAACTTCGCTGGCTGCGGGATGGGATGGAGCTTTTGTGGATTCTCCGAACGTCGGTAGCTCGATAAGCAAGACCTCTCTGTCGCCCGGCGGATTCGATTCGATTCAGGATGCGGAGGATCGTGACCCGGTTGGGATCATACCGCACGGTGAGGTGGTGGCTTTCCAAATCAGAGTGGACAGCGAGGACGCCATATGATCCTTGCAGAATCTTCACCAGTCTCTCGAGTGCGTTGCTCGATCCCTCTTTGGCACGGTCCAGCTTCTTTACTCGTAGCGAGATCTCCAGACTCATGGCGGTGTCCTCCTTATCCGTTATCCGAAGCGTTCTTATGCAGATTTTGTACCAGATACTTTATGGTGCCCCGGGGCCTGACATACTCTGTCTACGTGGGAGGGCTAAGCTTGCAATGTTGGGGCAGTACGGACAATGGCTTCGAGCAATTCGTAACCTGTGGGGGGGGTCCCAGTGGGTCAGGAACCGTGCAGATCACCCGAAGTCCAGTGGAGGAGGGTGGCATTGGCGCAACTTTTGCTAATTGTTTGACCGCACCCGATGGCTGACCGTAATTCTCGAAGGAGGGACGAAGATGTGGCAGCTCCGAATAGCCGTGTGCCTTAGTGGGATTGGTCTCCTCATGGCCGCGTGCGCAGGCACCGGGCAACCCGACCCGGAGGAAGCGGTGCGGGCCGAGTTCCGACGCTCCCTCGCCGAGCGCCAGGTTACCCGGCGTCACCAGACCAATGAGTTCTGTCTCCGCCGGGGGGTGGTCCTCCCTGACAGCTACCAGCAGAAGGGGGGCGGCATGTTGGAGGAGTATGTATCCGGCCGAGCCCCCTGCGGAATCCCGGCAGAGGAGCGGGCAGAGCGGGCTGAAGCCGATTTTCGCGAGACCTGGGAAGTTGTGTTACGTAAACCGATCCCCCTCGGCTATGAGTGGTTGCTCGAGGTCAAGCGCCGGCTCGCCAGCTGGGTGGATGCGGGCGTGCTCAGTCCTGAACAGGCCCGTACAACCCTGCGTGAAGCACAGTGGATACTGGTCGGCCAGGGAGACGCCTCCCCGCAATCGAGGGCGGCATTCTTTGCCGAGTTCAACTCTGCACTAAATCGGGCCCTGGCCGAACAGGGGATTACCTGCCAGAAGAACGGCGAAAAGCTCCCGTGTTAGGAGCTCGCCTTTCTCCGTTCCAGGCCTGGACTGGTAAGGAGACCCCCCTATGGGTTTTGGAACCTTGCCAGGGTGGTGGGGAAGCCCACGTTAACCGAGGGTTGAGGCTTTGCGACAAGCCACCGTGACATTCCGTTAGGCCCATAAGGGAGAGTTTGCCAATAGCTCAATTCTCGTCCAGCCCTCCACGAGGACCTCTCGCCTAACCGCTCGATTTACTGCCTAATTCGGTCTGTTCGACCTGGCATGCCCGTTGCACAATTCACAGCGTATAATCTTGTTACCCCCCGGCTAATTGAAAAGATTGAGCGGAGGCAAAGCTGTGAAAATCAATACGTTGGCATTCCGATTCGCTGTTCTTGCTACTTACATTGCCCTTCCTGGCCTCGCCGTGGCGGGCTCTCCTACTGACTGGGT
>JAAXQN010000195.1 GCA_012974305.1 Candidatus Methylomirabilis sp. | reverse complement strand
GTTCTCACGCATGCGAAGTATCCGCTGATCGAGGGACTCAGCGCGACCGCCGCCGAGGCACAACGCCGAGCTGTCGAGGTGGCCGAGCTGCTCGGAGGCTGCCTCGACGTCCCCTATGCCGCCTTTTATGGTTCGAGGGCCCTTGCCTTCCAGGAAATTGGGGAGTCCTCGTGCACCCTTGGCGAGGTCAAGAACCGGGCAGACCTGGTCATCTTCTGGGGCTCGGAGCCGCGGGAGACACATCCCCGTCATTTGGCGCGGTATGCACTCGATCCTCCTGGGATGTTTCTGCCTCATGGCCGGAAGGATCGCACGCTCATCGTCGTGGATGTGAAACGGACCCCGACGGCCGAGGAGGCCGACCTCTTTCTTCAAGTACGTCCTGACGAAGACTATGAGGTGCTCGCCGCACTCCGTGCCAGGCTCAAGGGGAGCACGCTGGACGTTGAAGAGGTGGCAGGCATCCCTGTGAAGGAGTTGGACTCTCTCCTCGAGCGGATGAAAGGGTGCCGGTACGGGATCGTCTTTTACGGAACAGGGCTCAGCATGTCCCGGGGATGGGAGCAAAACATCCTTGCCCTTCTATTGCTGGAGCACGACCTTAATGCCTTGACGCGGTTTAACGTGATGGCGATGCGGGGACCACTGGGATTTGCGAACGCTACAGGCGCCTACAAGCTCCTCACCTGGCAGACGGGCTACCCCTTCGCTCTGAGCTTCGCGCGCGGGTTTCCCCAGTACAACCCGGGTGAGTTTACGGCCTCTGAGCTTTTGGAGAAAGGGGAGGTGGACGCTGCCCTCGTCGTCGGAGCCGATCCGCTAACGTATCTCCCTCCGCATTCGGCTACTGTGTTAAGAGACCTGCCGTCCGTGGTCCTGGCGCCTCGGTTGAACGAGACCGCCCGGGCCGCTACGGTCTTCTTCCCGACGGCAACCTATGGGATTGGAGCAAAAGGGACCATGTTCCGGATCGATCGGATCCCTCTTCGGCTACGGCAGGTAGTGGACTCCCCCCTCCCCACGGACGAATCCGTCTTACTTCAGCTGCTCTCTCGCCTCCGCGATCTGCAGGCGCACTCGGTTCCCTCACGGACACGTGACCTGCGAACAGACCTTCGTCTCTTGAAGGAGATGCGAGGACTTCAAGCCTAGATGGAGTGCGAGTGAGGTCCACAAACACCGGTGGGTACTTTACTGTCCAGTCACTCCGTGAGCGCACGATGAAAGGGGAGAATCATGACGGATACTTTTACTATTTCACCTCACAGCAAGGAGTTTGAACGGAGCCCGCGGTGGGTGCGCGTGTACTTCAACAGCCAGCTCATTGGGGATAGTAAAAAGATGATGTTGCTCCGTGAAACCGACCATCTGCCGCTCTACTATTTCCCGAAGAAAGACGTGCGGATGGACTGTCTGCAACCGAGCGACCATACGACCCATTCTGATCGCAAGGGCGAAGGCGTCTTTTGGCACGTGCAGGTCGGCGACAAGATCGCGAACAATGCCGCCTTCACCTTTCGTAACCCGCCGGGCAACGGCCCGAAGCTGGAAGACTTTGTCGCGTTCGCATGGGAGAAGATGGATGCTTGGTTCGAGGAGGACGAGGAGGTCTTTGTCTACGCACGCGACCCCTATAAACGGGTCGATGTTTTGCAGAGCTCGCGCCACATCAAAGTGGTGGTCGATGGCATCGCAGTAGGAGAGACCAACCGACCGTGGCTGTTGTTCGAGACGGGTTTGCCGACGCGTTACTACATGCCGAAACACGATGCGCGCATGGACTTGTTGGAACGGTCAGATGCGGTGTCGCGTTGCCCCTATAAAGGAGAGGCGAATCTTTATTCTATCAAGATCGGTGACACACTGCACGAGGGCCTCGCATGGATCTACCGTTATCCCACGGTGGAGTGTGCAAAAATCCAAGGACTTGTTGGCTTCTTCAACGAAAAGCTCGACATGTACGAGGATGGCACACTACTGCCTCGACCAAAGACGATTTGGTCGTGAGAATTATGATTCAGATGAGCAGAAATAGGAGACGTTGGTTCTAAGGCACTTTGAGAAGCTGAATCGCAAGGGTTAGCGGGTGGCGAGACGGACGAGGCGGGCCTCTTTGTCGAAGAGGGCTGTGGCTGCGGCGATGGTGACGGTAGAGAACGCGACGAGCATGATGAGGTTCAAGGCCAGGGCAAAGTCCGGTCCGAGAGCCGTCCCGGGGACTCCCGGGAGGAGGGCGTGCTTGAACAGGTCGATCCCGTAGGCAAGGGGATTCGCATAGATAACCCACTGCAGCCCAGCCGGCAACAGCTTGACCGGATAAAGCCCACCGCTCAGGAAAAACATCGGGAAGACCACGAAGTTCATTATCGCTGCAAAGTTCTCGAGCGAGTCGATCCGGGAGGCCAGGAGCAATCCGACTCCCGTGATGGCCACCGCCGTCAGCAGGATGTAGACGGTCAAAAGGAGGATTTGCTGCAGGCCCAACGGAATCCCGATCAGCGGGGCCAAGCAGAGCAGGATGCCCGCCTGCAACAGGGAGAGCAAAGAGCCACTTGCGACCTTGCCACCCACGATCGTGAGCCGAGAGATGGGCGCAACCAGGATGAGCCGCATGACGCCGAATTCCCGGTCGTACACGGTCGAGAGGGCAGAGTGCATGGAGCTGAAGAGCACGACCATGCCGACGACGCCCGGAAAGAGGAACTGGAGGTACGAGATCCCTGGTGGTGTCTCGACGATCCGGTTGATGCCGACCCCCACAATGAAAAGCCAGAGGAGGGGTCGGGCCAGGGCACTGAGCAGACGCCCTCGCTGCCGGAAGAAGCGCTTGAACTCGCGCGCGTGACAATGCTCTGAATCGGGCGGAGTGGAATCATGGTTCGAATTCCCGTCCTGTCAGATGGAGGAAAACTTCGTTCAGGGATGGGCGCTGGATATTGATCCCCGCGATTTTGTCCCCGCAGCTGCGGATCAGTTGTGGCAGGAACGCCTCACCGTCCATGACCTCCAAGAGAAGGCCGCGCTCGGTCAGTTGCGGTGAAATCTGGAATTCCTCGCGAATCGCCTGGGCCAGCTCGCTCAGCTGGTTGCTCCGGACCTGAACCACATCCCCCTTGAACGCCTGTTTCAGTTCCTCGGGCGTGCCGAGGGCAATGAGGCGCCCGTGATCAATGATCCCTACCCGGTCACAGGTTTCTGCCTCCTCCAGATAGTGAGT
>JAAXQN010000067.1 GCA_012974305.1 Candidatus Methylomirabilis sp. | reverse complement strand
GGCCGGACAAGCCAGAAGGGAGCCCGGTCGCTGAAGAGAATAATCGGGATTCAGGAGCGAAGCACGGGGAAAGCACGCTGGAGGTGGTGAGTTGAAGAAACGTTTAGAATTAACGGAGTGTGAGGAGTCACAGCGATGCTGGAGCGACCCACCGTCGTTGAAGTGACGGCCGAAGGGCCGCTGGGAACCCCGCAGACCACCCAGCGAGCCTCCAAGACATTGCTCTTGGTCCCCGGGCAGGATGTGCTGGGCGAGGGGGTCCTGCTCGAGATCCACGGCTTTACGGTGACGCTCCTCGCACCGACGCCGAACGATCGGTTGTCTGCCGACTCAGGATTCTAGGTGCGGGCCGCTGTGACCATGACTTGAGGGTGTCCCACCGAGCCCGGTGGGCTCTGGGACGCCAATAAGATACAGGTGGTGGCGCGTGCGGTTCGGGACGGCAGGGTCATTAACGAAGTCCCGCTCCGCTATGCGGGCGAGAAAAGCACATTTGCTGGGCGGGTACCCCTCCCGACTGCGGGGCCGATTGAACTGGAGGTGCTGGCCATGGATCGTTCTTTATCAACCACCCGTCGTTTGTGGTCTACAGGGGGCGTTCGTAATCAGCAGGTCAGGAGTTCAACCCTCCTCGCTGGCTCCAGGCGATCCTTCCCAGTTAGCCCCTACAACCTATCCTACCAGTTAGCTCATTTGAACGGTCAGCCACTACGGCCCCATCAACGTGACGAAGCCATCGGCTTCCTGGACTGCGGTTTCAATCGCGGTAGACAGGTCTGTCGCTTCGGAACTCATCTCGCCGACATTTGTTTTGATGGAGGCAACGCCGGTGGGATTCAGATTGAAGCCCAGGTAGCGTGAGAGATCGTTCAACTTTGCCAAGAGGGGATTAAACTTCTCCTCGGCCTGCTGCATGGTAGTCATGAGCTGGTTGTAGCGGCCACGAGTTTCCTCTAGCCGGGCTTCGCTCCGTGTACGGAACTCTTCGGTCTCGTATGTGTCGAGTTCTGCGGCCCAAGCTGTGAAGTAGCTGGCGCTGGTTTTGTCCATCGAGGCGACACGCTTGCCGAAATCGTCCCGATTTTCATTGGACAATTTGATCTCACTGTTGAGACGCTGGAAATCAGTTTGGAGGCTGTCGCCCTCTGTCTGGCCAAGCGAGTTGGCGGTATCAAGGGTACTTCGGATCTGTGCTTCGGCAGCCTGCAACGCTCGTCGGGATTCCTCAACCCGCGAGACCAGCTTAGCTGCCTCTTTGGGAGCGGATGTCGCGCATCCGGACAGGGCCACGAGAGTCACCATAAGAAAGCTCGAGGGAACGACAACGAATTTGGATAGGTTCATGGTGCGCCTCCATAGTGGTGAAAAGGGGATTCTAGAGGGTGTCTGGGCTCGATCAAGCCCGTTGCCGCGCGTCTTCGACCATCTGCACCAAAACCTTCCTCGTTTCCTGCACACTTTTCACCTCTTGGGTGAACGGGATGCGAGCGCCCTGAATGCGATCACCCTTTCTGAGTCTCACGTGAAAACCCAGGCGGTCCACCGAGGTCATTATGGCTTCCTCGGAGTCTATTGCGCCGAAAACCCTGACTAACAGCAGCAGAGCATCGGCGTGATCAGAGTTCATGTGCTCGATTATTCCCGGAGCTGCGTCGGCCAGTTGGTCGGGTTCGGCGAGACCATATTCCTCAGCGGAGACCCAACCCATCACGCCAAAGCCACCGACGAAATAGACGTCGAGGACCTCCATGCGATAAAAGGCAAAATCCTCGTAGTCCACCCAATATTTTGCGTTATCGTATCGGGCCAGGTAGAGGTCGCGTTGTTGTTCGAGTTGCTCCTCTGGGACGCGCGAAATATTGCCCATGAGGGTGAGTCGACTGCTCGCGAGTGGATCGTCACTCCAGTGGGGCTGAGTCACCAGGAGGCTGGTGCGGGAGTCAGCAGTCATGTTCTGTGTATGGATGGCCATGCGGCTTATAAGAAAGATGGGCCGGCCACAATCGTCGAGGCCATAGGGCATCACCGAGCCAAACGGCCAACCCGCATGTTTTCGGGAAAGGGTCGAGAGCGTACCGACCCGGCATACGTGCACGAGTGTCCGCGCCCGTTCGGCGTAAGTCGGTTCCGGGACCGGGGGCCTCTCAGTTGCGGGCTCCCCGCCGGCATGGTGTCCCAAAGACGGTTTTGACACTCAGAATTCCTCCAGCTTTATTCATCCTGAACGGTTGCGCCGGGCGGCATCAATGTAAATGTCCCTTCCTGACCGTCCGCACCTGGCGTGTTGCTGCACCCACGTGTAGGGGGCTAGATTATGTACCGCTGTGCCAGGGGTGTCAACCCCTCACAGGTATCCAGATTTCTTACAATTGTGATACCCAGAGGTTGATGGGCAAGGCACTACTCGCCGGCGTGTTGTCGTGGGACGTCCTTGCGGGGATTGGGCTTCTGGAGTAGGATTGACCACGGGGGCCTGTGTGGTAACTCGGTATCGCCTCAAATCGAGGTGTCTCGTGCCAACGGGAGCAGAAAAATGAAACGCGCACTGTTGCTAGTGGACCACGGGAGCAGCCGAGATGAGGCCAACGCCGTGCTTGTCCATGTTGCCGAGATTATCCGGGACCGGTCCGATTTCGACACGGTCCGTTATGCCCACATGGAAATTGCCGAGCCGACGATTCCGCAGGGGTTTGATGCCTGCGTGGCCGACGGGGCCCGGGAGGTCATCGTCCATCCGTATTTCCTGGCGCCGGGATCCCATTATAATGAAGACGTTCCTCGCCTGGTTGCGGAGGCAGCGGCAATGCATCCTGAGGTGCGTTGGACCATCACCGAACCCTTGGGGATTCATTCCAAGCTCTGCGACGTCGTCCTGGAGCGGGTGGAGGCTGCTCTCAGCCGTTCGGCCGGTGATGGGTCCCGCTGAGGTCACAGGAGCCTAGACAACACCCGCTGGAGTTGTCGCCTCATTGCAGGGAGCACCATTGCGCTGATGATGCTGCCACTCTTTGAAAGACTTTCAAATCATGCCAGCTTGTCCGCAGGAATCACCTCACGGTAGCCGTGCCACCCCTTGCCCCTAAACATGAGGATCGAAAAGGTCTGGATCGAACCGTTGCAGAGGTGATGAGAGATTGACGCTATGGGGTCTGATCTCGCTGGGGTCAAGCGCGAAGAAATCCGGCGGATGTTCGCATCCATCGTCCACCGGTACGATCTGATCAACCGGCTCTTGAGTCTCCGTCGGGACGTCTACTGGCGCCGGGCGGCGGTGACCCATGGACAGGTTCCCTCGGGAGGGCGAGCCCTGGATCTGTGCGCGGGAACCGCCGATGTGGCGCTAGAGATTATTCGGCAGGTTCCGGGTGCTCTGGTGATCGCCGTGGACAACTGTGAGCCAATGCTGATCCGTGGCATGCTGAAGGCCCGGAGGGCAGGAGTGGCAGATCATGTCCGCTTTGTGGCCGCGCCGGCCGAGATGCTCCCCTTTCCCGACGAATCATTCGACGGGGCGTTTGTGGCTTTTGGAATTCGCAACGTTGCCGATTGGCGGCGGGGGCTCGAGGAGATGGCCAGGGTCCTGAAACCGGGTGGGCGAGCGGTGATCTTGGAGTTCTCGACCCCCTCGTTACCCCTCTGCCAATCGAGTATCTTCCGACGTCCGTGGATGGTTTCCCGTCGCCCGAGGGGCTGCGGGCCCTGATGGAGGAAGCAGGATTCTTTGAGGTGTCCTATCTGCCCCTTAGCTTCGGAATAGTGACAGTGCACCAAGGAAGAAAGGTCGTCGAGAGTGGGTGAAGAGCAAAAAACTGTTGGTCTTTTCCATCAGCTCGTGGTCTTTCTGGACCTGATTAAGTTCCCCCATACCGTCTTCGCGCTCCCTTTTGCCTTTACAGGGGCGATCCTGGCCGCCCAGGGGATCCCGAAATGGGAGAAGGGCTTTTGGATCCTCGTAGCCATGGTGGGGGCCAGGACCGGAGCTATGGCGGTGAACCGGCTCGTCGACATGGATCTGGATGCCTTGAACCCCCGGACCGCCCAGCGTGCCCTTCCGCGGGGCCTCATCCGACCCGCCACCGTCATGGCCATCGCGGTCGGTTCGTTCGCTTTGTTGGTCTTTGCCGCGGCCCAATTGAATCGCCTCTGTCTGCTCCTCTCCCCCGTTGCCATTGCTTTGACTGTTTTCTACGCTTACACCAAGCGGTTTACCTCTCTCTCGCACCTGGTCCTGGGGCTCTGCCTCGCCTGCGCCCCGATCGGGGCTTGGATCGCCGTTCGGGGGCGAGTAGACTTGCCGCCCTTGATCCTCGGGTTGGCCGTCCTGTTCTGGGTGGCCGGTTTTGACATTCTCTATGCGTTAGCCGATATCGAGTCTGATCGCACCCACGGGCTGTATTCGATCCCAGCGAGACTCGGGGCTGAAGCGGGGATGCGGGTGAGCCTCGGCTTGCATATCGCGGTTCCCGTCCTGCTCGGGGTCGTGGGGCAGTTGCTCCGCTTGGGACCCCTGTACTACCTGGGAATCCTGTTCGTTGTCATGCTTCTCGGGTACGAGCACGCGACCATGCGCCGTCACGGCCTGCAGCGGCTCGAGATGGCCTTCTTTAATGTAAATGGGCTCATCAGCATGACCCTTTTCACCTTTACCCTCCTCGATGCTTTGATTATCGCCTTCTGATGGATCGCACGCGCACCAGCTCATCCTCCTGGATGTGCCCCTCAGCAAAGACGAAACCCCTCCTCCCGCGGAAGGAAAGAGGGGTCCACGAGTCATTCGATAAGTTTAGCCTTCAGAATGGTTACTTCAAGAGCTTGTACCCACGATTCCGCATGCAGGCGTCGTAGGTGTCCTCGTATTTCTTCTTGGCCGAGGTGCCCGCGATGGCGGATCCAGCGGCAACGCCCACCACGGCGCCGATGGCTGCTCCGGTTCCCGGGGAACCCGCCGCGGCTCCGATGGCGGCCCCACCGGCTGCTCCGACGGCACCACCGATGAGTGCTCCCTTTCCCGTCTCTTCACCCACATCGTCAGAGTACGATTTGGCGATCTGCTTGCATTCGTAGAGGTCCTTTTGATACCTCGCACTGTCCGTGGTAAAGGTGGGATCGACGGCAGGGCGATAGCTGGAAGCGCAGCCAGCTGCTAACAAGAGAGCGACCGGTAAGAGTACCCAATACCGTTTCACCATATTCACCCCCTCTCGGATCGGCGTTGTAGACTTCAACCGACACGAGTTCCCATAGCCGTTGGGTATTCTAACCCGGAGCCCCAGCCCACTGTCAATTGTTTTAACAATGATTTTTACGGACTCTACCCTCGATCAAGATGCGAATGCGAACGCGATGAAGGTCCCACCCGATAGAGACGGTGTCAAGGGAAGGTGAGACTCCCTAAGGGGTTCCCCCAGCACGGGAAAGGGGCTATCATGGACGCCAGCCGAGGTCGGAGTTTTCCTTTGCCATCCCTTTCTTTCTGCCGCGCGTGCGGCTATATTCTCGCAATCGCCCCTAAGGAGAGTCGCCACTGAGCGAGCTTGCCGCGCTGAGCCGGCTTCACGAAAGCAGCCATGGGCCCGGTTAGGCGCACCCGTCCAGACAGTTAATGTTTCTTCTTGATTGCGGGTCCCTTGAGACTGCCGCAGTGCGGCTATTCTGTAGAGATGCCCCTACCGGACCGCAGACCGATTGCGGGCGGTGAGCTTGCGCGAGCTCACACTGGGACTCGTGAGACCCTATGAAGTCTTGCGGGTGCTTCTCAAAGAGGCTGGGGTAGGAATCGTCAACGGCCTGCTCCTCGGGGTCCTGCTTGGGGGCTGTCTCTTATACACATCT
>JAAXQN010000078.1 GCA_012974305.1 Candidatus Methylomirabilis sp. | reverse complement strand
TCCGCCAGCAATGCGGATATACAGCGTTCTGCTTTTAATGCACTGATAAATTTCATTTGCGTATTGCTGTTATTGCCGCCCGGTTAGCGTCCCGGCACGCTCAATTGAGCTGCCGCACTTACACATTAATTAAGAGGTTATGCCGAATCCTTTACCTTGCCTGTGTGCTGTATCCCAAACCTTCTGGCAGCAACCGTTTGCGCCTGTCAGGACACATTCCTCACAGGCGCTGGCAAGGGCCGGAGACGGCTCCTCGTTGATGTACAATGTCGCGCTTTGCCCCCCCTGCTACTGTTAAACACGTCACGAAATATGGCTCCGACTTTACAGAATCAGCTGGAATCGGCTCTGGCGAGCGTCCAGCTGCCGTGGACCGGCGAGGCTCTGGCGAATGCCGGCGCTACGCTGGAAATCACTGATGGCAAGGCCCCTGGCGTCAACCTGGCGTTGGGCTATCCCATACAGCAGTCTTACCCCGATGGTGACCGAGTGCTTGACCCGGGAGCACGGGCAACTGGAGTCTGTCATGAGGCGGCTGTCGGGCCCGACGGTGACGGAGCTTGGGACGATCATTCCCGGGCTCGCGACCGCCGATGGGCCGCGGGAATCCCTCACCGCTGAGGAACGGCGAAGTCTGCTCTTTCACGGCATGGGAGATCTCCTCTGCCTGCTTTCAGAGCGGGCCCCGCTGGTCCTGTTCCTCGACGATATCCACTTCGTGGACGACGCAAGCTTGGAGGTCCTCTATCGCCTTCTGGACCGGGACGACGGCGGGGTGGTCGTCTACGGTGCGGGCCGGTCGGAGGCCCTCACCCAGCAGGAGGCCCCGCCCCCACTGCTGCGTCTCTTCGCCCTCCTGCGCCAATCACCGAATTTTTCGAATGTGAGCCTCGCCACGCTTGCACCGCAGGACGTCAAGCAGATGCTCGCGGCGATCCTGGAGCGGCACACGCCCTCGCCTGCCTTCTTGCAGCATCTGTTCGAGGCAAGCGGGGGAATTCCGCTGTTCGTCGAGGAGACGCTCAAGGGGCTCATCGCTAAGGGGATCCTGAAGGCGGCGGAGGGAACCTGGGACCTAGACGCGGTGAATCTCGCCGAGATCCCGGCGTCGCTGGAGGCCGCAGTCCTCGGGGGGTTAGAAGCCCTTGACCAGGAAACCCACGCCATGATCTGGAAGGCGGCGGTGGTCGGCCCTCACGTGGACCTCACGCTGCTGGCCGGGGTGCTGGGGAAGGACCCAGGGGAAACCCAGCAGCTCGTTGATCGCGGGAAGAAGCAGCGGGTGTTCGAGGAGCCGGGTCCGCTGTCGGACGAGGAAGAGGTGCGGTTTTTGAACCAGTGCTTTCAGCAAATTGTCTACACAGGCCTCGGCCAGGATGATCGCCGACGCACCCACCGGGTTGTCGGGGAGGTGGCGGAGCGGCTCGCGGGGCCGCAGGTTGAGGCGGTGTTGGGGCCGCTGGCATATCACTTCGAGCGCTCGGACGATACGGCCAAGGCGGAGTTCTACAGCCGACGGGTGCAGGAAGTCTCGACACAGCTCTTTTCGGCGGACGAAGTGGAGCGAGAGCTGAGCCTGAAGGTCGGGGCGCAGGACTCCCAGTTCCAGCTGGACGAGCAGACCTTCCCTCTGGCCGAGCGATTTTTGAGAACCTTGACCGTCGCGGTGAAGAACATGCGGCTGTACCCCGAGGGGAGTCAGCTCGTGGCGGAGAGCGTGGCGGCGGCCACCACCACCCTACTGGACCTGCTAGGCCAGGTGGAGGCCGTGACTTTCGCCGAAGAGGGTCAGGCCCTTCTGGCCAACGGCCAGCCACTGGAGCGGAAAGGGCTACATCAGGTCGTCGAAGAAGTGTTGCAAGTCTACACCGACCATGGGATTCGCCGGTGCACCTTCGAGCGCGGAATCACCCAGACTGATGTGATGGGCCTGCTGAAGATCCTGAGCGGGCCGTCTCAGGGGATCCAGCACGACGTGGCGTTCTGGGAGCAACGGATCGAGTCGATGGGGATCGAGCACGTGGACGTCTTTCCAGTCATCTATCTGGCGGCGGGGGAAGCCAAGACCGTTTGGAGGCGTGAACAGGCGGAGGCACGTCTGGACGATCCGACCCTGGTGTTGGTCCGTGACGTGCTACGCTCGCTCGCGGCGACGGTCGACAACATTCGTCTCTACCCGCCAGAGAGCGAGCTGATCACCCTCACCCTCGATCAGCTGGATCGCCATACCCAGGAGCTCTTCGAGCGCCTTCCGAGCCTGACCGTGGCAATGGCAGAGGGGACGATCGTCGTCAACGCGACCCGACCGAATCCCCGCCAGTTCGGCATCACGATTGAGATCCTCCAAAAGCTCATGGAGGAGAGTGGCCTCACGAGCCTGACCATCCGGCGCGGCGTGACCCGCGAGGAGTTTCGGGTATTTATCAGTCAGTTGGCCCTGCCCCTCGAGGACGCGCAGCGAGCACCCACCTTCTGGCGGAGCATGCTCGAAGGACGTGGGATCACCACTATCGAGGTGGGAACCCGCATGTACGCGGCTGCGGTGGAGCTGGAGAGTCCCCTCGAAACTGTCGCCGGGGAGATCTCCGAGGCCGAGGAGATCCTCCAGCGCGTGGCCCAATGGCTCCAGGACCCCCTGGCGGCATTCCTCGAAGGGCAAGTTCAAGAAGAGATCGCGCCCATTCTCGGGACGCTGCTCGGCGTCGAGCGCGAGGATCTGGCGCGGCAGCTCGTGGGACGGACCACGGGTGCCTTAGCCGAAGCGGATGGGAGTCTCCGCCGGAAGGCCGCCGAAGGACTTCATGTCTCTTTGAGGGGTGTGGGGGAGGCATCCGTTGATTGGCTGCTCGACTTGATGCTTGAAACCGTCGCGGATGCCGTATCCAGAGAAACAGAACCCGAGGCGTTCCAGGGCGAGGTGGAACTTTCGGCAGAGATCCTCAAACGGCTTCTCCAACGCAGAGACCTCGTGCGAGGGGCGCCTCTAGCCGAGGCTCTAGGCAGACTACCAACGAGAAAGCCCGAGATGGAGAACTTTGTCGAGCCGGTGAGGAGGTTCGTGGACTCGCTGGCGCCATACCTGATGAAGCTGATCCTGGAGGGTGAGGACCTAGAGACTTCCCGCGTCGCTGCGACACTTTTGCGTGCCCAGGGGAACGCAGCGTTTCGGCTCCTCAGCCAGGAGCTGGCGCGGGCCGCTTCGCTCGAAAAGACCTGCCGTATTGTGGCAGTACTCGACGTCGTCGCGCCGGCCCTGGGAAGAGATTTTTTCTTTCTCCTAGGTCATTCGGAGGTGCAGGTCCGGGCCGAGATGGCCCAGGCGCTCACGCGGCTCTCCCGAGTCCAGGCGGTGCGGTTTCTCCGCCAGGCTATGAGCCAGCCCGAGCCCGAGGTGGTGCTCGGAGCCCTCGAGTGCGTACGTGGGCTTGGGGGAGTCGAGTTGATCGACTCCGTGATCGGCCTGCTCGACCATCCACCGAGTGAGCATGTGCTGAGGGTCGCCTGCCTCCGCCTCGGTACGTTGCAGGACGCCCGTGCCGTCAGTCCTCTCCTTCGAATCCTCGGCCGCCGCCCGCGGTTTTTTGGTCTGCGGAAGGGCCTTCCGGAAGAGATCCGAGCAACCGCTGCCCGCGCCCTCGGTGAGCTGGGCTTCCCAGAGGCGCGCGAGGGGCTGGAGGTAGCTGTCAAGGATCCGAGTAATTCGGTGCGCGCGGCGGTCCGCCTCGCACTTCACAAAATCCACCAGGAGCTCGAACCCGCGCCCGAGGGATGACGGCAGCGTACTGCGACTCCGCCAGGCTCATATTAGTCAACCGCCTGGACCCGCCACACGCTACTTCTTCTCAATGATCTTATGTGTTGTCTTGTGATGAATCTTCGCAACGATTCGCAACTCCTCTTCCCCCTTCTCCTTGACCACACGCCTTCCTGCTACGACCACGCTCTCGGACGCCCCCTTCGGCAGTTCAAACCCGTATTCGCGGCTGAATCTCTCCATCCGGGAGACGAACCTGTCGCGGGCCAGAATGGATGCAGCGGCCACCGCGGGGTATCGTTCCCCTTTCGGTACCTGGATAAGCTGGAGATGTTTTCCTTTTTCCATGAGCCGGGAGCGGATATAACGCTCATCCCCGAATTGATCGGCGACCGCATGATTACAGGGAAACCGTTCGAGCAGGCTTTCGATTGCCCTTGCATGGCCCCAAGCCAGGAGGTGGTTGAGATTCTTGCGCTCCCTCCGAAAACTCTCGTACAGCTCGTTGTACCGCTTTGGGGTGATTTCGACCTCTTCATACTTCCCGCGACAAATTTCCCGGATTCGCGCAGCGAGCTCGCGGCATCGCCTGTCTGAGAGGAGCTTGGAATCCCTCACGTCGGCCGCTACGAGTTTTGGCCCGGTCACCGAGTCGAAGAACACCGCTGCCACTACCATCGGGCCAAAGTAGTCGCCCTTCCCGGATTCGTCAGTCCCGATATGCGGAAGGGGAATCTCCTGGACATCGGGATGGAGCCTAGCGGTTGCCTCAGCCGATTCGTTCATTGGGAACAGGTCCTAGACTCGGGTTCAGATCGTGGACGCACACTTACCTGTCGAACTTGCCTCTCGATTCACCCAAAGATCAAATATGTAAGATAAATTACGTGAAGCCAAGTAAAATTTTCGGTCAGTCGCCCGTGGATGTGTGAGGCCAATGTTGTCAGCGGGAAACTTACTTGACTTGGTGGCCGATCAAGCCTATGGTCTCGGTGATCCCCAGTTGCCGTCGGGCAGGTGAGCCGTCTGCCGGGCCTGTCGTCTTGCACATCGATGAAGCTGCGCGGGCCAAGTCCGGCACTGCGCGGATCGGGGTAGTGAAAGGGAGCGAGATGGGTCATCCGGGCTTTACCTCCCTCCAGGAGGCCATGAGGAGAACACTGAACCAGCTTGGGCTTGGTGTCAGTCTATCCACGGCAGCCATTCACCGGGTCTGGTCAGAAGTGGTCGGTGAGGAAGTGGCTCGCCGCAGCCAACCGGGTCTCTTGAAGAACGGTCGTCTCCAGGTGACAGTGAGCGATGCGGTATGGCTCCAGCAGCTGACGATGTTGAAACCGACCATTCTAGCGAGCCTGGAGTCTCACTTGGGTTCGCGGGTGGTGCGGGAGCTCTTCTTCACTGTCGGCACACTCTCCTTTCCCCCTGTGCGTCGCGAATCGACCTTCCGGGATCATAAGAGCGCCGCGATTTCTCCTGAGGTGCGTACACGCCTCCAGGAGGTTCTCCGACCCATTCAGGATGAGGAGTGCCGAATCGTGCTGACTCGGATTCTGAGGAAGGCATGGGGAGCGGACTGAAGGACCAGTTGTGTCTTTTGTTCAACATGTGGGCTGCCAGAGTTGCAAAAAAATCACAATACCGAAAAACAGCAGTGATTGCCATCTGTTATTTATCTGAATTTAAAGGTCATATTTAATAAAGAATCCCTTATCGCCGTTGGTACGGGCCTTGCACACCGCTCGGAAGTCTTGACCAAAAAGTTTTTCCAGCTTCGAAGGCCACGCGCGGCGGGAGGAGCAGTGGGACGACAGAAGACGATCCGGAACATTATCAGTTGTTCTGGCGTCGGACTCCATACCGGGCGGGAGATCACCATGACACTCCACCCCTTGCCGCCCAATTCTGGGATCGTCTTTCGGAGAATGGACCTCCCTGATACGCCTGTCGTTCATGCCCGTCCCGAAAACATCCTTGACGTCCACTACGCCACAACCCTGGGGAAGGCCGGGGTCGAGGTAAAGACTGTAGAACACCTGCTGGCTGCCCTCGCCGGCCTCGGGATCGACAACCTCAGGATCGAGATTTCCGGGCCCGAGGTTCCCGTTATGGATGGGAGTGCAGCCCCCTTTATCGATCTCCTCCTCCAAGCGGGGATTCGGAGGCATTATGTCCCCAAATCTTATATCGTGGTCACCAAGCCCCTCGTCATCGACATGGGGAATCGGAGCATCCAGATTCTCCCCTCCAGACGGTTCCGGGTCCATTACTCCATGTCCTTTGACCATCCCTGCTTTGCTGAGCAATCCATCGATCTCCTGGTCTCTCGGCGCACCTTCATAAGGAAGATCGCGCCCTCTCGGACCTACGGTTTTCTCCGGGATGTCGAGCACCTCTGGCGCCGGGGCCTTGCCCTTGGCGGCTCCTTGGAAAATACCGTAGTCATTGGCGATGAGGGTGCCCTGAATTACCTCCGCTTCGAGGACGAGTTGATTCGGCACAAGGTGTTAGATCTTATTGGTGACCTGTACCTCCTCGGGCGTCCGCTGAGGGGGACCGTCGTGGCGAAAGGAGCGGGTCATCTTCTCCATACCACTCTCGTCAAGGAGATCCAGCGGCACCTCGAATCGAACGAAGTCTCCCGATGTGTCGTAACGGCTCCTGAATCTCTCCCGATCCCCGTGCCTGCCTCCTCTTGACGCCTCGGCTCCCCTGTCCTGTAAGGCCGTTTCTCCTTGCCAAACTGTTTCATTTTTGGCTATAGTAATATCCCCCATACCTCCCTGTTCCTCTTTCGGGTAAGCCGCAGACGCTCAGGGTAGACGCGGATGGTGCAGGACTTCGTCGAAAAAACGGAACAGCGGCGGCGAACGTGGCCGATCATTGCCGGGGTGGCAGCGCTGGTCGCGGTGCTCACCGCAGTCCAGGTCCTCCTTCCCCAACTCCGGTATCCCTCCCCCATTCCGAGCAATATCCTGATCTTCGCTCTGGTGAACGTGAACCTTATCCTCCTCGTCCTTCTCATCCTCTTGGTCTCTCGGAACCTGTTCAAGATCTATCTGGATCGCCGGCATAACCTCTTGGGGTCCAAGTTTCGGGTGAAGCTGGTCGTGACGTTTTTGAGCCTCGCACTGCTCCCGGCTGCCCTGCTCTTCCTGATGGCCTCAAACATCATCACGACCAGCGTGGACAGTTGGTTTAATATCCAGGTGGAGGAATCCCTCGAGCGGTCTTTAGAGGTGGCAGAGACCTATTATCAGGATATTCACGAGCGGGCCCTCGTTTCCGCCAGACACCTTGCTCGGCACATCGCTGCCGAAGGGCTCTTGGACGCTACCGAGCCCTACTTCGATCGGTTCGCGCGAGAGAAGCTCCAGGAAATGCAACTGGCAGTGATCCAGATCTTTGACCGCAAGGGGCGACAGCGGCTGCAGATCAGGGGAGGCCATGTCAATAAGGATGAGGCGCTCGCGGCGACGTCTCGTTATGTGCGGCGGGCCCTGACGGGCCGGGACCAGTCTCTCATCCAGACGACCGGGACGGGGGATCTCGTTCGAGCTATCGTCCCGATCAATCTTCCGTCAAGCAAGGGTCAGATCATTGGGGTGGCTGCGGTGGGCTATCTCATCCCAGAAGGGATGGCCCGAAAGGCTACCGACATCACCACGGGGGTGGATGAATACAAGCAACTGAAGTTGCTCAAGAGCCCGATCAAAGGCATTTACAACATGCTCTTCCTGACGGTCACGTTGGTGATCATTTTCGCGGCCGTCTGGGTCGGCGTACATATGGCTCGGCGAATCACTGTTCCCATCCAGAAGCTGGCCGAGGGGACACGGGCTGTAGCCTCCGGAAACCTGGAGTATCAAGTGCAGGTAGAGGCGGATGATGAAATCGGGATCCTCGTCGACTCCTTTAACCGGATGACTCAGGATCTCGGTCGGGGCAAGGTCGAGCTGACGGAAGCGAACCGAGATCTGCAGCGGACCAATGTCGAGCTGGGACAGCGCCGAGCGTATATGGAGACGGTCCTGGAAAGCATCGGGGCCGGCGTTCTTTCTGTGGACGCAGAAGGACGAGTGAATACCTTGAACCGCGCGGCGGCTCGCATGCTAGACCTCGACACCACAATGGCCCTCCAGCGACACTATCGCGCGCTCTTCGGCGTGGATCCGTTGACCCCCCTCCGCCATCTGATGGACCGGATGACCCAGGATGGACGGGCCACAGTGAATGAAGAAGTGGCGCTCTCCCTTTTGGGTCGGATGGCGACCTTCGTGGTTAATATCTCAAGCCTGAGAGATCGGGAGGGCGAATATCGCGGGATGGTGGTTGTCTTTGATGACATTACTGAACTCATGCGGGCCCAGCAGGCTATAGCGTGGCGGGAAGTGGCACGACGAATCGCCCATGAGATCAAAAACCCCTTGACTCCAATTAAGCTCTCCACCCAGCGTCTTCGAAAGAAGTTTGCTCAAGGCTCTGACGATTTCTCCCGGGTTTTTGACGAGTGTACCGAGACCATCGTTCAGGAGGTGGACGGCCTCAAGGCTTTGGTCGATGAATTTTCCCGATATGCCCGGATGCCGAGCTCTCGTGCTCGACCAGGTGACCTTCATGCGTTGATCGAGAAGGTCCTCAATCTGTACTCCGGAATCTCCAGGCGCATCCGGCTGACCGCCGGTCTCGATCCCCAGGTGCCCCCGATCAACATGGACCCGGATCAGATGAAGCGAGCGTTGGTCAATCTCGTGGACAATGCAGTGGCGGTCGTGGGGGAGGAGGGGGAGATTTGTCTGAAGACTCAGTATGTGCCGGACGAGGGAAGGGTCCGCTTGGAGGTGAACGACACCGGGCCTGGCATTCCGCCGGAAGACAGGGAGCGCCTTTTTCTTCCCTACTTTTCCACTAAGAAATCTGGGACCGGCCTGGGACTCGCCATCGTATACCGGATTATCACAGAGCACAGCGGAACCATTCGGGTAGAAGAGAATCACCCGCGAGGGACCCGGATGATCATGGAATTTCCCACGCTGCCGGTTGTGGCCGAGGTGGTGTAATGATGGTGATGCCGAGGGAGAACATCCTGGTCGTAGACGACGAACCCAACATCCTCAAGGTGATTGAGGGTATTCTCACCGACGAGGGGTACGCGGTGCGGACCGCCCACACTGGGGAAGAGGCCCTCGCGGAGGTCCAGCGCTCGTCTCCCGACCTCGTGATCTTAGATATCTGGCTTCCAGGAATGGATGGGCTGCAGGTCCTTGACATGCTTAAGGGGATGATTCCCGAGACACCGGTGATCATGATCTCGGGACATGGATCCGTCGAAACGGCCGTACGGGCCCTCAAGATGGGAGCGTATGACTTTATCGAGAAACCTCCCACGATCGAGCGCACCCTTTTGGCAGTCCGACACGCGCTGGAACAGCAGCGCCTCCTGCAAGAGAATCGGGCCCTCCGACAGCACCTCGAACGCCAATACGAGATCGTCGGCGACAGTCCAGCGATCCGGAAGATTCTCAAGCAGATCGAGTCGGTTGCGCCAAGCCACGGCCGGGTCTTGATCCGAGGGGAGAGTGGAACCGGCAAGGAGCTGATCGCCAGGGCCATTCATCGGGGAAGCCTGCGGGGCGAGAAGCCCTTTGTAGAGGTCAATTGCGCCGCCATTCCGGACGAACTGATTGAGAGTGAGCTCTTTGGTCACGAGAAGGGGGCCTTTACCGGAGCCACCACCACTCGCCGTGGTAAATTTGAGCTCGCCGACGGGGGGACCATCTTTCTGGACGAGGTCGGCGACATGAGTGTCAAGACACAGGCCAAGGTTCTCCGCGTGCTTCAGGAGCAGACCTGTGAACGGGTCGGGGGAACCCAGGCTATCCGGGTGGACGTCCGGGTCGTTGCTGCTTCCAACAAGGATCTGGAGGCGGAGATTCACGACAGGCGATTTCGGGAGGACCTCTACTATCGTCTGAACGTGATTCCCTTTGAGGTGCCCCCGCTCAGGGAGCGCCGAGAAGATGTATCGCTGTTGGCCGGACACTTCCTGAAGGGATTCTGCGCCGAGTACGGCAAGCGAGAAAAGAACCTCTCGGCAGACGCGATGGAACTGTTCTTGCATCACTCTTGGCCGGGGAACGTCCGGGAACTCAAGAACGTCATTGAACGGCTAGTTATTATGGTTCCCGGAGACGTTATCCACCGCTTTGATGTCGAGCCCGCATTGCGGGCTCGCCCAGGCCGAGAGGAGGAAGCCACGTTCGTCCCCGAGGTCTGGAGGAACGCCTCGCTTCGAGAGGCGCGAAACCGGTTCGAGCGGGAGTATATTTTGACGCATCTGCGGGAAAATCAGTGGAATATCACCCGGGCGGCGGAGCGGCTGAAAATCGAACGTTCAAACCTTCATCGGAAGCTCAAGGCGTACGGCATCGTGGCCCCCCCCGAACGGGAAGGGGGTCCATGAAGTGCGCAACCCGTCGAGGCGGCGCCGATTCTACGTCCATGGAATCCAGAAGAAATACGTCTATCTCTCTCTCGTTCCCCTGATCATCTCTTCCCTTCTGATCATTGCGTTCCTTTTTGTTCCTCTGGATGTTCTTCTCTACTCCTCCGCCTCTGCCACCGTTAAGCAAACAGTCGCTCAGGATCTTCAGGCCTTGGGGATCCGCATCTGGCCGACCATCTTTGTCGCCATGGTCGTCTCGGCTTTTCTCAGCGTTTTTATCACGGTTTTTTTCACTCACCGCTTTGCCGGCCCCCTCTACCGGTTCCAGCAGGTGGTAGACCGGATAGCGGCAGGAGATCTCTCCACGGGGTTCAAGCTGCGGAAGGGGGATGATCTCGTGGAGATGGAGACCGCCCTGAACCGGGCCATCGAGAGCCTGGCCGAAACCGTCCAAGAAGTTCAGGGTCGTCTCGGAGATCTGACAGAGCGGCTCGAGACACTGGTCCGGTCGGGCGGAGATCGATCCGAACACTCCCCGGAGCAGGATTTTGTTACGCTCCTGGAGAAAGCGCAGGAGGCGCAGACATCTCTGGCGCGCTTCAAAATTGAGGCAGAGAAGGGGAACTAAGGAAAGGATGTCCTTCGTCATCGGCAAAGGATTAGTGGTCCGGGGTGAGCTCTCGGGCGAAGGAAATATCGAGCTGGGGGACCAGTTTGAGGGAAAGATTTACCTGACGGGGAGCGTGGTAGTCTTAGAGGGAGCCTCCATCCAGTCGGACATCTCCGCGACTGAAATAGTGGTGGCCGGAGCGGTTCGCGGAAATCTCATGGCTACAGAAAAGGTCGAGTTTTCATCGAGTGGCCGTCTGTTTGGAAACGTCCGGAGTAAAGTCCTGGTCGTTCGGGAAGGCGGGAGGGTGAGCGGGAGGATCCTCTCAGGGGCTCCGTCGATTCCGACCGATGAATTGGCGGAGATTGCCGAGCAAGTGCGTCGAGAGGAGGCACGCGATCTCTGGCGCAGTCCCTAGACCGTGGGACCGACGATTCAAGTTCCGAACTACTCGCCTCAAGCAGATCTCCCGGCAGTAGCCTCCACTTTGTAGGATCCTGATTCCCCCCCGATGTCAGCCGCGTCCGTTTCCCCATGTAGGGCACCCCCCGGATCACCCCGAAGGGGAAGAATCTGGCGAGATATGCCCCGAATTCCATAGCCTAACTTCGTTGCTGAACTAGAAGGATAATGGTACGATAATGCGCCACCCGGATGTGGACGTGCAATTGAGCCGTTTTTGCACCTGCGAGCTGACGGCGGAGGCGTAGAGAGATGACACCCTGCCTGTGGTGCGGGGGGATGAATCGCCGCGGGTTCCTGCGGAGCCTGATCCTGCTGGGGGG
>JAAXQN010000260.1 GCA_012974305.1 Candidatus Methylomirabilis sp. | reverse complement strand
CGGGGTCGAGATCCAGCGGGAATATCTGGAGATGGCGCTGGCGTACTACCAGGGGCGAGAAGCGTCGCCGCAGGTGTTGGACATCTTGGAGAAGTGGGGGTGGGTCTTAGAGAAGCTCGAGGAGGACCCGTGGCAGCTCCATCGGCATCTGGATTGGGTGATCAAGATGGAGCTGATCCGGTCGTACATGGAGCGGCGGAAGGTGGGATTCGAGGACCAGCGGATCTCGATGCTAGATCTGCAGTTCCACGATATCCGGCGGGAGAAAGGGCTGTTCTACGTCCTAGAGCGGCAAGGGTTGGTGGAGCGGATTCTTACCGACGCGGAGATCGCGGAAGCAGTCGAATTTCCTCCACTGGACACCCGGGCCTATTTCCGGGGCATGTGTCTTCGGAAGTATCGGGATCAGGTCTACGGGGCCAGTTGGAGTTCCGTCTTGTTTGACAGCGGCGACCTCGCCGTGAAGAAAATTCCCATGGCCGAGCCGACGCGAGGGACCCGGAAGTTGGTCCAGGAGATCCTGGACCGATCCGACACCGTGAGCGAGCTTTTGGACAACCTCACGGGATGAGGAGGTGGCACCTATGAGCGAGCAGGAGCGCAAGGTCAAGCGCCCTAAGGAACCGCCAAAGGGTGAGGAGGTCCAGGGCAAAGCGGCGGTCACCGAGAAGGGGAAAAAGATCAAGGAGGATCTGGACAATCTGATGGATGAGATTGACGAGATCCTGGAAGAAAACGCCGAGGAGTTCGTTCGGAACTATGTGCAGCGAGGAGGCGAATAAGCGTGTTTTTAGACCTCTCATATACCGGTTCCAGCTTTTGCGATCTCCTAACAGAGCGTTTTCCGTTCCTGTTAACTAAGTGGGAGGGTCTTCAGTTTTCTCCGAATGAGATCACTCCGCTGCCCACGGGGACCACGGTATTGGCCTTGAAGTACCAAGGGGGGGTGATCGTCGTCGGGGATCGACAGGCCACCGAGGGGACCATGATATCGGCCCGACGGATTGAGAAGGTATTCAAAGCTGACGAGCGTTCAGCCATTGCCATAGCCGGCGTGGCGGGGCCTTGCCTTGAACTGGCTCGCCTCTTCCAAACGGAACTGCAGCACTATGAAAAGCTGGAGGGGGTCGAACTGAGCACCGAGGGGAAAGCGAACAAGCTCGGCCAGATGGTGAAAATGAACTTCCCGATGGCTCTTCAAGGACTCGTGGTTATCCCGATCTTTGTCGGCTACGACTTCAAGCGGGCGGAAGGAAAAATCTATAAGTACGATGTGACCGGTGGGAGGTACGAGGAGGCTGAATACTACGCCACCGGTTCTGGGGGGGGACACGCTCGGGCCACCATGAAGAAGCGGTACCGACCGGAGAT
Source organism: Candidatus Methylomirabilis sp. (assembly GCA_012974305.1). Classification (GTDB taxonomy): domain Bacteria; phylum Methylomirabilota; class Methylomirabilia; order Methylomirabilales; family CSP1-5; genus CSP1-5. The sequence continues at coordinate 1,869 of JAAXQN010000260.1, read as the reverse complement.
CGACGAAGAGGCGGCGATTCACACGGCCCTTGAGGCCCTCTATGACGCCGCAGAAGAGGACATTGGGACAGCAGGACCTGATTTTGTCCGAGGGATCTTCCCTACCATTAAGACCGTGACCGTCCGGGGGATCGTAGACGTGGAAGAAACGCAGGTTCGGGCGGTGTCCGAGAACATGGTCGAGAACCGGCGGAGGAACCACTAACATGGCACTGCCTTTCTATGTTTCCCCCGAACAGATGATGCAGGACAAGGCGGAGTATGCCCGAAAGGGCATTACCAAGGGAAAATCCATCATCGCTGTGGCGGGAAAGCAAGGCATCCTTTTGGTGGCTGAAAACCCAAGCTCGTCGCTGAACAAGATCTCGGAAATCTACGACCGGATTGCCTTCGCAGGTGCCGGGAAATACAGTGAGTTCGAGAATCTACGGAAGGCCGGCATCCGGTATGCCGATCTCAAAGGGTACGCTTACGGCAGAGAGGATGTGACTGCCAAGTCTCTCGCCAACGTATACTCTCAGACCATCGGGAATATTTTCAGTCAGGAAATGAAGCCGCTTGAGGTGGAAATCCTCGTCGTGGAGGTGGGAGAATCGACAACGCAGGACGAATTGTACCGGATCTCCTTCGATGGGGCTATCGGAGACGAGCGAGGTCACGCGGCCATCGGCGGGCAGGCGGATGAGTTGAAGGAGTACCTGAAAGACAAGTACGACGAGGAGGTCACCCTGGAGGCTTCTCTGACACTGGCGGTGGGCGCCTTAGAGGCCTCGGCGAATCAGAAGGTCAGGGCCCAGAACCTCGAGGTGGCAATCTTGGATCGGCACCATCCGGGCAGGAAGTTTCGCCGGTTCACGGCGGCGGAGCTGGTAGACCTGGCCGAGGGCCTTGAATCGTAGAAGAGTCCCCCGGGTATCGGTCGAGAGGGAGGGGCGGGGGGCACCAACGCTGCAATCATGCAAACGAGAATCTTCGGTCTTGAAAATGAATATGGCCTTATCTCCTCTTCGCTCGGCGGGAAACTGAACCTCTCGGTGGAGAGTGCCCTCGGGTACCTCTTTGAAAAGGTGGTCTCTCGCCAGCGGGGGACCAATGATTTCCTCCGAAACGGGGCCCGCCTGTATCAAGACACCGGCTGTCATCCGGAGTATGCCACTCCCGAATGTGACAATCCCCTAGACCTGGTGATTCATGATAAGGCTGGGGAGCGGATCGTAGAGGAGCTTCTCTATGCCGCCGAGCGCAAGCTACGGGAGAACGGGATCTATTGTGAGATTTATGTTTTTAAGAATAACACTGATTCGGTGGGTAACACGTACGGCTGTCACGAGAATTACCTGGTAGAGCGATCGGTCAACTTTCACAAATTGGCCGAGCTTCTGATTCCCTTCCTTGTTACCCGTCAGGTGTACGCGGGGGCCGGAAAAGTCCTGCGGACCAGGGCCGGGAACCACTACTATATCTCCCAGCGGGCTCAGCACATCTATCAGGAGATCTCTGGGGCGACCACCAGTTCTCGTGGCATCATCAACACCCGGGACGAGCCGCACGCGGATGAAGAGAAGTACCGCCGATTGCATGTCATCGTAGGCGACAGCAATATGTCGGAGTTTGTCACCCACCTGAAGGTGGGGGCGACGGCAATCGTCCTGAGCATGGTGGAGGATGGGTGGATCCGGAAGGATCTGGCGTTGGAAGATCCGGTCCGGGCGATCAAGGAAATATCCCACGACGTCACGTGCGAACGGAAGGTACGGTTGAAGCGGGGAATCGAGCTGAGCGGGGTCGAGATCCAGCGGGAATATCTGGAGATGGCGCTGGCGTACTACCAGGGGCGAGAAGCGTCGCCGCAGGTGTTGGACATCTTGG
>JAAXQN010000182.1 GCA_012974305.1 Candidatus Methylomirabilis sp. | reverse complement strand
GCTGCCCCCACCGCGGCACCGCCAATCCCCCCTTCGGCGATGGGGGTATCCATCACTCGCTTATCCCCGAAATCCTTGACGAGGCCTGAGGTGACCCCGTAGGCCCCGCCGTACGCCACCACGTCCTCGCCAAAGATCAGGACGCGCTCGTCCCGGGTCATCTCCTCGCGGAGGGCGTGATTCAGCGCTTCCCGATAGGTGATTGTCGGCATCCCTACATCCTCCCCGCCTCAGGGATTCGCATAAATGTCCTCGTACAGATCGGTGAGCGGTGGGTCCGGACTCTCTTCGGCAAACCGGACTGCCTCGACGACCAGCTCATCGGTTTCGCGCTCGATCTGCTCCAGTTCCTGCGGGCTCAAGAGGCTTTCCTTTTCGAGCCGCTGTCGAAAGATGACGATGGGATCCCGCTGCTTCCACTCTTCCACCTCGGCCTTGTCCCGGTACAGGATCGGGTCGGCCATGGAGTGCCCCCGGAAGCGGTAGGTCAGGACCTCGAGGAAAAAGGGGCCGTCCCCCCGTCGCGCGTGGTCCACCGCTTTGCTCGTGGCCTCCCGCACGGCCAGCACATCCATCCCGTCCACCCGCTGGGCAGGGATGCCGTAGGGGGCGGCCTTTCGGACCATCTCCATCACTGCCGAGGCCCGATCGACAGCCGTCCCCATACCGTACAGATTATTCTCGCACAGGAAGACGACCGGGACCTTCCACAGCTTCGCCATGTTCAAGGCTTCATGAAAGTACCCGTTGTTCGTCGCCCCGTCGCCAAAGAAACAAAGGACCACCTGCTGCTTCCCTAGATAGTTACTTGCCAGGCCCAGCCCTACCGCAAGCGGCAAATGACCGGCCACGATTGCCCATCCCCCCAGCATCCCTAGGGAGACGTCAAAGAAGTGCATCGAGCCGCCGCGACCTTTATCGATACCGGTGGCCTTGCCCAACAGCTCGGCCATGCACCGATTCACATCCAGCCCTCTGGCAATCGCATAGCCGTGATCCCGATAATGCGTGATGAGCAGATCGTGCTCGGCTAACGTGGAGATGGCCCCGACGGCTGATGCCTCCTGGCCATTGTACAGGTGCAGAAAGCCGGCAATCTTGCCGCGCGCGTAAAGCTCCCCGGACTTATCCTCGAACTTTCGGATCAAGAGCATCTGATGGAGAAAGTTCAGGAGGGTCTTTTTATCGAGGCCAGGTCCTGCAATCTTTGCTACCGTACTTGCTTCCATCAACCCCCTCCATGGACTACTGCTCACCCCGTCCGCAAAACCCTGCAGGGCCCATGCCAACCGTGGAGCGTTCTTCCCTTCCCTCCCTCAGGCCCCAAACTTGGTCAGGCGCTCCGCATGGGCTAACGCCAAGGGGAGAATCTGCTTTCCGAAAAGACGTCCCAGACCTCCCCGGAGACATCCCCGCTCTGAAAACTCCTGCACTCCATCCGGCCGGCACCATCGGGACGCGAGCAGCAGGGGAACCGGATGCCAGCTGTGGGACTTCAGTGCTGCCGGGGTGGAGTGGTCTCCGCTGACCACCACCACATCCGGCCTGAGCCCCACAAGCTTTGGAATCTCACGGTCTACATCTTCAATAACCGCCACCTTGCCTGCAAAATTCCCATCCTCCCCGGCGCTGTCGGTCCCCTTGACGTGCAGGTAGAAGAAATCGTACGCCTGCCAGTGCTGCCGCAGAACCTCAAACTCTTCTTTCACCGTTGGTCCAGTCGCTAACGCTTTCATCCCGGCCAGCTTTCCCAGACCACGGTACATGGGATAGACCGCAATGGCCGCAGCCCGTAATTGATAGAGCTGTTCAAAGGTCAACAAGGTGGGATGCTTGGAAAAACCCCGAAGGAGAATCATGTTGGCGGGGTGCTTCTCCTTCAGCAGAACCTGCGCCTGTTTGATGAAGGCATTAACGATTCCTGCAGTCCGCTCCGCCTCGGGGACCCTCGCCTCGACCTTCAGTGGGGCCTCCTTTAGCCGCTGCGGGTCCGACTCGGTCAGCTGATCCGAGAGTCCCTGCTCCCGGAACAGGACCACAAACCGGTGCTCCTTGACCGGGCGGACGACCACCTCGGCGCCTTCGACCCTGATGCTGTCCAGCACGGCTGAGAGCTCGGTGCAGAGCTCGGTGGTGAGCCGCCCGGCCCGGCGATCGGTGACCCGTCCCGTCTCGTCGATGGTGCAGAAGTTGCCCCGGGCGGCGACGTCATTCGGGGAGAGCTCAAGGTCAATTCCCAAGGCCTCGAGCACGCCCCGGCCGATCAGGTATTTCACCGGGTCGTAGCCGAAAAGAGCCAGGTGACCCGGGCCACTGCCGGGCGTGATCCCGACGCCGACCGGGTCCACGAGCCCTGTTACGCCCCCAGCAGCGAGCGCATCCAGGTTGGGGGTCCGCGCCGCCTCGAGGGCTGTGGGACCTCCCGGTTCCCCGGGCAACCCACCCAGACCATCCAGAACGAGGAGAACGATCTTGGTCTCTGCCTTAACTGTCAGATTCTTCAGCGTCTTGAGATCCACCGAATCACCACGTTCAGGCTTCACAGTTCAGCGGTGGTATTTGGACAGGTCCTCGTGCAGCCGATCCAGCACTTCGGGCCGCTGCTTTGCTGCCTCCAGAACATTGAGATTGAGCTTGTTCTTGTCGTAGATGAAGCCATCCCGGGTGTAAGTCTCCATCTCGTATTCTTTCCCCAGAAAGATGGCGTCCTCAGGACAGGCCTCTTCACAATATCCGCAAAAGATGCACCGGAACATGTGGATCATGTAAACCTTGGCGTACCGCTCACCGGGTGAGTGGCGCTCCTGGTCGGTATTCTCTGCCGCCTCGATGTAAATGGCATCCGCGGGGCAGGCCACTGAACAGAGCTCACACCCGACACACCGCTCCAGGCCGTCGTCATCGACCACCAGAAAGTGGCGTCCCCGAAACCGAGGAGCAACGGGGAGCCGTTCTTCAGGGTAAGGGACGGTCACCTCCTTCCGGAACATGTGCTTGAAGGTGGTGAACATCCCTTTCGCAATGGCGGTAATCATATATAGTCCCTCGTTGAGGGTTCAGAGTTTTAGCTCGGGTCCGCCATGACCTCTGAACCATTTACCATGAACGATGAACCCTTTGCTCTCTACGCTGATTCTGTACCTTGAACTGTGATTCCTAAAGTCTCAACTCAACTCTCAACTCTGAACCCTGAACCGTTTACGGCTTATTCACTTCCCACCACCGGGGCATCTCTTCCACCGGATAATCCTTGCGGAGGGGATATCCTTCCCAGTCCTCTGGCATGAGGATCCGTTGCAGGTCGGGATGCCCCGTAAAGCGGAGCCCGAACATATCAAAGACTTCCCGCTCGTGCCAGTTGGCGGTCGGCCACACACCGGTCACCGATGGGACCTCCTCCTCCTCGGACACCCGGATCTTCACCCGGATCCGATCCGCGCGCGGGATCGAATAGAGGTTATAGACCACCTCAAACCTCGGTTCCAGTTTCCCCCACAAGTCCACACCACAGAGATCGGCCAGGAAGTCATATCGGAGCTCCGCCTCCTCTTTCAGGAAGCGGCAGATGGGGACGATCGCCTCCCGGTCGACGGTAATCGTGACCTCGTCCTGAAAGGTGACGGCACCCTGAACCGCCCCCGGAAAACCCTCACGCAAGAGACATACCGCTGGATGGACATCTGGGGAGCTAAGCTGATTCGGGCTCATGCGAACTTTTCGGAGGGAGAGGGGGTCCAGTCTTCAAGGGCTCGGGCCTGCTGACCGGCATGATACGAACTGCGAACCAGCGGCCCCGACTCCACATGCTTGAAGCCAATCGCCTCCCCGGTCACCTTGAGCTCCCGAAACTCATCGGGATGAACGTAACGCATAACCGGTAGATGATGCATGGTCGGCCGGAGGTACTGTCCGAGGGTGAGGATGTCACAGCCGACTCGGGCCAGGTCGTGCATGGTGGCGAGAAGTTCTTCCCGCTCCTCACCCAGGCCCAACATGAGGCCGGACTTGGTCAGGACGGAGCTATCGAACCGCCTGGCCCGTTCCAGGAGCTCGAGCGACCGCTCATACTTCGCCCCGGCTCGCGCCTGCCGGTAGAGGCGGGGAACCGTCTCGGTGTTATGATTCAAGATATCCGGTTTCGCCACCAGGACGGACTCCAGCGCCTGCCAGTTTCCCTTGAAATCCGGGATTAGCACTTCGACCGTGCAGCCTGGGGAGGTCTCCCGGATCCGACGGATCGTGGTAGCAAAGATGCCCGAACCCCCATCGGGCAAATCGTCTCGATTCACCGAGGTGACTACCGCATGCTCCAGCCCCATGACCTTGACCGCCTGGGCGACCCGGTGAGGCTCTTCTTGATCTAGGCCCGTCGGCCGCCCATGCGTCACTGCACAGAATCCACAGCGCCTGGTGCAGATATCGCCCAGGATCATAAAGGTCGCGGTCAGATTCTGGAAGCACTCGCCGATGTTCGGACAGCGGGCCTCCTCGCAGACCGTGTGCAGGTTCAGCGTCCGCATCAATCCCTTGAGACGCACGAAATTTTCACCGCCGGGGGCTCTAACCTTCAGCCACTGCGGTTTTCGAGCCACCTGGAGCGGGTTAACTAAGGGGAGTCTTCCCTCGCAGGACATGATTCCCTCACGAAAAACCGGACCCGATACCTTCAGTATACATTATCGGCCGTCCCCCCTCCAATCCCTTAATGAAATCTCCTCCTCCACCTTGACCCGTCCCAGGGACGAGGGTACAATCACACATACGATGGCCTGGAGAAATGCAGCGACGAAGGATTATTACCGTGTCCTGGGGGTCTCGCCCGAGGCGAGTCCCGAGGAGATCAAGCGCGCCTACCGTCGCCTGGCCCTCGAGTCCCATCCGGACCGGAACCCGGGAGACCGGCAGGCAGAGGAGCGATTTAAGGAGATCAGCGAGGCCTATGGTGTCCTGGTCGATCCGGAAAAGCGCCGCCAGTATGACACGTTCCGCCGGGCGGGCTTTCCTCCAGGGGATGCGGGGTTCCGCTATCGCCAGGAGGACATTTTCCGGGATGTCTTTACCGATCCGACCGCCAGCGCCATTTTCGACGAGCTCCGTCGAGATTTCCAGCGGATGGGTTTCCGTTTTGACGACCGGTTCTTCAATCAAACGTTCTTCGGTGGCCGTGGATTCGTCTTTGGCGGCGTTTTCGTCATGGGGCCCGGGGGCTCCGTCTTCTCCAGAACTTTCCGGCACCGGCCAGTTGAGACGCAGACGCAGGATCGGCCCGCGCTCACCGGCGGTGTGCTCAAGGAGGCCGGGAAAAGGCTCAAAAAGTTTTTGACAGGTATCTTGCGGGGAGATTGGGTCACGACCCAGGGACCAGATCAATACGCGGAGCTCTCCGTCACCAGCGAGGAGGCTCACCGGGGGACGAAGAAACCAGTTGCGGTCCGCCGAGACGGGCGGCGGGAAGAGCTGCTGGTGACCGTCCCTCCCGGGGTTCGAACGGGCACCCGCTTGCGTCTTCGGGCGAAGGGCGCCTCTGGACCCGACAGGACTCCGGGAGACCTCTATCTCACTCTTCGCGTCGAAGAGGCCCGCTGACCCCTGCGGGGGAATCGCGGAGCCTCAACCCCGATTTTCCTTCCGAAGTTCTTCTCAGAACATTCACAACTCCCCGACGCCCACCAGGGGAGGCAAAGGAGGGGGGCGATGATTCAAGGCAAGACTCGGATTGTGAGGGAACTCGAAAAGATTGTCGGCCCCAATGCCGTCATCCACACGGAGGAGGAGCTTCGGGTGTATGAGTGCGATGGCGCGACGATCTTCCGAGCCCTGCCGGATATGGTCGTCCTCCCTGCCACCACCCACCAGGTCGCGGAGATCGTCAAGGTGTGTCATCGGGAGCAGATCTATTTTGTCCCGCGCGGTGCCGGGACAGGCCTCTCCGGTGGAGCCTTGGCGAGCCAAGGCGGGATTATCATCGGATTAAATCGGATGATTCGTATCCTCGAGACGGATGTCCCGAATCAACGGGCCGTGGTCGAGTCGGGCGTGGTGAACGTCTGGCTTGCGCAAAAGATCAGTGGCGATGGATATTACTACGCCCCTGACCCCGCTAGCCAAACCGCGTGTACCATTGGAGGAAACGTGGCTGAGAACGCGGGGGGCGTCCACACCCCCAAGTACGGGGTGACCACCAATCACGTCCTCGGCCTGGAGGTGGTCCTGCCGAATGGTGAAACCGTCGAGATCGGCGGGAAGGTTCTCGATCCTCCAGGCTACGATCTTGTTGGGGTCTTCGTTGGGTCGGAGGGAACCTTTGCCATTGCCACCACGGTCACCGTACGCATCCTGCATAAGCCGGAAGCCGTCAAGACTCTGATGGGGATCTTTCACAACATCGAGGATGCCAGCAACGCCGTCTCGGGCATTGTTGCCCGGGGAATCATCCCCGCCTGCCTCGAGATGATGGATAAGTTGAGCATCCAGGCGGTCGAGAAATGGGCGAAGGCCGGTTACCCCATGGATGCCGGGGCGGTGCTTCTCGTGGAGCTGGATGGACCGAAGGCAGAGGTGGAGGCGCTCGCCGACCTCGTCGTCGAGGTCTTTCAGGCACAGCGGGTCCGGGAGGTCCGCGTCGCCAAAAACGATGAGGAACGCGAGCTGCTCTGGAAGGGTCGGAAGGCCGCCTTGGCTGCCATGGGCCAGATCCGCCCAGACTGCTACCTCCAGGACGCGGTCATCCCCCGAACCAAGCTGCCGATCATTCTCAAAGAGATCGAGGAACTCTCTCAAGAGTATGGCCTCCCGGTGGCCAACGTCTTCCACGCCGGTGACGGCAATCTCCATCCCTTCATCCTCTACGATGGCCGCTACGAGGAAGAAATCCGCAAGGCAGTAGAGCTGGGGGCCAGGATCATGAACCGGTGCGTCGAGATGGGGGGAAGCATCACGGGCGAACACGGGGTGGGACTGGAGAAGCAGGATTTCATGCCCCTCATGTACACCGAGGATGACCTTGAGGCCATGATGAAGGTCAAGTGTGCCTTCAACCCCGACCAAATCCTCAATCCCGGGAAGATCTTTCCGACCTCTAAGTCCTGCGTCGAGGTGGGACAGCATAAGCGGGACCGGATCCGCTACGAGCCTCATCGGATTGAGAAGGAAGGATTGGCTCAACGCTTTTAAAAGTGTGATGACCTATCACCGACTTCTCTCACTCGTGGGTTGCCGCCCATCGCATGCCGGTTGTCGGTTATCGGTCATCGCCCACCGATAATCTGTGAGTCATGCCATGGCGCATACCGAGTGGATACACGCCCTGGAAAAAGTCGTCGGGGCCGATCATGTCATCAGTGGGTCCGAGGCCGGTACCTTCGCGGTAGACGGGAAGGTTCCTCAGGCAGTCGTCTTCCCGAGTACCGTCGAGGAGACCTCCTCTGTCATGGCCATCGCTTCTGAGGCGGCCTTAAAGACCATTCCGTGGGGGGCAGGCTCCCAGATGGCTTTGGGGGCAATCCCCGCGCGGGTCGACCTAGTCGTGGCATTGAAACATCTCAATCACCTTGTGGATCACGAGTGGGGGGATATGACCGCCACAGTCCAGGGAGGTATGCGCCTGGAAGACTTTCAGCAGGCGCTGGGCCAGCATCAGCAGTACCTCCCCTTGGATCCGCCTTTCGCCGACCAGGCGACGGTGGGCGGTCTCTTGGCAACCAATGCGAGTGGACCCCGCCGCCTCTTTTATGGGACTGCCCGAGACCTCCTCATCGCCATCACAGTGGTCCATGCCGACGGTACCGTCACCAAGGGCGGAGCGAAGGTGGTCAAGAACGTCACCGGCTATGACATGAATAAACTGTACATAGGGTCGCTGGGGACCCTGGGAATCATCGCGGAGGCGACCTTCCGCGTGTATTCCCGAATCGCCTGGGAGAAAACCTGGCTGGCCCCCTTCCTGACCCTGGATCACGCAGAGGAGGCAATTGCCCAAATCATGGACTCCTCCCTCGTCCCGAACGCCTTAGAACTCTTGGATAAGGCGGCAGCCCGGCGCGTCACGAACAGGGCCAGCATCGGGTGGACGGATGGGCAGTACGCCCTGGCGGCGTCCGTGGAGAGCGTGGCCGAAGAGGCAGTCGATACCCAGATCGAAGAGATCGGTCGGATCAGCCGGAAGGTGGGCAGTCCCGGAGGAAACCTGCTTCATGACGAGCCGCATCATACCTTCTGGCGTGAAGTCCGAGACATCACCCCTGGTACGAACGGCACGGCTCCGCGCCATCTTCGGGCCGTCCTGAAGGGGGGTGTCCTTATTTCGAAGGTGGCGGACGCGTTTCGCGTGGGAGAGGAGGAGGCAAAGGCACAGGGCCTCGACATCTGCATCGTGGCTGAGGCGGGTTCCGGGATCGTTCGATACTATGTCAGCGCAGAGGACCGAAGCCTCCAACAGTTCGTCGAGGGAACGGTGTCAACCGTTGAGCGGATTCGCAGCACCTGTGAGGCCCAGGAGGGAAGCCTGATCATCTTGGAAGCGGACGCCGCGTTGAAGACCCGCATCGATGTTTGGGGTCCCGTTAAAGGGCTGAAGTTGATGCAAGGAATTAAAGAGCGGTTTGATCCTCGCCAGACCTTAAACCCCGGGAGATTCGTCGGAGGGATTTAGCGTGTCGTCCGGACCGGTCAACCAGACACGACGTCAAAGCGCTTTCGACGCCGCTGACCCTCCCGAAGAGAAAAAGTATCTCGAGTGCATCCATTGCGGCCTCTGCCTCCCCAGCTGCCCGACCTATCTCGAGATGGGCAACGAAATGGATTCCCCCCGGGGCCGGATCTATCTCATCCGGATGGCCGATGAGGGAAAGATCGGCATCACCGACAGCTTTGTCAAACATATGGATGCCTGTCTTCTCTGTCGGGCCTGCGAGACGGCCTGCCCTTCAGGAGTACAGTTCGGCTCTTTGATGGAGAAGGCGCGGGGCCAGGTGGAGCGGAAATATAAACGGCGGTTGTCGCAAAAACTCTTGCGCCGATTCATCTTATCCGTCTTCCCCTACCCGGATCGGGTACGAGCCATGCTGAAGTTGGGGAGGTCTTCCCAACGGTTGGGACTGCGGAGACTCGTCATCCACGGCGGTCTCTCCAAGAGCCTGCAGATCATGGAAGAACTCTTGCCACCCCCTGATGAGGTTCCGGCGGATATTCCGCTCCCGCGCGTGACGCCGGCCGAAGGGACCCCGAAGTTCCGAGTCGGCCTCCTGACCGGCTGTGTCCAGCAGGTCTTGTACCCCCAGGTCAACGCCGCAACGGTCCGAGTCCTGGCCAGGAACGGATGCGTGGTGGTGATCCCCAGGGAACAGGGCTGTTGTGGATCTCTTCAGGCCCATGAGGGAGGGTTGGAACCTGCCAAGGCCTTTGCCCGAAAGACCATTGACGCCTTCGAGCAGGCAAAGGTGGACTATGTAATCGCCAACGCCGCCGGCTGCGGATCGATGATGAAAGGCTACGCCGACCTCCTCAAGGAAGACCCTCTGTATGCCCACAAGGCCGAGACCTTCGGGCAGAGGGTCCGGGATGCGCTTCAGTTCCTGCACCAGATTGGCGCCAATGGCCGGTATGGCCCACTCCCGCTCAAGGTGACCTACCACGATGCCTGTCACCTGGTTCATGGCCAGCAGATTCGGAACGAACCCCGGGCCCTCTTACGATCCATCCCTGGCCTTCAGCTGATCGAACTAAAGGAATCGGACTTCTGCTGCGGCTCGGCGGGCATCTACAATCTATTGGAGCCGGAATACGGCGTGCGCTTTCTAGAACGGAAGGTGGATAACATCGTCGCGACCGGAGCCGAGATTGTCACAACGGCTAACCCGGGGTGTGAGCTGCAGATCGCGATGGGCCTTCGGAAGCGCAACATCACGATGAAAGTCCTCCATCCGATCGAGCTCCTCGATATGGCCTATCAGGCGGGGATTGCGCCTCGGTCCTGATCACAGAAAGTCGATGTGGCGCGCTGCTTTGGTCGTCCCTCAGGGGATGACTTGTAATCGAAGATCCCGCTGAAAGGCACTCTTGTACTCCTCCACAAAGGCTCGCGCCTTTTCTTGCTCGTGATCTCGATAAAACTCCAGGACATCGCCACTCTCGCACCTGAACTGTCCGATCACCTCATAACCCAAGGGCAGCACGAGGACCTTTCTGGGCCGGCCAATCACGTCAGGGATCTCCCCCTTGACGTACCTCCCCAAAGGGTGATTGCGCGTCACAAAGCACGTAAATTCGCTGCCGAAGTGCTTCTTCACCAGCGCATCAATATGTGGACCGTCGGCGTCCTGGCGCTGTAACGGCATCCTGCGCAAGCCCTCTGTGCAGCTTGAATCAATACTGGCGGGCAAAGTCTAGGGTAAAGCGGTAGGACTGTCAAGCGACGTCCGGAATCGACCTTGTAAATCCTTACCAGAAGGGGGGCGTGAACGAGGTGTGGCGCGGCTTAAAAAAAGCCCACCGAGAGCCACAGTTGCTGCAGCGAGTCCGACAACATCTCGGGATAATAGGACAGCCTCACCATCACGTACACCCAGGCCGCTCCCCCCATCACGATCAAGCCTTTCTGCCACCTGTTTTCCTTCATGGCTCAAATCCCTCCACTTGATAGTTAGGAAGCCAATACACTCTTCGAGGTGCGCATTACGGCGACCCCCAAAAGACCACGCAACGCTTGTGCCAGAGGGACTCCCCTGCGGAGGACCGAGTAACCCTTTTAAAAATCGCCAGTTAACCCAAGGATGCGGCCCGCACCCGTCTCGGCCACGTGTAGCTTTCCCGTCGCACCAAAGGCCGAATCCCTGGTGGTGTCTAGCGCGCTGATTTCTACAATGCTGCAGCGAGGATTCGGGTCCTTAATCGAGTTTCATGACCTCCACTGGTCGGACAGCCTTGATGAGCCATTCACCATCGGGTTTCACCAGGGCTATTTCCAGTTCCTGTGCGTCGATGGATTTGGCTTTGGGACTGTGGACCCCTGTCACAACAACCGTCGTATTCACCCGAGCCTGCTGCGTTCCATCATCGTGAGTCACGGCAATGTCTGTGAAAGCAACGGTCAACCCCGGTTCTTGTTGCAGAGCAACATGTGCAATTTGAAGCAGGGTATTGCGATCTTTCACTCTTGGAATATTGCCGTTGAGTTGGACGGTTACATCCTTTGTAAAGAATTGCTTTAATCCGGCTATATGGATGAGGCGGGCTGCATCTCTCTGCTGTTGCGTTGAGGATACTACGTCGGCTAACTCGTGGAGACGTTGGCGAATGCGATACTCTTCGTTTTTCGGATAGACAAGCCAAATAACGACCAGAATTCCGAGCACGACTGCGGCTTGAACAATACCGTCATGGATCTGTACGGTTTCACCTGGCAAGCCGATAATGCGTTTGAGATACATCACGCTCTTTCCCGCCATACGGATGCCGACAACGTCGAAACGCTCTGGGTTAGACCAGCGGTAGGCGAGGGTATTCATGAAGCCGTAATCACCCGTTTTATACACCGGGAGCATGCTGTCACCCTGTACCTTGATGGGGAGGAAAACCGTCGTGCAAATTCCGTATACCAAGACGCCTAGAACTGTAGTCCGCACCAAGGTATGGCGCCAACTCGATCCGACACACAATTTTCTTACCATGGATCCTAAATTGCGTATGACATCATCAGATCTCTTCATGAGCTGGTAATCCAGGGTTAGCCCATTGAAATAAGGGATACCGTAATAACCAATACGAGGTTGTACGCGACGTGTAATGTGACCGCGGGACCTAGCGACTCCGATTTGACGCGCATAAGGAGTGTGGTGATCCCAAGTAATAGAACTGCGATCATCGACGGCCAGTAGTGGATCGTTTCTGGAAGGTGGATGATCACGAAGAGAGCGGTCACCAGCAGCGCTGCGATCGATTGCCCCCAGGATTGCGCGATTCCCGAGAAGAGCACGCCGCGAAAGAGGAACTCCTCGAGAGGCGGAGCCACGATGATCGCAATGAAGACCCAAGATAATTGCGATAGCCCGGGGGTGATCGCCAGCTCCGCCAGTGGACCCCGAGACATCTCCGGATCGGGTGGGACGAGCACCGAGGCGACGGACAGATACCCAAGACCAAGAGTGATGCCGATGACCAGCCCACTCAGCAGATACGCTGGCTCACCGAGTGACCAACCGATACCGTCCTTGGACCTATCTTTAATCGATCCGGGGGCGAACCTGCGTACCATCTGAACAACGATCAGCGCGCTAACGATCAATCCAATAACAAGAGCGGGGCCTTGTACGGAGCTGCTGATTATGGAAATTGCATCGGGATCCTGCACCCCGCTGAGCGCATAGGCGAGACCGACCACAACTCCAAGGAGAACGCTCGCGACAAATTGAGAAGCGATGTACACGGCAAAGATGAGCAGCGCTCGTGTCGCGCCCAAGGGAGAAGTGGAGTGGGCGTCGGACACGCCCGCGATGTCGATATGTCCGTCCGGATTCACTCGTCAGCCTCGATCCACGTGGTTATCTAGATATGATCGCCTCCAAAGAATCTCGAAGGAGGGGCTCAACTGCAGTCCCGAAAGTAGTCTCAGTGCCTGAAAGGTGGACGCGTGATTAACTTTCGGAAAAGAAAATCTTCGAGATAGATCGATTTATGAATTGCCCTTCATATTCCTGTATCTTGCGTTTCAATTCCTCGGCCTCCGGTGATTCATTGACGGCGGTCAGTTCTTTCGCACTGTCCCACCACATCTCTATGATCCCATCGAAGGGTGTTCCCGTTCCTTGCCTCTCCATGATCTGTGCGTTCATCTGGATATTCAGTGTCAGATTCCGGTCGTACCGAGCAGCTCGATACATTTTGATGAACTTGCTTAGCAAGGAAGCGTATATCTCGTCTTGCCAATATCTGCGGAAATCTTCGGGTGAAATGTCTTCACGGCGGTTCACGCAGTACATGAGTCTAACCATCGCTCCTCCTCCATATGTCATTGCTCTTCAGAGATTCTTCTACCACCATTTTTCTCTCTTTCGTGAGCCCCGAAATCCGACGCTCCCACATTTACATTTCCAAGACATACACAGCCCCCATCAGGTTTAGTTAAAAGCGCGTGACTTCGCCGCCTAGTGCCGTTCCAACTATTCGCGCCAACTTTCTCGCTCCCCTCGATCACGACCCTTGCAACAACGCAGACTGCTCACATTCGGCCCCTCGATCTTCCTCGGGGTGGTGAGCGGTTCGGCTGAGCTCACCGTCGAAGCCCTGTCGAACCACCTCTCAAGTGGGAACGGCACTAGAATACAAAGAGCATCAAGCAGAGAACGGGGAAGCCAACCAGATAGAGTAAGCTCCAGGCAGGTTCGGGAGTGAAAAGGGACACGAGGCCGAACGCGGTACAGCC
>JAAXQN010000198.1 GCA_012974305.1 Candidatus Methylomirabilis sp. | reverse complement strand
CACACAAACAGGTTCAGGGCTGAGGTGACCGGTTGGGGCAAAAATACCTCAGGTCAGTTCACTTTATACCACACCTGAGCTTCCTTTTCAGGAGATTACTGCATGAGACAGCTATGCCCCACAGTAAACAGTTCATGGTTCACAGTTCACGGTTCATGGAGCAGACCTAAGTGCGGCGGAGGGAATTGATTAGCTTCGACAGCATCTTCGACAGCATTTCGCAACGTCTATAAAAGACTCCGAAAGTTTCCTGCTCTAAATATCCTTGGCCCACCGCGATGGTCAACAATGGTACACACTCGTAAACAGACGCGCGCGCCATTCTGAGATAATGGGTGAACTCCTTCTTCGATCTCCCACTTCCTTCTGCGATATTGACTGCTACGGACACGCCAGCTCTTCGAAGTTGCCCTGTAAGTCCGAAGGTTTCATCACTCGGAAATTTTGCCGTAAGCTCGTAAACCGAATCGGCAAAACTCAGCGACTCCTGATAAACATCGAGCTTTTCGAAATCGAAACCCATGCTTTTGCCATGAACCCTGAACCGTGAACCCTGAACACCCCACCCCTAGACGGTGACGTTCTCGCGATGCTCACCGAAGGCCTGCCGCAGCACCTGGCAGATCTCGCCGATGGTGGCATAGGCCTTGACTGCCGCCAGGATGGGGGGAAGGAGATTGACATCTTCACGGGCCGCCGCGTCAACCTCGGTCAGCGTCCGCTCCACCACCCCGGCATCCCGCCGCCGCCGCAGGTTCTCTAGCTCACGCCGTCGGTCTTCTTCGATCCGCGGACCCACCCGGAAGATGGGGGCCTTGACCTTTTCCGTCATCACATATTCATTGAGACCCACCACGACCTTGGCCTTGCGCTCTACCTGCCCTTGCTCCCGGTAGGCCGACTCTTGGATCTCTTTCTGGACGTAGCCTATCTCGATCGCCCTGAGCATCCCGCCGAGTGCATCGATGCGGGCAAGATACTGCCGGGCCTCGTCCTCGAGCCGATCGGTGAGCCTCTCGAGGTAATACGAGCCGCCTAACGGATCCACCACATCGGCAGCGCCGCTTTCGTATCCGATGATTTGCTGGGTCCGCAAGGCAATGCGCGCCGAGTCTTCCGTGGGCAGCCCCAGCGCCTCGTCCCGGGAGTTGGTGTGGAGCGACTGGGTTCCCCCCAGGACCGCCGCGAGGGCCTGGAGCGCCACGCGGATGACGTTGTTGTCCGGCTGCTGGGCCGTCAGGGTCACGCCGGCCGTCTGGGTGTGGAACCGCAGCATCCAGGATTGAGGATTTTCGGCCCCGAAGCGCTCCCGCATCAGGGAGGCCCAGAGGCGTCGCGCGGCCCGGAACTTGGCCACTTCCTCGAAGAAGTTATTGTGACAGGCAAAGAAGAACGAGAGCTGCGAGGCAAAGGTGTCCACATTCAGTCCCGCCTTGACTGCCGCCTCCACATAGGCCACCCCGTCGGCAAGCGTAAAGCTGAGCTCCTGCACCGCCGTGGCGCCCGCTTCCCGGATGTGGTAGCCGCTGATGCTGATGGGATGCCATCGGGGCATCCGTTCGGCGCCAAAAGCGAACAGATCGGTGATGAGGCGCATAGAGGGCGCCGGCGGAAAGATATAGGTTCCCCGGGCGATGTACTCCTTCAGGATGTCGTTCTGCACGGTCCCGCTCAGCTTCTCGGGTGGAACGCCCTGCTTCTCTCCCACCGCCACGTACATGCTGAGCAAGATGGCGGCGGTGGCATTGATCGTCATGGAGGTGCTGACCCGACCCAGAGGGATGCCATCCAAGAGGCGTTCCATATCCTCGAGCGAATCGATGGCGACCCCCACCTTGCCCACCTCTCCATGGGCCTCGGGTGCGTCGGAGTCGTAGCCGATCTGGGTCGGCAGGTCGAAGGCGACGCTCAGGCCGGTCTGGCCCTGCTCCAAGAGATACCGAAACCGGCGATTGGTCTCTTCCGCCGTCCCGAAGCCGGCGTACTGCCGCATCGTCCAGAGGCGGCCGCGATACATGGTGGGCTGGACACCCCGGGTGAACGGATACTCCCCAGGAAACCCGAGCTGCGACCGGTACTCCCATTCGGCGAGATCGAGAGGGGTGTAGAGGCGCTCGACCGGTATTCCCGAGTGGGTCTCGAACTCCTCTTGCCGCTCGGGCGCCTTCGCCAACGTTTTCTTCACCGTCTGCTCTTCCCAGGCCTTCCGCGCCTGCTCGATGCGTTCCCGCTCTTCGCTAGACACCACCATACTCCTCGTTGACCGATGACCGACGACCGATGACCGCAAGAACCCGATGGCCGGCGACCGCAAAGACTCGATGACCGATCACCGATGACCGAAAAAGCTACTTGCCTAGAGCACTGATGAAACGATTGAGCATCATAGCGAGTTCATTACAATCTTTGTATAGCGAATCGTATGTTTGCGCATTCATGTATGCCAGGTCTCGACTGACTTCGAGCAACGGGACGCATTCATAGCACGAAGATCTGGCCATCCTCAAGAATTGCTGATGCTCCTTTTTATGATGGCGGCCACTTCCCTCGGCGATGTTCGTGGCAACTGAAACAGCAGCCCGCCGAAGCTGGGACGTCAATCCGTACAGCTCGTCCCTGGGAAACTTTTCTGTGGCTTTATAGACATTCAAGATAAACTGCACAGCTCGTTTATAGACATCGAGTTTTTCAAAGTCAAACGCCATCATCGATGACCGACCACCGACGACAGATGACCCTTAACCGACTACCGACGACCGGAAAATGCTTGTTGTTTCTCACGGTCATCGGATTACGGTCGTCGGTCATCGGCTTACTCGATGACGACGAGGGGATGCCCCCCTGCAACCGCCTCACCCTCCTTGACTCGAATCTCCTGCACGGTACCGGGTCCGGCTGAGCGGAGTTCATTCTCCATCTTCATGGCCTCGACCACAATAATGCTATCGCCGGCACCGACCTGGTCCCCCACACCGACCAAGAGCCGCACCACCTTGCTGGGCATCGGGGCGATGATGATCTGTCGCCCTTCCGGACCCTCTTCCGCCTTCCGGGTGATCGCCTTTATACGCTTCTCCCGTTCGGTCAGCACCTCCACATCGTGGAGCTCCCCGTGGACCCCCACCGTATAGGGACTCACCCCTTTGATGATGTCGACTTCGTAGGAGGTACCGTCCACCAGGAGGGAGTAGCATCGGTCCGAGATCCTGACGCAGTCCACCTCCCAGGTGACCCCGTCCACAGAGATCCGAAAAATGGATCCTTCCGGCTCTGCCACCTCGATGCGATACTCGCGTCCGTCACTCTCAGCAATGTACTGCATCACCCGATACCCGATGTCCGATGACCGACGACCGATGTCCGATAAAGCTACTTGTTCAGAGCACCGATGAATCGATTGAGCATCATTGTTACATCATTGCAGTCTTTGTAAAGATCCTGATGTAATTCAGCATCCATGTACGCCAGATTTCGGGAAACTTCGAGTAATGGGTCTCCGATGACCGCAAGGAATCGATGACCGATCACCGATGACCGTTGACCGCAAATGACCAGAAAGTTTTTTCGGTCGTCGGTAGTCGGTACTCGGTCGTCGGTCATCGCCCTCTCAGTCCTTCGCGACGGGCCGCGAGCGTCCACGCGGATCCAGCGACACCCCGGCCTACGGGGGTTGCGGGCCTCCGCTCCTGCTCGGCAATGTGTGCATGAATCGCGGCGGCCACGATTGCGACGTCCTTGTGGCGGGGCTCGCCGCCCTCCTGCTGCGCCAAAAACGTGTCGATGAATGTGGTATCCATGTCTCCCTCCACGAACCGAGGGTCCGACATGACTTCGAAGAGGAAAGAGACCGTGGTCTTGATCCCGGCAACGAGATAATCTTGCAACGCCTGCCGCATCCGGCTGATGGCCTCGGGCCGATCTTTCCCCCAGGCGACGAGCTTGGATATCAGGGGATCGTAATAGATCGGCACCTCAAATCCCTCGTAGACCCCGCTGTCATTCCGGATGCCTGGCGCACCCGGGGGTCGATAGAGGGTGATCCTTCCGGGGAAGGGAGCAAAGCGGTTGGTCGGATCCTCAGCATAGATCCGGCACTCGATCGCATGGCCCCGCGGCTGCACCTCCTTTTGACGCAGGGAGAGGGACTCTCCGGCGGCGATCCGCACCTGGCTCTTGACCAAGTCGATCCCCGTGGTGAGCTCGGTCACCGGATGTTCCACCTGCAGGCGGGCGTTGATCTCCAAGAAATAAAAATTCCGGTCGGTATCAACCAAGAACTCCGCGGTCCCCGCATTCTGGTAGCGGCAACCTTTGGCCAAAGCCACCGCGGCCTCCCCCATCCGCCGCCTGAGGTCTGGCGTCATAAAGGGAGAGGGGGCTTCCTCCACGACCTTTTGATGCCGGCGCTGCAGGGAACACTCACGCTCTCCGAGATAGAGCGTGTGACCCGTGGCATCGGCAAGAATCTGCATCTCGATGTGCCGCGGACGGGTCAGATACTTCTCAACGAAGATGGCATCGTCACCGAAAGAGGATTGCCCCTCCGAGCGGGCTGCCCGAATGGCCGACTGGAGTTCCGCCTCTTCCCCGACAATCCGCATCCCCTTTCCCCCGCCGCCGGCTGCGGCCTTGATGAGGAGCGGAAAGCCGATCTCCTGTGCCCGCGGGAGGATCTCTTCATCGCGCAGAGTTTGGTCGGTCCCGGGCACGGTCGGCACCCCGACTTGCTTGGCGAGGCGGCGCGAGGCGGTCTTGGACCCACACAGTCTCAAGGTTTCGGAGGAGGGGCCGATGAAGACGAACCCTGCCTGTTCGCAGGCCTCGGCAAAGGTGGGATTTTCCGCGAGAAAACCATAGCCGGGGTGGATGGCCTCAGCCTGACTCTGCCGGGCAATCTCAAGGATCCGATCCACCCGGAGGTAACTCTCGGCCGAGGGAGATGCACCCACCCAATAGGCCTCATCTGCCTTCCGCACGTGCAGCGCCGAGCGGTCGGCATCGGAGTAGATCGCCACCGTCCCGATCCCCATCTCCCGGCAGGCCCGGATGACCCGCAGCGCGATCTCTCCGCGATTGGCAATCAAAATCTTTCTAAACATGGTTCACGGTTCACAGATAATGCTCCGTCGGTTTTTCTTGACAGCATCACACATTTTATCACCTCGAATGAACTTCAATCGCTCGCTCCTGTCCGACTGTCAACTGTGAACTGTGAACGAGCGCGGGAAGCGCGCTAGAGGGGGATGTTGCCGTGCTTTTTCGGGGGATTGGTGTCCCGTTTGGTGGCCGTCAACCGCAGGGCACTAATCAGCCTCGGACGGGTCTCCTTCGGCTCGATCACGTCGTCGACGTACCCTTTCTCTGCCGCCACGTACGGATTTGCAAATTTATCCTTGAATTCCTCGACCCGCTCAGCCCGGAAGGCATCGGCGTCGGTCGCCTTGCTCAATTCCCGCCGGAAGAGAATATTCACCGCTCCCTCGGGCCCCATCACGGCGATCTCCGCCGTCGGAAAGGCCAGATTGTAATCGGCCCGCATGTGCTTGGACCCCATGACGCAATAGGCACCGCCGTACGACTTGCGGACGATAACCGTGAGCTTCGGCACCGTGGCCTCGCCATAAGCGAAGAGGAGCTTTGCTCCATGCTTGATGATCCCGCCGTGTTCCTGGCTGGTGCCTGGGAGATACCCGGGAACATCCTCCAAGGTGATGATGGGAATGTTGAAACAATCGCAGAAGCGGATGAACCGGGCGGCCTTGATGGACGAGTTGATGTCGAGGCAGCCTGCCAGCACCATCGGCTGGTTGGCGACGATGCCCACTGTCTGGCCGTCCAGCCGGGCGAATCCCACAATGATGTTCTGGGCGAGATGCTCCTGGACCTCGAAGAAATAGCGGTCATCGAAGACTAATCGAATCAGCTCCTTCATGTCATACGGCTTGTTGGGATTGTCGGGCACAAGCGCGTTCAGGGCTTCGTCCATCCGGTGGGGGTCATCGGTCGTGGGCCGTCGAGGCGCTTCCTCGAGGTTGTTCTGGGGGAGAAAACTGAGGAGCTCGCGGATGGCGAGTATCGCTTCCTCTTCTGAATCCACAGCGAAGTGGGCGACCCCGGAGGTGGCATTGTGGGTCATCGCCCCTCCGAGCTCTTCGAAGGTCACCTCCTCTTGCAGGACGGTCTTGATGACATCCGGCCCGGTGACAAACATGTAGCTCGTCCCCTTCACCATGATGGTGAAGTCCATCAGGGCGGGAGAATAGACAGCCCCCCCGGCGCAGGGTCCCATGATCGCGGTAATCTGGGGGATCACCCCCGAGGCCAGGACGTTCCGCAAGAAGATGTCGGCATAGCCGGCCAGGGAGTCGACCCCCTCCTGAATTCTGGCCCCTCCGGAGTCGTTGAGGCTGATGAGGGGAACGCCCATCTTCACCGCGAGGTCCATGACCTTACAGATCTTTTGCGCATTGGTCACGCTCAATGATCCGCCGAGGTTAGTAAAATCGTATGCAAAGAAATAGACCTGCCTGCCATCAATGGTGCCGTAACCCGTGACTACGCCATCCCCCGGGATCTTTTGCTTCTCCATCTCGAAATCGGTACACCGGTGGGTGACGAGCATATCGAGTTCGGTAAAGCTTCCCGGATCGAGCAGCAGATCTATGCGTTGCCGCGCGGTGAGTTTTCCCGCCTTGTGCTGCCGTTCGATCCGCTCGGGGCCTCCGCCGGCTAGCGCTGCTTCCTTCCGCCGCCGAAGCTCCTTGAGTTTGTCTTCCATCGACATCGTCCTTCACCCCTCTCTCACGCGAAAAATAGGTGTTTTTACATACCAGCGATCTGAACAAAAGTCAATCAGATATTTGCCCCCCGGATCCGGCGATGAAGCACCTCTCGCTGTGGCATAAGGATTGCTACACAAGGAATCACTGACGGAGCATGCCATGGGAAATATTCTCATTGTTGAAGATGACTCCATGAATATGGAGCTGGCCCGTGATGTTTTGGAGTCCAGCGGATACCAGGTGTGCGGCGTTGACTCGGCGGCCGAGGCCTTGCAGGTCCTCAAAGAGGCCTTACCCGATCTCATTCTCATGGACATCCAGCTCCCCGGGCTCGACGGGCTCGAGCTCACCCGAACCTTGAAGCAGGACTCGAGGAAGAAGGACATCATCGTCGTTGCCATGACCGCCCACGCCATGAAGGGAGATCGGGAACGGATCCTCGAGGCCGGGTGCAGCGGCTACATCGCAAAACCCATCGATACCCGGGAACTGTGTCGGGAGGTGGCCAGACACCTCCCCCCACCCGAGCGCCCCGACAACCTTTCACAGGACTAGTGCCCC
This sequence comes from Candidatus Methylomirabilis sp., assembly GCA_012974305.1. Lineage (GTDB taxonomy): Bacteria > Methylomirabilota > Methylomirabilia > Methylomirabilales > CSP1-5 > CSP1-5. The sequence continues at coordinate 4,400 of JAAXQN010000198.1, read as the reverse complement.
TCCAACTTATTCTTCCTAAACACCGCGAGCTTCTCCAGGGGCACTGAGGGGTTGTAGGGGAGAGGCTCCCCTACGCCTGGGGGGTGCTCAGCGAGGCAAGCGCCGAGCGCCGAATCCCGAAGGCGTTCGGGACTAGCGGAAGTGCCACACCAGAGATAAATGTGTTAGTGAGAAATAGTTGGTGCGGCACTAGCCCCATCCCTCGACCAATATGCATCCTCTAGGCCCGTTCCGGCACGGCCAATACGCAACCATGCCCCGATCAATAGCCGCGGCCCCGCAAGCCCTTCAAAAGCCTGTCCTTGCACGGCTTCTGGCAATTTTCTCGTTGACATCTTCCCCTGTAAAACTAAAATAATAAAGCCCGTGCCGAAGTGGCGGAATTGGTAGACGCGCACGCTTGAGGGGCGTGTGGGGTAACCCGTGGGGGTTCGAGTCCCCCCTTCGGCACCAAGGACTCTCGCACGTATGCTCTCGCTCCTCTACCCCCGCCAACGCTGGCGCCCCCATGGCCAGAGATGCGCGGGCAGGAGACGAGTCGGGAGGCGTTTCTGTCCCCGAAGCCGTGATGCACATGAACAGCCATTCATCGATGGGGATCGTGTCAGAGGCAGGTGCACCATTGTCGGGGGACCGCGGACCTGCGGGCCGGCGGGAATTTCCCGAGGACTCTGGATGTTCACTGCGATACAGGAATGTGAAATAAAGCCCTCGACAACCCGTCAAACATGGTAGGGAGATGAGGCCCCAGCTCAGAAGATAAACCAAGAGACGGGCGGCGAACGCGGTAAGGAGGGAAAGGTGATGCGGAAATTGATGAGTCTCATCGCTGCCGTTGCCCTCGTCAGTGCCTGTGCGAACCGGCCGCCCACCTCTCAGGAGCAGGGGGCCCTGACCGGGGCCGCCCTGGGCGCGATAGCAGGATCACTCATCGCAGCCGGCACCGGAGGCAACACCGCGACCGCCGCGGCCGCCGGGATGGGTCTCGGGGCCCTAACCGGGGCGATGGTAGGTGGGGCCATCGAGAACGAGCGGGCGGAAACGGACAACCCCCCCACTTCAGCCGCATCCACATCCACCCAGTCCACGGCGGCAGCGCGGGCCGCTCAGCCGGGGTCCGGAACGTATAACCCGGCCGCCGGAACCATAGACCCCACCGTGGGAAAGTTCGTCAACGGCACGCGATGGCGGCTCGAGATCTACGTTGACGCCGACCCCAAGGATTTGGAAGGTGCCGCGGGCATCGTGTTAAACGCCCAGCAGTCCCAGCCGCAAAACCTGGACCTGGGTCCCCATCGAATCATTGCCCGGGCTTACGTCGAAACGCAGTTCGGGACCCGAACGGTCGGGCGGTACGACCGGACAGTCCAGGTGGATCCGCGAGGCAGCGGCTGGACACTCCACTTTACCGAGGGTGATTTCCGCTAAGGGAGTGCTGCAGTGGCGCACGGGAAGAGATGGAAAGGCCTTGGTGGCGTTGGGGAGAGGCTCACCGGGAGGCTCGAGACGTGGCTGAGCGGCTGGGAGCAGAGCCGGCTCCTTTCGGCGTATAACCGATTCCGCCGCCGGTTCTCAGGACCTCCCGTTCCCGGCCTGCCCGAGAGCAGCCACTTAGATCCCTTTGTTTTCATGTCCGTAGGGATCCATCTCTTCATTTTCCTTCTCATTTATCTCTTGGCTGCCCAGACCCTCTCTCTAGCCGAGCGCCCCCCCATCAGTGTCCGGATCCTCGAGACCAAGGCTCAAGCGCCGGCCCGCGCGCGCAAGCAGAAACCGCTCCGCCAAGCAAAGAAACGGACAGCGCAGAAGAAACCGCGTCAGAAGCCGAAACCCAAGTCCGTTCCACAACCCAAGCCAACTCCACCAAAGCAAGTGGCAAAGCCCAAGTTCACTCCCAAGACCCTTCCCAAGGTCGCCATGGTCAAACCGCACGTCGCCAAGCCACTTCCTAAGACAGTCCCCAGAGAGACGCTCACTGCGCCGAAGTCGCAGACCCCTTCTCCGGAACGCGTGCTACCTGAAAAGGGGCTCCTGCCGATGCCGGTGAAACCCTTTGAGGCTGAACCCGTCCCGGGGGGACCACCGAGAGAGGTTCCTCGATCATTCACCGCTCCACCCCCCTCGGCACCTGCAGAGGTCCCGACTGAGATCGCTCCACTCCCCGCTCCCAGCGCGACGGCCTCGGTGAGCCCTACACCCTCTGTGCCGACAGAACTCGGCGAGACGACGGTCACAGGATTTCAGCAGCCCACCGGGCCCGTCGTGGTCCCGGAGCGCTTTTTGAAAGCGGGAAGACCCCAGACAACCCCGGGAGCGGCCTTGGAGCTCATCGACACTTCTGATCCGGACTTCACGGAATATTTTGAACTGATCAAACGCCGGGTGTTTGCGGCCTGGCGCTATCCTGAAAAGGTCCGGGGCGTCCACAAAGTCTCGCTTCGGTTCAGTCTGGACCGGGTGGGGGCGGCCCGTGGGGTTCAGGTCGTCCGGTCCACCAATGCTGAGCTCAACGCGAGCGCGGCAGATGCCATGGACCGGGCATCGCCTTTTCCCCCGATCCCGGAGAAGTTTCGAGCCCTGGTCGGACAGCCACTGACGCTGATCTTCACGGTGACGATCCGATGATGAACGATGCAGCCAAATTTGGATCATACATGCGGCCTGCTCGATGGATACTTTCCCTCCCGATACTCCTGGTGATGGTCGCCCTGACCTCGGCCGCGCCTCGCAAGCCGAAGGCGGTCTTCCACTACGACGACGAGGGACAAGTCGCCCGCCAGGAGGTCGACACAAACAACGATGGCAAGATCGATGTCTGGACCTTCTATGTCAAGGGCCAGATCGACCGACAGGAGGAGGACCGGGACTTCAACGGGAAGGTGGAGGTGTGGTCCTTTTATCTTCGGGGGAAACTGGATAAGCAGCAGGTGGATACTAACGGGGACGGCAAACCCGATATCTGGTACTTTCTCGGGTCCCAAGGACAGGTGAACCGGGCTTGGAAGGATACCGATTTTGATGGCCAAGTGGACTCTTGGCGGTACTACAGTCGTGGTAAACCCGATCGGTATGAACAGGACCTAAACCGGGATGGCAAGCCGGACCGTTTCCTCTTTTTCACCAAGGGCAAGCTCGCGCGGAAGGAAGAGGCGGGGAATCGGGATGGCAGAATTACCGTGCGAGAGATCTATGACCCGCAAGGCAATGTCATCCGGAAGGAGGAGTTTCGCGCAGGCAAGAGCACGCCCCGCCTGGTGAGCCTCTACCAAGGAGGCACACTCACTCGACAAGAGGAGGACAAGAACGGCGATAGTCGCATAGACCTCTGGACCTTCTTCGATGCCAACGGTGAGCTCGTCCGGCGTGAGGTCGATACCAACCGGGATGGCAAGCCAGATGTCTGGGCCCATTACGTTGACGGAAAGCTGGTCAGGCACGAGGAAGATCCCAAGGGGATCGGCAAGCCCACGCTCATCGCCCATTACGCCGACGGAAAGCTGGTCAGACAGGAGGAGGATCCGAAGGGGATTGGCAAGCCCACGCTCATCTATTACTATGAACGGGGGAGTCTGATCCGGCGGGAAGAGGACCGTCAAGGACGGGGCAAACCGGACCTCATTGCATATTACGAAAAGGGGAAGATTCGACGACAGGTCGAGTTTAACCACCCCGGTGACGAGCCGGATGTGATTACAGGGTTCCAAAACGGCAAGCCGGTCCGTCAGGAGATCTCTACCAAGACCAACGGCATTCGGGATCTCACTCGGTACTTCAAAGGGGAACAGCTACTTCGGGAGGAGGTCGACACGAACGGGGACCGAAGGCCGGATCTTTGGGTCTTCTATCGAAACGGGGCGAAGGTCACCCAGGAGGAAGACCTCAACTTCGATGGTCAACCTGATGTCCGGTATCGCTTCCGGAGGGGCCGGGTGAGCGCAAAGGAGGTCCTGACCGATCAGGGGTCGGGTGTGTCTCCCCAACCGGCGACCGTAGAGCAAAGCAGTCCGCAGCCAGCTGTCAGCAGTCAGCAAGGACAGCAGTAAGCTATCAGCGGTCAGCTGTCAGCACATTGTCGGCTGTCAGCCGTCGGCCATCAGCGGTCAGCTATGAGGTTCAAGTCCTTTTCCCCAAGAGTTCCTCGTGCCGGCTGCTCAGAGCTGAGTGCTCATATAGCTTCAAGCTCTTTTAAGAACGGCGAGGGGACACCACGATGAGGCGTCAACGCTTCTGGGTTGTTCCGATCGTATGGCTACTGATCGGCGGGTGCGCCACCTCGGGGACTGGGTCTCGCGGTGGCAGCGGCGGCGTGAACGTCTCGGCCGGGCTCTCCTCGGGACCAGACCCAGTGATGAACTCCATGATGATGGGGGCTGCAATGGGGGCCATGGGGGGGCCGATTG
>JAAXQN010000150.1 GCA_012974305.1 Candidatus Methylomirabilis sp. | reverse complement strand
CTTTTACTATTCGACCGGGAACCCCGGGAGCTGGAACCCCACGCAGCGGCCAGGTGACAACAAGTGGTCGATGACGATCTGGGCCAGGGATCCGGACGACGGGCGGGCGAAGTGGGCCTACCAGATGACCCCCCACGATGCCTGGGACTTCGACGGGGTCAATGAGCACATTCTCGTCAACCAGAAGATCCGGGGGAAGAAGTACAAAACCCTGGTCCACTTTGACCGGAACGGCTTTGGCTATACGCTGGACCGGACCAACGGGACGCTCCTGGTGGCCGAGTCCTTCGTGTTCGTGAACTGGGCGACGGGGATCGACAAGAAGACGGGGCGGCCGATCGAGGTGCCGGCGAAGCGGACCAAGCAGGGCGTGGACACGAAGGACATCTGTCCCTGCGCCATGGGGGGGAAGGACCAGCAGCCGGCCTCGTACTCCCCGCGGACTAAGCTGTTCTACGTCCCCACCAACAACATGTGCATGAACTATGAGGGATTCGAGCAGAAGTACACGGCGGGGGCACCCTATGTTGGTGCGAACGTCCTGATGTTCCCGGGCCGGGGTGGCCACCTTGGGGAGTTGATTGCCTGGGATGCCACCAAGGGGAAAAGAGTGTGGGGGATCAAGGAGCCCTTCCCGGCCTGGAGCGGCACTCTTGCGACCGCGGGCGATGTGGTCTTTTACGGGACCATGGACGGGTGGTTCAAGGCGGTGGATGCCCGCTCGGGCCGGGTGCTGTGGAAGCAAAAGGTGGGCTCCGGGATCGTCGCGGCGCCGATGACCTTCCTCGGGCCTGACGGCAAGCAGTACGTGGCCGTCTATGCCGGGGTCGGAGGCTGGTTCGGCGCTCCGGTCTCGCTCGACATTCCCTCGGACGATCCTTTTGGCGCGCTGGGCGCGGTCGGGGTCGCCTACGGGGCCGGTCTGGATAAAGCCACGACCAAGGGCGGTATGCTGTACGTGTTTGGCCTGTAAGCCCACGGGCTCCCGGCGCCGGGTCCCTTTCCCAGCACTCATTGCCAAATGATCACCCCGCTGCGGCGGGGTGATTTTTTGGCCGGGCGCTCTCGAACCGGTCTCAGTGGGCAGCATGTGATGCGCTGAATGGGGGAGGCGGTTGCGACGTCTAATCGAAACAGGAGCAGGTGGAGTGAAAACCTCGTAGCCGGAGAGAGGGCGATGGGGCGTAAGTTTCTATGCCTCGCGGGATTGCTCCTTATCGTGCTATCGTCTGCTTATGTGGTGGGCGCAGGCGAAGTGGAGAAGTTGCGGGTTTGTGCCGATCCGAATAATCTCCCCTTCTCGAACAAGGAGCAGGAAGGGTTCGAGAACAGGATCGCCGAGATGACCTCCAGGGAGTTGGGCGCAAAGCTCAGCTACTACTGGTGGCCACACCAGCGGGGCCTGGTGCGGCGGACGCTCAGCGCAGGGCTCTGCGATGTTTTGATCGGGATTCCGACGGGGTATGAGCGGGTTCTCTGGACTAAACCCTATTACCGCACCGGCTATGTTATTGCGCATCTAAATACTCGCGACTTCCAGATCAGATCCCTGGATGATCCGATCTTGAGAAAGGTTCGGATCGGCGTCTATACCAACAGCCCTCCCCATCACGCCCTCGCGAAAAGAGGGATAGTCGGTGACAACCTCGTCCAGTACTCCCTCTTTTATGATTGGGATCACCCGGAGGAACAATTGGGCAAGCCCGTGAGAGACCTTGTCAGCGGGGAGATCGACGTGGCCCTGCTCTGGGGGCCGATCGTCGGATACTACGTCAAGAAACATGGTGTCTCCTCCCTCGAGGTGGTGCCACTCAAAGGAGGTGACCCCCACCTGCCTATGACCTTTGCCATCTCGATGGGGGTTAAAAGAGGCAACAACGAGCTCAAAGCCCAGTTGGAGGAAGTGCTGAGCAGGAAACAGGCCGAGATTAGGCAGATTCTGGAGGAGTATGGCGTGCCCCTCTTGGCCGTTCATGCTCCGAGCGGGGCGTGAGAAGATCACGTCCACATTATCCTCATCGTCACGGGAGAGGAGACCGTCGGTAAGGAGAAACCGCAAGAGACACTCTGGTCGGACACCGATACGGGAGCTGGAGGAGCACCCTTAAGAGGGAGGAATGATGCGGAGGATCTGGCTGATCGGCTCGGTAGCGCTGGGGCTTGTGCTCGGTGGGCATCTCGGCTTTGTAGGGGCTCAAGATCAGGCAGAGCCGAAGAAGCTCAACCCCTTCACGGGGAACCCCGAGGCGATCAAGGAAGGGCGGCAACTTTACTTTTTGTATGGCTGTAGTGGTTGCCACGGAAAAAAAGGGGGAGGGGGGATGGGCCGCCCTCTTATTGACGATGAGTGGACGTTTGGCAGCGACGACGAGACCCTTTTCAAGTTGATTAGAGGGCAGATTCCTGAGCAAACCATGCCCTTGGGCTTCGGTAAGGTGATGAAGGAGGAAGAGACCTGGAAGGTCCTCGCCTACATCCGGTCTCTCTATAAGGGCGACTCCAGTCTGGTCAATTGGTAGCGCCGGGCACATAGATTAGAGTCTCACTGGTGTGAACGCCGCTCTCCTCGACAGGAGGGCGGCGTTTTCTGTGTTTGGGGAATGCTTGGTCTTGACAAGGAATTGTGAATCGGGATACAAGGGGGGACCAAAATCTCACTCCCCGCAGCATGCTCACCAATCGCTGAACTTCCCTCTCACAGGCGTAGAGCGGGGGGCCACATGGATTCACGCCGAGAAGAAGCAATCATCTATGTATAAGACAATCTACGTCCCGGTGGATAACTCCGAGGGTTCCAATACCGCCATCGACCTTGCCGTTGCTCTGGGGAAGGCATTCGGGAGCGATCTGGTGGGGAGCCACGTGTACGCGACCAGGATGCACGACTACCGGTTCCGGCAGATGGAGTACACCCTGCCGCCGGAGTACCAGCACGAGGAAGAATTGGAGAAGCAGCGGAGGATTCATGACTCCCTGATCACCATGGGGCTGCAGCTCATCTCGGATTCTTATCTTGAGGTCATGACCCAGAAAGCGCCGGTCAAGCCGCGTGACCACACCGACGCGGATTATATGGGGAAGCTCACAGCTCAGCAGATTTTCAACACGATCAAGCAGGGTGGCGAGGCCGTCGGCAAATCACCTTTCATGCCTAAATGGGGCGGGATTCTGAGCGACCAACAGATCGAGGACATCGTTGTTTACATCCGGACCCTGTCCGGTTCTAGCAAGTAAGATCCTATCCAACAAGGATCCGCTCCGGGCCCTAAAGTCGTCCGAACCCGAGGAT
>JAAXQN010000258.1 GCA_012974305.1 Candidatus Methylomirabilis sp. | reverse complement strand
AGATGTGTATAAGAGACAGCATTTTGAGGGTAAACGACCGCCTGGGCCCTGACGCGCGGGTGAAGGAAATCACGAAAGATGCAGTCCTCATTGAGATGAAGGGTCGGAAGGTGGCCGGCCGGCCACGGGTCCGAACGATTAGGCTAGAGCTCGAGAAAAAGGAGGGAAGATAATGGAGCGGGAAACGACCTCCCAGACCTCCCGGTGGGGCGTAGGGGTTTTGGTGGGGGTGGTCACGTTCTCATGGATTGTGATGCCCACCGTATTGGTTCCGACCGCGCCAGGAGCGGCACTGGCCCATGCGGCCACCCCGACTGCCGCTCCCAACCGGGTGACCGGTGTCGAATTGGGAGGGGTCGGCCCGGAATCCGTGATCGTTCTGATCAAGACCGACCATAAAGTGGAAAGTTATGAATCCTTCGCTCTTCCTGACCCACCCCGGGTGGTGATCGATATCCCCAACGCGATCCACGCGGTCCCCAAATCATTGAAAGCCGAGGGACCGATCAGGCAAATCAGGAGTTCTCAGTATAAGACCCGGCCCGTCAAGATCGTCCGGATCGTCGTTGATTTGACCACCAAATTACCCTACCAAGTCGATACGGCTCCTAATGAATTGCAAGTTGCGATCGGGGAGGCTGCACTCGTGGCGGAGAAGCCCGACCCTCCGGCGATCGCACAGGCTGCTTCCGAGGTCGAACCAGAGGTGGAGTTGTCCGCGCCGCCCCTGGAAGAGGAGGAGGGACAGGTACACAGCATTGACTACCGGCCCCAGAATGGGCAGGCCAAACTGCTCATCCGGACCAGCGGAGAAGTCACCTTTGACGTATCCGAAACCGGTACGCCTCCGGGTCTCGTTGTGGACGTGAGCGGTGCGGTTATTGATCCGAAGGCTGCCAAAGTTCTCGACGTCAGGCAGTTACCAGGACCAGTGCAGCGCATCCGATCGACCCAGGACAGCCTCGAGCCAGAGAAGGTGGTCCGGATCGTTGTGGATCTGAAAGGAAAGGTGCGCCACGAGTCAGTCCAGACTCCCCAAGGCATCATCCTCTCACTCCAGGGAGTGACTGCCGTGGCAGCCCCTCCTCAACCATCTCCGGAGCCCCTCGTCGTGCAACCTGCGCCTGTTACTCCTGTTGTTGCTCCTCCCCCTGTTCCGGTCGCACCGGTGATGGTCGTTCTTCCAGAGGCCCTCGCTGAGCCGGAGATTGCCCGCCTCTCCATGGACTTCAAAGATGCCGATGTCAATAACCTGCTTCGGATCATCGCGGAAGTGAGCGGTCAGAATATTGTGGCCGGAGAGGAAGTCAAGGGGAAAGTGACGGTCCGCCTGGTCGATGTCCCCTGGGATCGGGCGCTCGACAATATCTTGCGGATCAATGGGCTTGGCTTCGTCCGGGAGGACAACATCATCCGGGTGGCCAAGCTGTCCGCCATTCGCAAGGAGAGGGATGAGCGCCGCAAAGAACTCGTGGATGAGATGGAGGCGCCGGTCGCACCGCTCACGACCAAGATTATTCCGGTGAACTACGCCGACCCGAAGAAGATCGTAGACAGCCTGAATAAGATCAAGAGCAAGCGCGGGAGCATCTCGGTGGACGATCGGACAGCCAAACTCCTCGTCAGGGACACTTCATCCAATATCGAGCAGATGGAGATCGTGTTGCGGGAACTGGATACGCCGACCCCGCAGGTGATGATCGAGGCCCGGATCGTGACCGTCGCTTCATCGCACACCCGCTCCCTCGGCATCCAGTGGGGCTTCCAAAACACCCATACAGACGGGCGCACGGGCGCAGACCCGTTTGTTCTCTCTCAGCTCTTCGGCTCACAAGGGTTTAATATGTCTACGGCCGGAACTACTGGAGGTCCAACACCGGCGGTGACCGCCGGCGTCCCGGCAGCGGTCAACCTGCCGATTCCGGGCCCCGCCGGCGCGTTCGGGGTCGTCCTGGGGAAGATAAACGATACATTTAGACTCCAAGCCCAGCTTACCGCCCTGGAAGATGAGGCGCTCGCGCGAACCCTGTCCACGCCCCGGATCGTGGCCCTGGACAATGAGGAAGCGGTGATCAAGCAGGGGCAGGAAATCCCCTTTACCACGGTCGACTCTTCGGGCCGAACCACGGTAACTTTCAAGGAGGCGGTTCTGAGCCTCACGGTCGTTCCCCACGTCACTGCCGATCGGCGGGTCTCTATGAAAATCAAAGTCACGGATGACAGTAAGGGAGAAGAAATCACCTTTGCAGGTGGTTTCGCCTTTTCGTTCAATAGAGCCGAGGCTACGAGCAGTCTCTTAGTCGAGGATGGCTCGACCGTCGTCATCGGGGGGGTCCGGAAGCGAGAGACGGGCGTCAGCGAGAAGAGAGTCCCCTTCCTCGGCAATATTCCGGTCCTGGGGTGGCTCTTCAAGAACCGAACCGAAGATCTAAAGCCTAGGACCGTTGAGCTGCTATTCTTTATCACCCCCACGATCATTGACACCCCTACCCGGGCCCAGCGGTAAACGACGGAACCCGCACAGTGTGAAACGCACCCCTTTGGGGTGCGTTTCTTCTTTTCCTGGCGCTGATTTTCCGCTAAGATACTGTCACGGAGGTGTGCGAAATGTCGCGAAAAAAACCAATCCGCATAGTAATCGGCGTGCTCCTGGGTGTTAGCCTCTGGTTGTACTCCGCGACGGCAGAGCCCACGAAACTCGTCTTGGCGCTGGGGGATGGCTCCTACGTCCCCGCCAAAGCAGTCACGGGGTCCGAGGTTGCGAATGAACTCGGGGATCGCGACCTCGTGGAGTTTGCCGTGGTGATTCTCTCGAATATCCCCTATAACCAATTGCCTGGGGCTGTACAGGAACACCTCACAGAGTTCCTCGACCAGGGAGGCTCCCTCCTGATCACAGGGGGCCCCAATGCCTACGGGAGCGGCGGGTACCAGCCAATGGCAGCCTTTGTCCCCTTCGAGATCCGAGCCAGGGATGACTGGCATTCCGTTCCCTTCAAGGAGGTTATCCCGATTCAGCCGGATCATCCGATCCTACGGGGGGTGACTTTTCGGACTGTGGGATCTTTCAATGATCTCAATCCCAAGGCCGGCGCAGTAGAAATTGCCCAGTACGCTGGTGGGGGGACTGGGTTCCCTTCACCTTTGATCGCCGAGCAGCGAGTAGGGCAGGGGACCGTGGTGGGTGTTGCCCTTGATCTCGGTCGAGAGCTTCAGAATGGATGGAGGGACGGCAACCGGTTTGTCCAAAACCTCCTCACATACCTG
>JAAXQN010000223.1 GCA_012974305.1 Candidatus Methylomirabilis sp. | reverse complement strand
TTCCTCGTCTGATCCTCCCTCGCTCTCCCTGTGAACCTGACGGGCCATTCTCAATCCGGTGTCACAGGACCCACAATCCAGTGTCAGGTCTTGAATTATAACATTTGTTGTGTTATCGTAGCAAGGTCATGGCGCGTCCATTGCGGAGGAGCCAAGGGGCCAAGTCGCTTGTTGTCCATAATTGGCCAGTAACTCATGGCGGATCTTCTCTATCTGCTTTCGGAGGATCCTGTCGTCAGCCAGCTGTTTCTGCAGCATCGCACACGCTGAGCTGACGGTCGAATAGCTCCGCGCCTGTAAGCGCTGCGCAATCTCGCGATGGCTATAGCCGCCGACCTCCCGACATACATACATACATGGCGACCTGTCGGGCGAGGTTGGTTCCCCCCCGCCGCGAGCTCACCAGCAGGCTCTCCTTCACGCCATACACCTGAGCTACGGCTCGGACACAGGCGTCGAGGTCCACCGCCAGATGCCGCCGCTCGGGAATTTCCCGATCAACCTGCCGAAGGTCCTTCCGCGATTTGATCCACGCCTTAAACTTCTCTGTCCCCAAAATCGGGCCTCCCCGCTCCGAGTCGTAAAACGTGACAAGCTCCTTCTCGGGCTGCTCACGCATAAACGCTAAGAACGCCTTTCGCCACCCGCTGAAGTAATCCAGAATCGTCTGGGTATCTAGCCAGGCGGGCCTTCCCTTTTCGGTCACGTAATAGCGGAGGCTACTCCACCGGTACTGCTCCGGGTAAGGAAGCAATCCGGTGTCAGGTCTTGAAGCAATCCGGTGTCAGGCCTTGAATTATACGGTCCGTCGTCCCCCTGATGCTTGTGGATTCGCCATGGATGCCCTTCTGGAAGCCACTTGTATACGGCACACATGTTGCACACCGAGCTTATGCTCCAAAACGACGGTGGCGGCAGGCCCCATGAATCCCACAAAAAGCAAAGCAACATCTGCTCAAGCTCGCCGAATTCATGCAGCGCTTCTCGCTTGCTTTTTCCTGTCGGGAGCGACAGGCCTCGTCTACGAAGTGGTCTGGACTCGCATGGCTGGCCTGGTGTTTGGCAACACCGTCTACGCCGTGACCACCGTCTTGGCTGCCTTTTTTTCCGGATTGGCCCTGGGGAGCTACCTGCTCGGCCCTGTCGCTGATCGAGCGAAGGGGCATGTCCATCTGTATGGCCTCATGGAGATCGGCATCGGGCTCTATGTCCTGTGCACTCCGCTCCTCTTCCAGCTCGTCGAAAAGATCTACCTCACCGCATACCAAGGAGGCCGCGAAAACCTCCTCGTCTTCACCCTCTTTCAGTTTATCCTCGTGTTCTTAATCCTGGTGGCCCCGACGATCCTCATGGGTGGGACCCTGCCAGTCCTCACCCGATACTTTGTACGACGGGAGACAGAGATCGGGCAAGGCGTCGGGGCGCTCTATGCCCTGAACACCGCAGGGGCCGTTGTGGGGACGATCGGCGCCGGTTTTTTCCTGCTCCCAGTCACGGGGGTCAGCAATACCATATGGATGACCGCCACCCTCAACCTCAGTATTGGTCTGCTGTCCCTGGCCTTTTCGCGCCGCCTACCGGAAGTACCGGGGGAGACGAGAGACCAGAGGCCTGGCCGCCTCAGGGAGGCAGCGGACGAGCCCAAGGGGCATGTGGGGAGCCTCCACTTTCGACTCACTGTCGTGCTCGCCCTGATGTTTGCCATTTCTGGGGGCGCCTCCATGATTTACGAGATCGCCTGGACTAGGGCCTTAGCCCTGGTGCTGGGTAGTTCCGTCTACGCCTTCACCACCATGTTGGCCACCTTTCTCATCGGGCTGGCCGGCGGCAGCTATGTTTTTTCGCGTTTCTTCGGCCACAAAGAGGAGCTGGGCCCCAGCTCTTTCGGCTGGCTTGAGATCGGTATTGGGATCTCTTCCCTGGTGATGCTCCCCTTCTTCGATCAGCTTCCGAATCTCTTTTTGCGGCTGGCGGGTCTGGTCAGTTTTTCCTTCCGCGGTCTTCAGGGTGTCCAGTTTGCGATGAGCTTCTTGGTCATGATCATCCCGACCCTTTTGATCGGCGCGACCTTTCCCTGTGTGGTCAAGATCTGCACCCGGAACATCCAGCAGCTCGGCGGAAACATTGGCACCCTCTATGCCTTCAATACCTGTGGATCGATTTTCGGATCCTTCCTGGCCGGCTTTTTCCTCATTCCATGGATCGGTGCGCAAAAGGCCTTGACCCTGGCGGCCGTACTCAACCTGGGGATGGGAGCCCTCCTCGTTTCGGCGAGCTGGATGGACGAACGAGCCTGGAGGGCTAGGATCGGGGCGGCGATAGCCTGCGCTGCCATCATCCTGGCCCTTCTCATTCCCCGTTGGGATCCACATCTCATGGCAAGTGGGGTGGCCATTTACGGCCAAGATTATCTCAAAAGTGCGAGGAGGGGTCTGACGCTCAAAGAGGAGGCCGGGGCAGTCGATCTGCTCTTTTTCAAAGAGGGGCTCCATGCGACCATCTCCGTGCACCAAATGGGCAACGGACGAATCCTGAGGACCAATGGGAAGGCCGATGCCGGTAATAGGGGGGACATGCATACCCAGTTGATGTTGGGACACCTTCCCCTCCTCCTGCACCCCGGTCCCGAGCAGGTCCTGGTCATCGGCCTGGGGGCCGGGATCACCGCCGGTGCCGTGGCCCAACATCCGGTCAAGGCGCTCGAGGTCGTCGAGATCGAACCGGCGGTCATGGAGGCCGCCGCCTTCTTTGCGGCCGAGAACCATCAGGTGCTCCAGGACCCGCGCCTCCGGATCGTCATCGGCGATGGCCGGAACTTTTTACTGAGTACCCCCAAGACCTACGATGTGATTACCTCCGAGCCCTCCAACCCGTGGATCGCCGGAGTGGCCAGCCTCTTTACCCGCGAATTCTACCGGGCGGCCCGGGCGAGGCTGAGGCCCGGGGGAATCATGTGCCAGTGGATTCACACCTACGGGATCCAGCCCCACGATCTCAGGATGGTCATCCGGACCTTTCAGACCGTCTTCCCCCATACCACGATCTGGGAGATGACTTCCGCAGACCTGCTCCTGATCGGGACCGCAGGTCCCCTGGTGGTGGATCTCGACCGCTGGCACCAGGCAGGGACCCTCCCGGGGGTCATGGAGGACCTCCGGCGCCTTCGACGCGATTGTCAGGGTTGACGCGATGATCTCGCCTTATTTTCGGCAAGCTAAGAGTCTATCAAGGTGCAGTGTAACTGGGTCCGGCTTTGTCTGCCTGCCAGATGACACTACTACTAAACGCCGACCCAGAGTAACGCCGTACC
>JAAXQN010000031.1 GCA_012974305.1 Candidatus Methylomirabilis sp. | reverse complement strand
CTCATCTATGCGTCCGAATTCTTGCTGACTGCCGACGGCTGACAGCTGACCGCTCACGCGGTCAGCGGCTACCGCACCCACTTGTTGGGTGTCCCTTCCATAGCTGAGCCTTCCTCGGGGCGCCACACGGCCGCCTTCTCGATCATCTTGGCCATGTCGAAGTCGCGGTCGGTAATGCCGCCAGAGACATGGGTCCGGAGCTTGACCCAGACCTTGCCCCAGGTTACCTCGAGATCCGGATGGTGCCAGGCTGCCTCTGACAGAAAGCCGATGGCGTTGAGCAGCATCAAAGTGGTCGGCCACCCATCAGTGTTAAACTTTCGTCGGATCCAGCGCCCTTCCAGATACCACTCGGGGAGCTCCTTTTCCAGGCGCTTTATCACCTCGTCATCCGTGATCACCGGTAGCTTCTTTTCCTTTTCCATCGTCCGATCCTCCGTGTAAACGGTTCACCGTTTTCTTGAGAGGTCCTTGCGTCGCTGTGCGATTGCCCCCTGGGGGTCAGGAAAAGAGGGCCTCGATAAGTGCCTTGGCTTTCACAAGCGTCTCCTCGTACTCTGCCTCGGGGTCCGAATCAGCCACGATGCCCCCCCCAACCTGGAAGTGCGCCTGGCCGCTCTGACAAATCATGGTGCGTATGGCGATGTTCAAGTCCAGGTCTCCACCGAAGTCCAGATATCCGATGGAGCCAGTATAAATCCCCCGGCGGGTGGGCTCGAGCTCCTCGATGATTTCCATCGCTCGGATCTTTGGCGCCCCGGTAACGGACCCACCCGGAAAACAGGCCCGGATCAGGTCGATGCGGTCACGGTCCGGCCGCATTTGGCCCACAATTCTGGCGGTCGTCTGAAAAACCGTCGCGTATGTCTCAAGCACCCGCAGGGTTGGTACTCGGACGGAGCCGTACTTGCAGACCCGGCCCAAATCATTGCGCTCTAGGTCCACGATCATGACGAGCTCCGCCTGCTCTTTCACGCTGCTCAGGAGTTCCGTCCGCAGGTACCGATCCTCGTCGGGGCTCTTCCCGCGGGGACGGGTTCCCTTCATCGGGCGGGTCTCGACTTTCCGGCCCCGGAGTCGGAGGAATCGTTCGGGTGAGGCCCCGACGACGGCGAAATCGCCATAATCGAGGAAGCAACCGAATGGCACTGGATTGATCCGATGGAGGCGCCGGTACAGCACAAATGGATCCCCGTCAATCCTAGTGGAGAAGCGTTGGGAGAGGTTGACCTGGTAGATGTCTCCGGCGGCGATGTACTCCTTGGCTTTCCGCACCGCATCGAGATACCCATCCTTGGTGAAGTTGGCCTGAAGGCCGCCGATCGGAGGTCCCAGCTCCCCAGGTGATATTCTCGGCGCTCGCCACTTCGAAAGCCACTCCAGCTTGCGAATCAGTTCCTCCCCCCGCGCTTGCGCACGACGGTAGGCCGCGTCTGGGTTGAGCTCCGGCAGACCGGTCGAAACGACATACAGGCGTCCTTTGACATGGTCAAAGACGAGAGCGCGATCGTAAAGACCAAAGAGGCAGTCCGGAACCTGCAGGTCATCAGTGGCGAGACAGGGGAGTTGTTCGATGTGGCGGCCCAGATCGTAACCAAAGTGCCCGACGGCTCCCGCAAGAAAGGGGACGGGTTGTACCCGCCAGCAGACCTGGAAGCGTTCGAGGAGCGCACGGAGGGCGTCGAAAGGGTCCGCTTGGAAGGTGACCGCATGGCCATCCTCTCGGATCTCGATCTCTTGTCCCCGCGCCCGGAACGTGAGAAAGGGATCAGCGCCGAGAAAGGAAAAGCGACCAAGCTGAAAGCGGTTCATTCCGCTTTCCAGCAGGAAGCTCGAGGGAGACTCCCGGAATAGGGTAAATATCTCTCCGGGGGAGATGGTGAGCGGATACTCTTTCAGAAAAGGAGTCAGGGTCGGAGGGATGGCCAACATTTTTCTTTTTCTCGGTCGGTATTCATTCATCGGGCCAGCCGATACGACTACCCGTGATCTCTTGTACCAAGGGAAAATATAACGGCATTATATCGTCCCGGCTCAGCGGCTGCAAGTCCAAAGGGGGGCCGCGGCGTGGGTGTTCTGACGGGGTTTGACACAGGGTCGCGGCTGCCGTATCATCCGTTGGCCTAAGGTCCGAAGATGCACATTTCGCCACTGCTGCTCGTTGTAGGGGAGCGAACATGCTCTGGCCGAGGTCCGTGCTCCGCTTTCCTCCCCGGAGACAAATTCTCCTGGCCTCCCGGCCCTTCAGCTATCGTGGGGGGCAGCTCTGGATCGAAAAGGTGCCGTGGGAAAAGGTGGTGGCAGCGCTCGGCACCCCGGTCCTGATTTACTCTCGAGAGCGGCTCTTGAGCAACATCGCCTCCCTGGAGAAAAGTGTCAGATCCCTACCCATTCCCGTCCGAATCCATGCCGCCCTGAAGGCCTGCACCCTTCCCGGAATTGCGACCATCCTTCGGGAGGCCGGGCTGCAGATCGAGGTCATGTCGGAGTTCGAATACCAACTCAGCCGCATGGCCGGCTTCACCCCAGACCAGGTGGTCGTGAATGCACCAGCCAAAGAGAGAGGATTTTTGGCCAAGGCCGTAGCCGACAAAGTAGCCTTGGTCAACGTCGAGTCTGAGGAAGAGCTTCGGGCCATAGATACCCTGGGGCGGGGGCGTGGGGCCCCGGTGCCGATCGGGGTCCGCGTCAATCCGCCGGTCGGGGAGCCCTCCGCCACGCTTGACGGCCGCGGTTCCAAGTTCGGGTTCGACATCGACTCGGGGGATGCCCGGCGGGCGGTAAAGCTCGCCGCTAGCCTCCCGGGGGTCCAGCTGATGGCCATCCACTGCCACGCCTGGACCCGACAGTATTCTCCTCGCCGCTACCTCGCCGCGCTCCGCCCGGTCCTCCGATTCCTGGGCGAGATCGAGCGCGAGATCGGTCGGCCGATTCCCTGGATTGATGTGGGGGGAGGGTTCGGCAGCCGCAACATGCTCGAGGCGTCAGGGAATCACATCGCCGATTTCCTGGCCCCCCTCGCAGAGCAGATCCGGCGGCTGGGTGGTGAGCGGGAACTCCTCGTGGAACCTGGCCGGTATCTCATCAACGATGCGGCAGTCTGCATCGGTCAGGTCTTGACCCGCAAGCGTAACGCGGGGCGCCGGTGGCTCTTGACCGATGCGGGATCTCATATCCTCCCACTGCGGGAAAACGTCGAATACTACGTTGCACCCGCCGACGTGAGCCAGGGGAAAGAGCGCTACTACGTTGGCGATGGCCTGTGCATCCCCTCGGGGGTTTTACCGGGGTCCTTTCCTCTGGGGAAGATCCGAGTAGGGGACAA
>JAAXQN010000082.1 GCA_012974305.1 Candidatus Methylomirabilis sp. | reverse complement strand
TTTGGGGGCTGTTCCGGGGACCCCTCGCCTACCGAGGAGAGTCAAATATCCCCTGGGGGACCTTCTGCCAGTCCGCCAGGAACCGTTCGAGCCCCACGTCGGTCAGAGGGTGTTTTAGCAGCTGTTGCAGGACGGAGGGGGGGACGGTGGCGACGTGGGCAGCCGACAACGCGGCCTCGACAAAATGGAGGGGATGCCGGATACTGGCCACCAGGACTTGGGCTGGAAAAGCGTAATTTTCATAAATAGTTACGATATCGCGAACGATATCCATGCCGACATGGGCGTGGTCGTCTAGGCGCCCAATAAAGGGGCTTACATAGGTTGCCCCTGCCTTGGCCGCCAGGAGGGCCTGTGCCGCCGAGAAGACGAGGGTGACATTGGTCCGGATCCCGTCCTGGCTCAGGTCCCGGACCGCCCGGAGCCCTTCCTTGAGCATAGGGATCTTCACCACCACATTGTCAGCGATCTTGGCGACTTCCCGCCCTTCCGCCATCATTGCGTCGTAGGTCGTCCCTACCACCTCCACGCTGACCGGGCCGGGAACGATCCGACAGATCTCCTCGACTACCTCCCGAAAGTTCCTGCCTTCCTTGGCAATCAGGGATGGATTGGTGGTCACCCCATCGATGAGGCCATGCT
>JAAXQN010000081.1 GCA_012974305.1 Candidatus Methylomirabilis sp. | reverse complement strand
TGAGGCCATGCTCGACGGCGTCCTGGATCGCCTTCACATTGGCGCTATCCATGAAAACCTGCATCGCTCCCCTCCTCTCCCTGGTCAATCATCCCCTTTCTCGATCGTCGCTCCGCCACCACCGTATACCGGGCCGAGGCTCCACCCCGACCCCTCACCGCCGGCAGGATCTCTTGTACCTCGACCACCATCTCGCCCCGATACAGATCCAGGGCAATGCGGTTTCCCGCCCGAATCTGTTGACCCGCTTTCGCCGGACGTCCGTTGACCCGGACCCGCTCTGCATCACAGAGGGCCTTGGCTTGGCTCCGACGTTTGACCAAGCGAGAGGTCTTCAGGAAGAGATCCAACCTCATTCTTACGCTGGAACGCTTGGACGCTAGAAAGCTGGAAGGCAAGGGAGTCAAAAACTCAAGACGAGGAACGGATATTTCCTCCCTGCCTCCTTGCCTCCTAGCCTCCTTGTGGCTGACTGCCGATTGCTGACAGCTGAGTGCTACTTCGTTGGCCGTTCGCCGAAAATGGCCGTCCCAATCCGGACTATCGTGGCTCCCTCCTCGACCGCAGCCTCGAAGTCATGGCTCATGCCCATCGAGAGCTGTGACAATGCGAGTTCAGGAAAGCGGCAGGCGGCTTCGTCCCGAAGCTGGTGGAGACGGCGAAAGTAAGGCCGGACATCCTCGGGATTCGGATCATATGGAGGCATGGCCATCAACCCCTCGATGCTGAGGTTCGGCAGGGACCCTGCCTGCTCGAGCACGGAGAAAAGTTCTGCTTCTGTCACCCCAGTCTTGTTTGGTTCCTGGCCGACATTCACCTCCACCAACGTTCTTACCCGCTTCCCAAGGTCAGACCCCGCTTTCTGCAATTCGTGGGCGAGCTTCGGGGAATCGAGAGACTGGATCCAGTCAAAAAGCCGTACCGCCAGCCGCGCCTTATTTGTCTGCAGGTGCCCCACCATGTGCCAGTGACAGGGGGCTTTGACCTCGACCATCTTCGTCTTGGCCTCTTGAACACGATTCTCTCCAATATTATTGACGCCGGCGGCGACGACCTCGTCAACCGCCGAGGCCGGCAAGGTCTTCGCCACGGCCACCAAGACCACCTCCCCGGGATCCCGACCTACCCTCAGGGCCGCCGCCGCGATCCGCTCCTGAACGCCCTCTACTCGCTCTTTTACGGTCATTCGAGCCCCGCACGGAATCCTATTCTCGAGTAAGGTAACAGAGGGCCTGAGAGGTGTCAACGCAACGGGTAGCGTCCGAAGTCCGATGACCGACGACGAAGAAAACGGCTGTCAGCAATCAGCTGTCGGCTGTCAGCAAACAGAAAAAGCCCGGTCTTGGGTCTTCGCTGTTGGGTGTTAGACTTTGGACATTGGACTTCGGACTATGAGACCGTGAACTGTGAACCGTGAACTAAATCAGGGTGATCAGGCTCATCATCCTACCCGTGATGGGTTTTTCGGCCCGGTATGAATAGAAGAGATCGTTACGGCAGGCCGTGCAGAGGCCGGTGTCACAAATACGGTCCCGCCTGAGTCCGACCTCGTGCAAGAGGCCGATATTCAGATGAGCCAAATCCAGCATCCAGCGACCCTCCCCCGCAGGTTTTACACAGCTCTGCCAGCCTCTCACAGCACGCTGAAGCGGGGCGATGACCGGCTCATCTACTTGGTAGCAGCAGCCTCGGATGCCCGGACCGAGAGTGGCAAAGCAGTCTGCGGGATCGGTGCCATAGACTTCGCCCATCTTCTTGAGCGCCTGCCCGACAATGTGCTTCACACTGCTCCGCCAACCGGCATGGACTGCGCCGACTGCGGGGCGGTGTGGATCAACGACAAAGATCGGGTGGCAATCGGCGGTGCTGATGGTGAGGCCCAGGCCCGGGATATCTGTGACCATCGCATCATAAGAGCAATCGTCATCGAGGAGGAGGCGGGGAAATCTCTCATTCCCAGCCAATGCTTGATCCACCACCAGGACATCGTTGCCGTGGACCTGGCGGATCCGGACCACGTGAGACGGGTCAAGTCCGAGGGCACCGAAAAATCGGCGCCGGTTCGTGTGAACCGCCGCAGGGTTGTCCCCAACGCTGAGGCCAAGATTGAGGGTGTGATACGGTGGGCCACTCACCCCTCCCTTTCTGGTACTGAAGGCATGGAGGATGGGCAGCCCTTCAAAAAAAGGGAGCCGGAGGTATCCGGGCTCGGAACTCTCGAGGATCTCCTGTTCACCCAATCCCATGCGCCCCCTTATCCTATGGGACCAAACCCACCGCAAAACCCCCTTTTTTCAAGTGTACCAAATCCCAATGCCGAGATCACTCTCCCCCATCTGCTCTTGTCCATTAAGCCATATTTGTCGGCGTTCGTTCATCAACGGAGCAAATGGTATCCAGAGTCATTGTGAGACAGATGGAGGCGCCAAAAAAAAGAGGGGCGGCCCCAAGCAGGCCGCCCCGCACATGTCCACACAGAGGGAGGTTTAGTCGGCTTGGCGGCGGAGGAAGGTCGGGATGTCTAGTTCGTCTCCCTCCATCTCTTGCAGCGTCAGCTGGGCCGGAATGCCCTCCCCCTTCCCCGCCCGGCGCCTGAAATTGGCGGGCCGTTCTCCCATCTTGTTGGCGTTGGCGTAGGCCTTGAGATCGGCGATCTTGGTCTCCTCGGCCACCTGGGCATGCTCTTGATCAAAGCCGGTGGCGATGACTGTCACCCGCACCTCGCGGTTCATCCGCTCATCGATCACCGCTCCGAAGATAATGTGCGCATCGGGATCGGCGGCTTCATAGATCGTCTGACCCACCTGCCCGACCTCATGGATGCAGAGGTCCGGCCCCCCGGTGATGTTGAGCAGGACGCCCCGGGCCCCCCCGATGGAGACATTTTCCAGGAGAGGGCTTTTGATGGCCCGCTGGGTCGCCTCGACGGCACAGTCTTCTCCAACGGCGTATCCGGTTCCCATCATGGCTAACCCTCGCTCGGACATGATGGTCCGGACATCGGCAAAGTCCACATTGATCAGCCCAGGGACCACGATCAGATCAGAAATCCCTTGGACCGCCTGGCGGAGGACATCGTCGGCGAGCTTGAAGGCTTCGAGGAAGGTCGTCGTCTCCTCGGCAAGGGCGAGGAGGTGCTGATTGGGTATGGTAATGAGGGTGTCGACTTTTTGCCTGAGCTCCTGGAGCCCCCGCTCTGCCTGCGCCAAGCGCACCTTCCCTTCAAACTGGAAGGGTTTAGTCACCACGCCCACCGCGAGAACCCCGATCTCCTTGGCGAGATTGGCGATGATAGGAGTTCCCCCCGTTCCGGTCCCCCCGCCGAGCCCGGCAGTCACGAAGACCATATC
>JAAXQN010000015.1 GCA_012974305.1 Candidatus Methylomirabilis sp. | reverse complement strand
CCACCCTTCCGAATAGTAGTAATCCTTCCACCCTCCCCGAAAACCGCAGGTGAAAAGCACATAGCCCTCGTCGGTCACCTCGAAGGGATGGCGGAGTTCTTGAATCTGCTTCAGGGTTTTCCACCCATAGGCGAGGTACATCATCGCGCTCCACGTATCCGCGATCGTCTCGCACAGCGCGTCCAAGATCCCCTGTTTCACCTCGCCCCCGTGCAGCCCGACCCGCCTCGGGCCGAATTCTGCCAGCGGCGCAAGCCTCACATCCAGTATTCCCCGTTCGACCTCCCCGTGGCTGCCCGGGCTCTTCGTCCGGCCGTAGAGCCCCTCGACCACCGGGCGGTCCGACACCTCTCCCCCTACATCCTTCAGATAGAGAACAAACTCTGCCTGGCCGACGAACCGACCAGGCCAGGCCTCAATCTCGAGGGCATACTCCTTGACGCACCGACCCTGAAGCGTGAGCAGGGGATGATCTTTTTGGAGCTTGCTTCTGCTCATCGCGCCAAGAGTACGCAGGGGATGGAACAGCTGGCAAGAAAAAAGGGAAAGGTTACCGGGCGAAGATGGCGATGATCAGGACTCCGTCGCGATACGCCGGACCGCCGACCACAAAGGGTGATCCCCCTCGATGAATGCGCACGCGGGTCTTCACCCCGGACGTCGTCACCTTGAGTTCCACCCTCTTCTGATCCGCCCCGACGAGGGCAACATTCAGATCCCGACCTCCAGGAATGGGAGTCCGAAACGGACGCTGCTGGTCCACCTGCCCCGTTCGTTTCTGGAGCAACTCGAAACTCGTGTAGGCAAAGTCGCGCTTGAAATCCTGGACGAGCGACAGGATCTCCGGATCAATGCGCCCACCCGGTTCCCGCGAGGCCCCAATAACCCAGACCTCGAGTGGCACGGTCTGGGCATAGACTGAAGAAAGAGGCAAGAGTAGAAACACAAAAGCCGTCAGGAGGGCTCGCTTCATATCCGTCCCTGAGGGACCACCCATATCACTTTTAGGCCTCGTTCAGATGTGGTAAGGACCATTGCCCGGAACCCGGGCTCAGTCTCCACGGCCTCCACCACCACGTCACCCTGTCCGGGCTCAACCGAGAGAAGCTGTCCAGGTGGTTTTGCAACGGGGAGTTCCCAAAGCAGGTACGGGACCGAGAGGATCAGGAAAGCCATGACAGCGGCACCGGCCAAGGAGAGGCGGGGACGCTCCCAGCCCGCCTCCCAGATTCGACGGACCCACGTCGTGAGAAGCCCGGGAGGACGACCAGCCTCGATCCGAGCGCGAACCCCAGGCCATAAAGGGGCCGCGACCGCAGGGTCCTGAAGCCCGCGACGAAGAACCCCTTGCAGGTTTTGAAGATTCGCGAGCTCTAGGCGACAATCGTCGCACCCGGTCAGATGCGCCTCGAGTTGGCGAACCTGAGAGGCCTTGAGCTCACCGTCGACATACGTGCTCAGCGAGCGTTGATGTCGGCAATGGCTAGTCATGCGGTCTTCTCTCTTGCCAATAGGCGGACAGACTCTGCTGGAGTCGGCGTCGGGCGTGGAAGAGCCGGGACATGACGGTTCCCACCGGCCGGCGGATCACCCGGGCGATATCTGCATAACTCAGTCCCTCCAGTTCCCGGAGCAGGATCACCGTCCTTAGATCCGTGGGAAGGGCCGTGATGGCCTCTTCAATGTTCTGTCTCAGCTCCTGTCGGTCGAAATTCTCTCCCGGGTTGTACCCGGTGTCCACCATCTGGAACGCTGCCTGGTCCTCAGGCACTTCCGGTTTTCGCCGCCGGAGAACATCCGTGGCCAGGTTTACCAGGATCCGGTACAGCCAGGTCCGAAACTGAGCCGTGCCACGAAACTCGCCGAGGCGAAAGTACGCGCGGGTAAAGGCCTCCTGGGCCACATCTTGCGCATCCTCTCTGCGCCCCAGCAGGCGATACGCAATCGCATAGGCCCTGGCCTGGTGTCGCTTGACCAGCTCTTCGAAGGCGGCCACATCCCCCGCGCGGGAGCGCTCCACCAGCTGGTGGTCCTCCATGAGGCCGACTCCCAATTCTTGGACGGGAAAGCATGAACATTTATTTCCTTTCCAGCATACCTCACAGAGGGGTTGGCGGCAACAAGGGGAGCCTAATACCCCCTTGGCGAAATTGGAATGCCTGCCCGCGCGGGAAAGGGGCACGCGTGATGAATAGGGCAGGCCGAACACTTGGGCTTCCGCGCGACGCAGATGGCCCGACCGTGCGCCTGGAGAAGGTGGCAGAAACGGACCTTTACCTTGTCGGGGACCACCGAATTCAGGTCAAACTCAATTTTGTCCGGATCGTTCTGGGCTGTAAATCCAAGGCGCTGCGCGAGCCGAGCCACGTGGGTATCCACGCCGATAGCCGGTTGGTCAAAGGGGTTGCCCCTCAGGATATTGGCAGTCTTTCGCCCCACGCCTGGCAGGGACACGAGATCCTCGAGTCCCTGTGGAACCTTGCCGCCGAACCGGTCGCAGAGCATTTGACAACACGCCCGGATGGCCTTGGCCTTGTTCCGGTAAAACCCGGTAGGGCGGATCTCCGTCTCTAGGGTGGCGAGATCGGCACCAACCCAGTCATGAGCCGCCCGGTACTTCTTGAAAAGCGGTGCGGTAACTTGGTTGACCCGCTCGTCAGTGCACTGGGCTGCCAGGATCAAGGCGATGAGAAGCTCAAGGGGGGTCTTGAAGCTCAGAGCCAGAGCGACATTAGGGTAAGTTCGATCCAGAATCTGGATAACCTTCTGGACCCGCCGCGTCCTCTCTTCGGGAGTCTCCCCGCGGTGGGATTTGCGCAGCTGCTGACTCATTTACCTGTTCCTTCCCACCCCTGAATCTCAGACTGTAGCTTCGGTTCCGTGCCCGGGTTACAGTTATTCCTCCCCCTCCTTGAGGATCTTTTTCAGGGCATCGCCTCCAGCCTGGGGGGCCTCACCTTTCAGGTAAATCATCACTCCACCCTTGACCGGACGGAGCTCGATGATCCCCTTGTTGGTCATCTCTTGCGTAACTGGCCTCGGATCCTCCCCGAAATACTGCCGGAACGCCTCGTTAAATCCCGAGAAGACGGTATGGATCCCCCGGTATTTCCCCCTGAGCTTCTTGATCGCCCGTACGACAAACTCCTCCTTCCCTAATTTCTCTTCATGCGTCATCGTCCCCTCCTGGCGAGACGCCCCTCCCCCTTCTCACTCTTGCAGTCTCCTTTCGCAATCCCCCGCCCTACCGTAGCCGTCGGGCTAGTCGTATCAAGCGGACTCGGGACCGGACTCCATCTCAGTTTGGAAGAAGTCCAACAACGCCTCGGTGTCCGCGTCACTTTCGCACATAGTGACCGCCTGCCGAACCTGATCAGAGGTCAACCAGACGGAAAAGGCAAAACCTACAAGCGCCATTCTCCGAACCTGTTCAGCCGTCAATCCGGCCCTATCGATCAAGGGCAAGATCTCCTCCGGCGATGCCACCGGGGACAGGGGCGACCCGGAAGCCGTCAATGGTCGAAAGGCTTCATCCAGCATGAGGACCCGATACCACTCCAGGTCCTTCGAGCGGACATAGAAGAGAGCAAAGGCGGCCAGCTTCTGGCAGTCCTCGATCCCCAAGAATGCCTCGCCATAGCGCTCGACCAGATGCGCCTCAATAGCCTCCAACGGAACCTCATCTTGTCCTGCATACTTGCCATAAAACCGGATCCCGTGGTCCTTGACCAGTGCGCTGAACTTGTCGAAGGTTTGAGTCGCCACCCGTTTGCCTACCTCGTCTTACCTGCCGGGCCTATACACGTGGAACAGTTCACCTCACTGCGTTACCGCTTTTTCCGGCCCGCTCTGGCTTTTGGCTTTTTTGCCTTTGCACCCGCCTTTCGCTCTCGTGGTTGCGTGCGGGTGACCGCCTGCAGATTATGTATGAGTTGGTCAAGTTTGTGATGAAGCTCATCCAGATCCTTCCGGTTCGGCGGCACGTAGCCACGGAAACCCGCTTTCAGCGTCTCCTCGCACTGGCGGTACTTCTCCTCCATCCGCTTTTGAAATGCCTCGGTCTGGTGGGTCCACATGTCCAGAAGTTGCTTCCCTTCCTCCTTGGGGACAGCGCCGCGCTCGACCAACTCATCCACCATCCGCCACGTCTGCT
Source organism: Candidatus Methylomirabilis sp. (assembly GCA_012974305.1). Lineage (GTDB taxonomy): Bacteria > Methylomirabilota > Methylomirabilia > Methylomirabilales > CSP1-5 > CSP1-5. Next base: position 7,904 of record JAAXQN010000015.1, on the reverse strand, counting down.
GCTGAAACTTCACCGCCGCCTCGACCGAGGCGTTCACGGACTCGCGCATCATTTTCGTGAGCTGCTCTGTCCACTCTGCCATCGTCACCCCTCCACACCATCCAGCCAAAGCCCCCCGACGCTCTTCGGAAATTGCGGAATCACCGCAGAAACGCCCTCCCACTCCTCACATGAGGTGTACCACTCAGAGGGAGGTTAGCTGCCTCAGGGGCCCACGGCGGACAGGTCAGGCACGCAGGATTCGCGCGGCGCGCCTGACGTCACGCGGCTTGACCCAGAAGATGCCGCCATAACGACCCGCCCCAGCCGACACGCAATCGACGGCGGTCACGTTGATTTTGGCCGCAGCCAGTTTTCCCAAGAAATTTGCGCAGGCGCCAACACGGTCCTTGCCCTGGACGAGAAAGCCGATCTTCCTTTGGCTGACTTTCCACTTCGCCTTTCGGGCCACTTTGAGGAAGGCCGCAGGATTCGCAGGGACAAAGTCAAGCTGCGCCCGCCGACCCGGCTGCGGAAATCCAGAGAAGGCGAGAAGGTTGATCCCGGCCTTCTTGAGCGCATCCAAAACCTTGGCCCCCTCCCCGGGCTTATTTGCAACATTCATGACGAAGTATGGTACACGCCGGATTCTGTCCGCCATCTTCCCCTCCTTCGATCCGTCCTCGGATCGCCCCCTGCCCCTAGGAGGACAGGTTTTCGGTTATGAAACCGCGCCGCTCAAACTGCTGATCCTCTCCCCGGTCGTCCCCCCAAACGCCAGGGTTCTCTTTGGTTAGCCATCAGCCCTTCGTCGTGGCCACATCGTAGAAAGTCCACCGGTCTTCTGTCAAATCTTCCGTACAAAAAGGGCTCAGGGATTACAAGAAGTTAGCAGACTTGGGGGTGCAGAATCCAGTAAAATTGCGCGACCCAGTTTCACTCTCTCCCAGCACACCTGCCGCGGCACCTGATCGGCACAATCGCGCGGTGAACGGGAAAGTCAGAAAGGTGCCCCTGCCCGGAGGGAAATGGAGGTGGGAATCGGTCAGTTGCGACTCAGCAGCAGGTCCCGAAAAAGGTCCTCTTCGTCCAAGTCATACCACCAGGCGAGCTGCCGCAGGACGGTGGTCTCGGGCCAGAAGTAGCCCCGTTCGATGAGATCAAAGATGAACGCGTGCCCCATATTCATTGCTCCTGCCTAGCTGGTATATGTGCAAAGCTAGTGCCATATCGCCGCCCCTCGGGGACCCGGCGAGCAGGGATGAGGAATGAAACGCCTGCCCCTTGACACCTTTTGCACGGCAAGGGATACTCTACTTCCCGCGGGAGATATAGACAGAGATGGAACCGAGACAGGCACAATAGCTCACCTCCGGAACCATCGTCGGAGCATGAGGAAACAGGACGCCTTCTCGGGTAAAATAGCTCAAGAAGGCGTTAGGTTTTCTCACACCTCACCCAAGAACGGAGTGAGAGACGTTCCGCGCCGGACCACTGGGACGTTTGCCCTGACGCCACTCTGAGTTACCATTGAGAGAAGTGGGACTAAAGATGAAAAAAGGAGGCGGAATCGGCCACCCCATACGTGAGCAACTCCCGGAACAATCAAGGCAAGCAGCACGGCTGGTGCCGACCTGTCGTGCACGTTGGGCGTGGTCGAGTTGCTTCTGACCCTGCTAGTCCGGCAGGCACATTAAACACTGAAAGAGAGGGAATCAAAAACGAAGGCAGAATAGGATGACATTCAGCGAAGGAGTTTTTCTGTGAGTCGGGTACAGGTGCTACCCACAGATGAACACAATACGACACTGGTTTCCAATGTCCATCCTCCGGACTGGAAGAACCCCGAACCGTCCCCCCGATACAACCTGGTCGTGATCGGAGCAGGCACTGCCGGCCTGGTGACCGCGGCAGGTGCAGCAGGTCTTGGAGCGAAAGTCGCTTTGATTGAAAAACACCTCCTGGGGGGCGACTGCCTTAATGTGGGATGCGTCCCCTCGAAATGTGTCATCCGCTCTTCGCGAGTGATCGAAGAGATCCGCATGGCCTCTGAACTCGGAGTGCGCGTGCCAGAGGGAACCAAGGCGGACTTTCCCGCAGTTATGGAACGGATGCGACGCCTCCGAGCCCGAATCAGCCATCACGACTCGGCCCGCCGATTTCAGGAGTTGGGTGTGGACGTGTTTCTCGGAAATGGCCATTTCACGGGCCGGGACACCATCGAGGTGGACGGAAAGATGCTCCGCTTCAGGAAGGCTGTCATTGCGACCGGCGCCCGCCCCGCCGCCCCGCCCATTCCGGGCCTCGCCATGGCCCGCTACCTGACGAACGAGACCGTCTTCTCCCTGACCGAACTTCCCAGGCGTCTGGCCGTGGTCGGCGCCGGCCCAATCGGTGCCGAGATGTCTCAAGCCTTCCGCCGCCTCGGGTCAGAAGTCTATATTCTCGAAGCCCAATCCCAAATCTTGACCCGCGAAGACCGGGACGCGGCCGAGATCATCCAGAAAGCGTTTATACGCGACGGGATAAATCTCGTCCTAGGGTGCAAGATTCTCAAGGTGGAAACGCGGGGTGCGGAAAAGATTATCCAGTTTGAAGGGAACGGAGCCTGTGCCGATCTTCCGGTCGATGAGATCCTCATCGGGACCGGACGCGCGCCCAACGTCGAGGGATTGAACCTGGAGGCGGCAGGGGTCGAGTACACCAAACACGGGGTGTCGGTCAACGACTACTTGCAGACCACCAATCGCCGCATCTATGCCGCCGGCGACATCTGCCTGCGATACAAATTCACGCACACCGCCGATGCGACGGCCCGCTTCGTCATCCAGAATGCGCTCTTCGCTGGATGGAAAAAGCAGAGTTCCCTGACCATTCCCTGGTGCACTTATACCGACCCCGAGATTGCCCATGTCGGGATGTATGAACGAGACGCCGCGGAAAGAGGGATCCCCATCGAAACGTTCATCAGACACCTCAGGGATGTCGACCGCGCCATTGCCGATGGCGACGAAGAAGGGTTTGTCAAGGTCCATGTCAAAAGGGGGACCGACCGAATCCTAGGTGCGACCATCGTCGCCCGCCACGCCGGAGAAATGATTAGTGAAATCACCCTGGCCATGGTCGGAAATGTCGGCCTGAAAAAGATCGGGAATGTCATCCATCCCTACCCTACCCAGGCCGAAGCCATCAAACAGGTCGCAGACGCGTATAACCGTACCCGCCTGACGCCAAAGGTGAAGGAATTGTTCAACCGCTGGCTCGCGTGGACCCGATAATCCCCACGCGCCCGAGCAACATATATAAAGTAGCCCCACCCTGGGCTTTCCCGGTCGCTTCTCCTTTTGGTTAATGGAACCTTGCCCAGGTCACATCCAGCCCTTCTCTTTGTAGTACCGCAGAGCGCCCGGGTGCAGAGGCGCGGAGAGTTCCTTGAGCATATCTTCGGGCTGAATGGACGCGAAGGCAGGATGCATCTTGCGGAAGCGATCGAGGTTCTCGAAGACGGTCTTGACGAGGTTGTACACTTTCTCCTCGGACTGCTTCTCGCTGGTGATCAGGATGGCCTTCACGCCGAAAGTGGGCACGTCCTTATCGACGCCCTTGTAGATCCCACCGGGGATGGCCGTGATGACATAGGATGGCTTATCAGCCACGAACTGCTTAATGCCCGGCGAATCGATGGGAACCATCCGGATCTTGACGCGTTTGGCAAGCTTCTGACCCTCCCCCCAGGGGTTGCCCACGGTGAAGAAAAAGGCGTCGATCTTCTTTTTCCATAGAGCCCGTACGGCATCATGCGCCTCCAACTCTCGGTCGGAGATATCCCTCCAGTCCATCCCGTAGACCCTGAGGACATCTAGGGCGTTTTCGTGGGTGCCCGAGCCTAGATTGCCGATGCTCACCCGCTTGCCCCGAAGGTCGTTGACTGACCTAATACCGGCATCGACGCGTGTCACGAGCATCACGGTTTCAGTATAGATGCTGAACACGCTCCGGAGCCCCTCGTACGGCCTGCCCTTCCATTTCTCCTTGCCATTGTATGCTTGCCAGTTGTGGTCGGACTGCACGACGCCGAAGTCGAGTATGTTCGCCCAGAGGGATTTGATGTTCATGACCGAGCCGAGGGCCTGGTTGCCGACGCAATTATAGCCCTGACTGCCCATCTTCTCATTGACCAGTTTGCAGACCCCCAGGACGACCTGATAGTAGACTCCGGTCTCGTCCCCGCCCCCAATCACCAAGAAACTTTTCTGTGCGGAATTTGCGGGTCCGGCGAATCCCGTTATCCCCGCGGCGACCACGACTGCCATAACCAGCGCGAGCGTTTTCTTCTTCACGGCCCCCCTCACTTTCTGTATCCGTCGCCTGCGAAAGCTCCGTCCGTAATTGTGAACTTACAAGGAGAACTGATTGCCAATCAGCGGGTCGATGGTGATTGTGGCGGAGAAGTTGGGCTTCCTGTCATGCTCCCTAATATTCCACCGTAGACCAAATGACTCACCAAGGACGCAACGGCGCTTGGAGGACCCAGGTTCGAACTGAAAAATCCGTTGCCGATCATTGGCATGAGGACCATCTGAGCTGCCAACCACAACAACACCCCCCAGATCGCACCACGCAGCAGGGGAGCGCCTGGGAGATATTGGAACAGCACGAAGACGTAGATCGCCGGAAAGATCACTACGCCGTTGAAAAAGTGGGCGGCCATACCAGCGGCCCAGCTACCGCCCATCATCTGGCCCAGCTCACTCGCAATGTCCATCGTGCGGCCGGTCATTTTTGGCGCAACGAAATACATCATCAACGTCATCACCACCGTTCCAACCAAGCCACCCACGACGGCTTTCGTCACTTGCGGTTTCATGCTTTTCAGTTGGTTCATCATCATGTTCTCCGGCTCCCGTATGACGCAAAATCTGCTGGATTATCCGTCACGTACCAATTTTATGTCAATCGAAAACATGACATTTATCAGGAAAAAGTCCATCTACCAGCATGGATTTCTATTGACAAGAGGGTGGTTTAAGAAGTAAAACAGCGTTTGACCAAATCCAATGGATCGTTCGGATTGTTGTATGCGTCAGATAAGTAGGTCTGCGGGCGGCCGCGTGACCAATGTCACCGAGCTGAAACCTAGTAATTTTACGAGTTGACAGCGGTAGGGAGACATTATTGGGGTGATTCAGCCACCCAAATGCCGCCGGATCGTAATAGCTTCCTCGGTCGGAACGCCTGCCTTCAGCCGACCACATTTGCCACGGGAAATTCACTGAGAAGCTAACAAAGGAGGCACATCATGAAAGCCGTTGCTGTCTTTCCTGGGAAAGCCGGAAGTATCCATCTCGCGGAACTGCAAAAACCATCCCTTCAAGACATACCGAACGGGCGCGGAGTCCTTGTGAAAGTCCTGCGCGTGGGTGTAGATGGAACAGACAAGGAAATCAATGCCGCAGAATACGGACAGGCCCCGCCGGGCTCTGACTTCTTGATCATCGGCCATGAAAGCTTCGGTCAGGTAGAGGCCGTGGGGACCAGGGTCACCGAATTGAGACCCGGCGATTACGTGGCGGCCACCGTGCGCCGGCCGGGCTCGAGCATCTATGATCAGATCGGCACCTACGATATGACCACCGACGACACGTACTTCGAGCGCGGCATCAACTTGCGCCACGGCTTTCTCACCGAATACTACGTGGACGAGCCGGAATACATCATCCGGGTACCAGAGGGATTGAAACAGGTCGGCGTGCTGATGGAGCCGACCAGCGTGGTTGAGAAAGGCATCGCGCAGGCGTACGAGATCCAGCGTCGCCTGCGTGTCTGGCAGCCCCGCCGTGCGGCCGTGTTGGGGGCGAGCACGCTTGGCCTGCTGGCCACCATGGTCCTGCGGCTGCGCGGGCTTGAGGTGGTGGTGATGGCTCGCACGCGCCCTCCGTTCTTGAACGCAAAATTGGTGGAGGAAACCGGAGCCAGATATGTGAGCACACAGGATCTCACTCTCGACAAAGCGTCCGAGCAATTCGGCCCCTTCGATCTTATTCTCGAAGGGACCGGCTTTTCACCCCTCGTATTTGAAGCCATGGACGTGCTGGCGAAAAATGGGGTGCTGGTGTTGGTCAGCGTCACCGGTGGCGACCGCAAGGTCGAGGTCCCGGCCGACAAGATTAACTTGGGATTTGTACTCGGCAACAAGGTCGCCGTCGGGAGCGTGAACGCCAACCGTGAATATTTCGAGATGGGGGCCAAAGACCTCTCACAAGCAGAATTGCAGTACCCCGGATGGCTCTCGAAGCTGCTGACGCATCCGGTCGACGGCCTCGCGAACTACGAGAAAATGATTAAACTTCTGACCGAGGAGAAGGGCGCCATCAAAGTCTTCGTCAACGTAACCAAGGAGTAGCGGCATGGCGTATCAACCGATTGAAAACTACGGGATCATCGGAGACCTGCATACGGTGGCCTTAGTGGGGATGAATGGGTCCATTGATTGGCTCTGTTGTCCCAATTTTGACTCCCCCAGCGTTTTCGCGGCCATTCTTGATGACAAGAAGGGCGGACATTTCAAGATCGCCCCCACCGCCGAGGGAATCACCCACAAGCAATTCTACTGGCCCGAAACCAATGTGTTGATCACACGCTTCCTCTCAGCGGACGGCGTGGGCGAGATCACGGACTATATGCCAATCGGCGGGAGTGTCAAAGGGATTGGCCAACACCAGCTCATCCGACGAGTCAGCGTGCTTCGCGGAGCGATGGCCTTCCGAATGGAATGTTATCCGGCGTTCAACTACGCCCGGGATAAACATCAGATGAAAGTCACCCCGGACGGGGTGTGTTTTTATTCCCCAGGGCTCAGCCTGGGACTCGCCACGCGTGTCCCCTTGAAGCAGGACGACAAGGGGGTCAGCACCGAGTTTGGACTCGAAGAAGGCCAGACGGCGACCTTCTTGCTTCAAGACATTCCCCAAGGAAGCGGTTGCGGCATCTCGCTGTCTGAGCAAGAAGCGATGGAAAGCTTCAAGCAGACAGTCGAGTACTGGCGCCGCTGGATCGCAAAGTGCACGTACACGGGTCGCTGGCGTGAGGTCATCCACCGGTCGGCGCTGACGCTGAAGCTCCTCACTTTTGCGCCCACGGGAGCGATCGTTGCGGCCCCGACATGCAGTCTCCCCGAGGGAGTAGGTGGCGAGCGGAATTGGGACTACCGGTTTACCTGGATCCGAGATGCGGCGTTCACGCTCTACGGTCTGATGCGCATCGGATTTACGGAAGAGGCCGCCCAGTTCATGCGTTGGATCGAGGCCCGCTGCCGTGAGTTGAACCCGGACGGGTCGCTGCAGATTATGTACGGGATCGACGGACGCCACACCCTGACCGAGGAAACCCTGGACCATCTGGACGGCTACAAGGGTTCTCGTCCGGTCCGGGTCGGCAACGGGGCCTACAACCAACTGCAGTTGGACATCTACGGCGAGCTGATGGACTCGGTGTACCTGTTCAACAAATACGGAAGCCCCATCTCGTATGACCTTTGGGTCCATCTGAGAAAGCTTATCAACTGGGTGTGCGAGAACTGGCAGCGGAAAGACGAAGGGGTCTGGGAAGTCCGGGGCGGACAACAACATTTCATCTACTCAAAACTCATGTGCTGGGTCGCCGTGGATCGCGGCTTGCGCCTCGCTGACAAGCGGTCGTACCCCGCGGACCGCGACCGCTGGCTCATGGTCCGCGACCAAATCTACGAAGAGATCATGGCCAAGGGGTGGAATCCCAAACGCCAGGCGTTTGTGCAACACTATGGGAGTGATTCCCTGGATGCTGCAAACCTGATGATGCCGCTGGTGTTCTTTCTCTCTCCGAGCGACCCGAGAATGCTCAAGACGCTGGATGCCACAAACATGCCACCGGAGAAGGGGGGATTG
>JAAXQN010000011.1 GCA_012974305.1 Candidatus Methylomirabilis sp. | reverse complement strand
CACCCCTCCCGTCCTGTTCGGGATTTGGCCCCGCATTCCACCTAACCGCTTCTCTTTCGTTTTCGGACATCCCGTCGCTCCGGCAGCCCAACAGGCTTTCCCTGCCGGCTCGCAAATCGGCCGAGGACAGATCCTGAGAGATCAGGAAGGGCGAGCCGTAGAAGAGATCGTTGGCGGGAACATCTACATCCTCTTTAATCTCCTCGGTCAGGACGGAGAACTCCGGTCTCTCCTTCTGCGGCGGCTGCTCGACCTCAGTCTTCCCCGGCTCCTGAAAGAACTCACCTCTCTGTCCCCCCTCGGGCTCGACCCCCTCCAGGCTGCCCTCGAGACTCTCCGACACGAAACAGATGTTCTGGCGGCCACCTGGGATCGGCAATGCCAGGCGGAAGTCCGTCACGCCTACCTCCAGGAATGCCGGAGCCGCGTCCAGAATGAAAAAGCCTTCTTGGAACGGGAAATGCAATTTGTTGAGGATAACCTGGAAGAATATGGCCGCCGGATCACGGCCGAGACCCGCCGCCTCCACGCCTACCAGCAGCGTCTCACCACCCTCCGGGGCACCCCGTCAGCGCCTGAGCAACACCTGAAGGATCTGGATCAGCTCAAAGAGCTCCCCGAGGTCCGGGAGGTGCATATCCACGATGGCCTGATCACGGTGTTCACCAATCCCCTCCAGGCAGAGTATGGGGGCCATGAGTTTCACCTGGGAAGCTTCCGGATGGAAATTTCCTTCGCTGGAGATATTCGGATCCGAAACCTGACCAACGCGCTCGGGGCCTACGACCACCCCCATATTTACCAGGGCCGTCCCTGTCTCGGCAACATCCGGGAAGGCGTCGCCAAAATGATTGGCGAATACCAATTTGTCGCCGCGGTCTTTGTCCTCCTCGACTTTTTGAAGACGATCAACCCCAAGGATTGGCGGATTCCGATCCTGTACTGGCAGGAGGTGGATTCGTGACAGCCGACCAGACCATGGAGTTCCTGCGACAGCTGGATCTGGTGAGTCCGGACACCTTAGACCTTCCAATCCACCTCATCGGCTGTGGCGGGATCGGTTCCTTCACCGCCCTCGTCCTTTCCAAGATGGGCGTGCAGCACCTCCATCTGTACGACCCCGACGAGATTGAGGAGCATAACCTGCCGAACCAACTGTTTCGCTTAAGGGACGTGGGGCGGTCGAAGGTCGAGGCTCTCCAAGAGATCCTCCAAGAATTTGCCGGAACTCCGGTCGAGGTCCAACCGGTCGAGGTGGAGGCCCAGCGCATGGCAGGGGTTGTGATCTCGGGAGTCGACAGCATGCGCGCACGGAAAGCGATTTGGCTGCGATCCATCCGGTACCGCGCCGCCGTCCTGAGATACCTCGATGCCAGAATGGGTGCGGAGGTGGCCCGGATTTATGCCGTGAATCCCACCGATCCCGGCGATATCCGATTTTACGAAAAGAGCCTCTACGATGACGAGGAGACAGAGGCCCTTCCCTGCACGGCAGCTGCCATCATTTACAGTGGCTTTGCCATCGCGAGCCTCATCGGTAATCTGGTCAAGCGGTTAGCGACCGGCGAGGATCTGCCCCGCGAGATCCTCTTCGATCTTAAGACCCTGACTCTACTCACCAGCTCAAACGAGCGATGCTAAAGAAAGGAGGGAGACCATGACGACGGGCCTCTTGGAAAAGGAACAGACGGTTGCGGTGAAGGTGGTCATGATGGGGAAGAATGTCACCACCTTCGTTGGAAAAAACCCTCTTTCCCTCGGCGAGCTTTTGCAAGAGGTGGGGACCAACGGGAATACGGAAGTGCGGGTCAATGGCGTCGCCGTCGATAAGAGCCACCGGCTGGCCAGCGGGGACATGGTCCTCATCGTCCCCAAGATCCGCGGCGGCTAACCCTTCATCGCCCACGGCCCCTATGAGCACGGCCCGCCGCCTCTGGTGAGGGGTGTAAGAGGGAGAGAGGCGGGGGGCTGCTGAGGGCGGAGATTCGGCAACGGCCGCGGCTCAGTAGGGCTCGATGTAGCTCCGGTGACACTGACGACAGGTCCGCACGAGCCGCGTGAGGTGCGGCTGGACCTCAGCGAGCGTCGTATGACGCGCCGACGCCGCAAGGCCCTCTGCTGCCTCTTTGAGTTTTAGAGCCAAGTCCTCGAACGCGTGGAACTCCTCGCGGATCGCTGGCTGTGCTCGGCTGGGAGGGTGAAAACTGTCGAGGGGAAACAGCGTGGAGAGGCGAGCGGCCTGCGCTGCTATTCGTGTTGCTCCCTGCTCCACTGCTCCGCCGTCTCCCCGGGCCAACCCATCCCAGATCGCTTGAAGGTCATCCCCGATCGCGCGCATGAGGGCCTGCCGTTCATCGATCACGCCTGCGGATCCCTGCGCCGCCATCAGAAAACTGATTAGCAAAAAGGCCCCAGGACCCACCCACGTTCCCTCACGCGTGATTCCTCCGCCCACTAGGAGGCGCCAGCCAGATCAGTTTCTTCTCCGAAACGAGCGTCGAGGTGATCTCCACCAAGAGGACGGCAAGGAGGAGCTCCTTCAAGGGCTGAGAGATATCATACTTTTGCATGTGTTCCTTGGCAATCTGCTCCGCCTGGCGTTGATCCGGAAGCCCCCACGGAAAACCGGGGAACAGTTCTTCGAGATCCGCCTCGAGAACGATCCTCCCCTCCTCCCTCAAGTGATAGATGGCCAGAAGGAACAGGGTCTCGCTGATCACCCCTCGATCCTCCTCTGAGACATCGTAGTGTTGAAAGATCTTATCCCCGACAAATAGGGCCATCTGAAACTCGTGCTCGGTGTACCCCCGCCAGCCCCTCTCTGTCATGGAAACCTCCAGAAACAGATCACAGTCCCACGTCGTTTTGGATGGAGAGAAACTGCGTGCATCTTAGCAACTCCCCAAGACGTGGGCAAATTTTTTCCTCCTTTTTCCTTGCGAGGTAAAAACCAGAGCGCATGAATGGTGAGCGACGACCTAGACTACGATCTCGCGCCGAAGCACGGGAGGACCTGTCTCGACGAGGAATCGGCACTCAGCTCCTTGGGCGGGTATCAGGCGGGCCTAATGATGTACAAGGGAAAACGAAAGCCCTCGGGGATGGCGAATTCTATCGAGAACTTCTTCCGTGGCGACGCCCCCACTCCGGTCGCTTTCCTCGGGTCTTGCCCCTGCGGGTCGGCCACTTGTGTCGGAAGGCCGGTTCTGCCCCGTCCCGTGAAGGGCCGAGCGGCTGGACCCCTTCCAGCTCAAACGCCGGCTGGCCGCAGACCTGGCAATGGACGACCGGCGGACTCTCCCAAGGATTAGGGATGTAGAGGACCTCGATGTTTGCCTGGTCCAGCCAGGTCGGGTCTACCTGTCGGGAGAGGCATCGCCGGTTCGGGCAGCGCAACTGTGAGACGTTCTCCCGGAAATCGGCGACCGTCATGGTCCGCCTCTGCGCGATCCTGCGGCTTCGGGCCATCTTGCCCACACTTCGTTTTGGCCGTGGCATTCTCCACGATCTCCGTGATTTCGACGCCAGTTCAAAAACCCTGCCCCTGGGCAGAAACCAGGTGGAGGAAACTCCATCGGTGGCTCCTCGCTACGACCTCCATGCACGAAGCGTGCCTCTCTCCCTCCTTCCACGGTGAACTTTTTTTCCTGTTCCCCGAAGCCGATGAGGATTTATGCCAAGCCATTGGCACCAGAACCGAAGGGTGTAGCTGTCCTCAGAAAGCCACCGCCTGGCTTCATCGCTCCCAGGGTGTTCTGCGTCCCGTAGCGCTTGCCCGATGACCGCTGCCGCCAGTCGTTTGTAGGGCCTGAGATCGGTCCCGCTCGGGTGTATGTCTGGCGGCCATACCCCGACGATCCCATCATTTTCAGCCATCGCCGTCCCCACGTCCCCCCCCGATGGGGGTCTTTGCAAGGCCTCAAACCCATCGCCTCTCGGTCGGCTCCATTGATGATGTTTATTGCCTTTTTTCATGTCTCGTCCTTTCACGAAAGCCCCAGGCTCGCCGGCCCGGCGCCATGAGTGATTCCGGGCGTCCTCAACGATCTCAAGGACGGCAATGGATTCGTCTCACTTGAGGATCAACCAGGGTCTGCCATTCACGATAAAGGTCCCATCAACCTCGGTCGGAAGACTTTTCTCCATGAGGTATTCTTCATGAGGAAGGGACCCGGAATGAGGGATATGAATCCCAGGCCTCCACATCCTTCCAAAGCTCAATCCGAGCACTGAGGCGAGGATCAGCACCACCCCGGCTTCCAGTTCGTGTTCACTCAGCATTCTGCTACCTCCAGAGGGCCGCTCCGTGCGCCATTCACCCTAGTTCGTGATGGAAAGGGACCCCACGGCCTTTTACTGTATAGTTCGGCAGCAATGCGCTTATTCTTCAGCGCACAGACTAACCCCTTTGTTCACGACGGCTTCCGACAGCGCCGAGACGCCGCGCAGGCCAGCTGGGGGGGGTCCCCCCCTTGGAAGAAGGGGGGGGAGTTTAGCCGGATCCGGGACCAAGAGGGGCGGTCTTGGAACGGAGATCTTCGAGCAGCGTCGAAAGGTGCGTGGCCTCGGCCGGTCCTAATTCCAAGAATCGAACTCCCATCCCGGCGGGGAAAAAGTTTCCCCCTTCGAGGGGGTTGGTCCACATGACCCGACTCCACAGCGAGAAAGAGTCACGAATCTCTGGGGCGGCCACGCGTACGATCAACTCTTCCCCAGGACAGATCAGATCGGTCGTACCAATGAACATCCCAGTTTGGCTCAGGTTGAAACAAGTCCCCCTTCCCTGTTTCTCCAGATTGTCATAAGCCACCGGAAAACGGGCGGGGATCCTCAGATTGTTTTGTTTTCGCGCAGCTCTGAGGATTTGCTTGAGAGCCGAGGCATCGAGATCCCGGGTGAAGGCGATCCCATGTGCTCGGACTGCTCCCAGATGCGTCCGAAAGACGTGACCGGCCCATACTACTCGACTCCGTAAGTCAGGCCCCTCCCCCAAGCGAACCATCAGCCGTGTGTGGAGCGGCAGGGGAGCCGGGAGTAAGAGCATTACGCCTCCAGGACTGAGAGAGCGGGTCTTGCCCTCCATGGGCTCCTGGGGAACTTGCGGGGCGAAGACGGTGCACTGGGCAGGCAGGAAGACTTCGATCCGGCGATGCCGACGCTCCGCACGCTGCTGCATAATCTTCCTCCTTCTGATTTTCGCTGAATCGGGGTAAAACTACACGCGCTCCTCAGTCCAAATCGAGTTCCGGCCGAAAGACCTTCGGGACTGAGGTTGCGACAAGTATGCCAAGAACTCGGCTCCGTGAGGACGACAACGCAACCTCTTGAATTCTCTTACTGCATATAGCCACACGGTCTCTTTCAAATGAATCCTAACTATCCCCGGTAGCGGAGAAGTCTGACATGCTGTCACAGAGTCATGCTTTTAGGCCGGACAGTTTGTCACGGAAGAGGATACTCCACCGGTTTTCGAGCGGGGGATAATTGAAACCAGGCAGAGGTCTTGCTCTCGGGCCGGAGGTTTCGTGGTAAAGCGGGAGGTTGCTGCAGTCGCGCCGTTCCAACTTGATAAGTGGTTCGACAGGCTCACCACCCCGAGGAGGATCGATGGGCCGAATTTGAGCAGCCTGTCGTGTTGCAACGGCCGTGATCGAGTGGAGCGAGAAAGTTGACACAAACGGTTGGAACGGCACAAGTCGGTTCAGGATGAAGTGCTCGACGGGCCGTCGTCGAATTAAGGCTTGAGGATTCAGTCCTTGAGGGTTGGGCTCGACCTTATGGGCTAAGAGCTGCTCCTCTCCGCTCGCGCCTGCGTGAGAAGAACAGGAACGACGTCAGGCCGAACACGACCAACCCGCTCCCTCCAAGGAGGAAGGAGACCATGTCCGGACCGATATCGAAGCCGAAGGGCACCCAGGGCACCCCCACCAGTATGGCGCCCAAGAGGGCGATGGTAAGGCAGATCAGGCGGGCCGGTCGTCCCCGTTTGACCCGTCCGATGCCCAAGCCTCCCCATGATGTGGTTCGCGGAATGGGGATTTCACGTGCGGCGATCGCCGCACGAAGCCATCGCCATGCCGCGCCGAGGGACGGAGACATCCTGAAAAGAGCGGCCCGAGCACGCCGGAGGTTACGCCCCTGGACCCGTTCGGCAAGTCCATGCAGAAGCTGTAACGCCTCCCCCTTCTCGCCGCCCTTCGCAAGTACTTTTGCGAGGATATATGTCGCTTCGAAGTGCCACGGCTGAATTTTGCATGCCAGACGCAGAAGGTGGATGGCCTCCGGCCGTTGATCACGACGCCGGAAATAGTGGCATCCACTCAGGAGGGCCTTTACGCCGTCTGCGGGCAGTTCCCGCTCTTCCTGCAACCGAGCAATGGTCTCCCACACTTCGAGTTTGCGTGGCAGGTACCGCGCTGCCTGGATATAGATGCTCACTGCTTGATTGATGTAGCCGTTCCGATGATATCCCTCTCCTGCAGCGACAAAGCTCGACCAGGCCTCGTCAAGCCTTTTGCGCTCGGCGAGGAGAGGCGCAACCTTTCCATGGATGACGTGGTCGTCCGGATCGATTTCGAGCACCTTTCGATACTCGACGATGGCTTTCCGACGTCTCCCCTTGGACCGGGCTTTCTCCGCGGCCGCGAGGATGTCGAAACGATCGTAGGACTTTTCGCGTGTAAATAACATATGCCTATACTTTCTGGGCTGGCCGGTGTGCTCCGAAGAGAGCAAGTACGCAGAAACCCCCTTAGCGGCCTTCAGCTTACCTTCACCAGGTGGCTCAGCATTTCCAGCATCATCAGCTGCTGAGTCTGCTGGCCGGGACATCCGTCCTGGTCGATGAGGGTCTTCAAGTCGTGGAGCTGCACGGAATTCGTGCAATCTTCGTGCCCGCAAGTCTATCTCCATCTCCAGTGGGGGCGACCCTCGGGGAACAGGCAACTAATGAAGAGAAGACTCCAGAGGATGGATGGGCAGGGAGTTACAGCTGACTGCTTACTTCGGAGGGATTGTGGTTCTTTCGAGAATTCGAGGGATAATCGAACCGGGGATTTATTCTGTAGACTCCTGCTTGGGAGTCTGAAGCGATGGGAGCTTGAAATTCTCGAGAATATGCTGGACCTCCCTGTGGCTACGGCCGACCTCTTCCAGACCCTGTACGACCTCCCCGTCTAATTCAGCGTTGACCTTCTTGTGAAGTTCAGCCAGCTCCTTGGCGGCATGAGCCTGATGTTCCGTCACCGCTGCCATGGCGGAACTGATCGTCTTAAAGGCCCTTTCGAAAAGTCCCGCAAATTCCTGAAGGTCATCGTCGCGCCGAAGTCGCACGGAGGTCGGGAGACGTCCTTCTTCCACCCCGTGTAGGATCTGCTCGATGCGGTAAAGGGGGCCCCCTAACCTGTGGGTGACGAAGAAGCTCATGATGCTCGAGACCAGCATGCTAATGAGCAGGGCAAGCATGATCGGAACGGATAGGGATTGGATCTGCATCAGAATCGCCGCCTTCTCGGGTTCGGTGGCTGTTCCCCAAAGGGTCATGTGCAAGGGAAAGAGGACCAGGAAGACCAAGAGGAACCCACACACGACCAACGGGACGAGAGAGAGAAAGAAATACTTCCGTTGGATCGGGTGTACGTAGAATCTTCTCCGCCAGAAGGCACTGCTCGGTTTCATCTGCATCTCCTCCACGGATCCTAAGGGGAACAGATCATCACTGAGTTCCCCACCTATCGGCATTCTCCGCAGTGCCTAGTCGCGGCAGGGCCTGTGTACCGACCTCAGATCCCGAATGGATATACTACGGTAGCAACATTCATGCCAAAAGGGCCCAAGGAACAGGGCTTTGCACGCGATTGCCTAGCGATCTCCCATTAGATATACTGCCTTTGGACATTGCCTTGGCATTGACAGAGTGTGAGGTTGACGTACTGCTTATGACGGTGCAAAACTAGGGCCTGACTGCATGAATTCCCATGGAACCCTCATAGTCCGGATTCAGGGCAGTCACGCCACGTCGCTCACACGAGACCTACAGAGGTACCGATGTCAGAAATAAAGGCACCCTCGCGTCAGTCAAGAGGTCCCCGCTCCCACCGAACGAGGGACCATGCATGGGCAGATTGGCCAGATGAAAAGCTTCTCGATCTGAGGATGTGTGATCTCAACCTAAGGATCAAGGGGAGCGACTTAGAAAAGCGGATTGCACAGCTCTCTGGAGAGCTGAAGGATCGCGGCCTTCGCTTCCGGCCCCATTTCTGGCTTTCGGACGATTGGTTCACACCCGACGGCGTGCCCGGAAGCGCGATTCCCTTTTACATGGCCCATCCACGCCTGGCACGGCTCGAGCTGAATCAGATGCTCGAGGTCGAGGGGGGAACTCCCGACTGGTGCATGCGTATCCTCCGCCACGAGACGGGCCACGCCATCGAGAACACGTACCTCCTCCGTCGACGGCCGCGCCGTCATCGTGTGTTCGGCAAATCCTCCGTGCCCTATCCCGAGTATTATACGCCAAAACCATACAGCAAGAGTTTTGTCCTGCATTTAGACTCGTGGTACGCGCAAAGCCACCCGGCTGAGGATTTCGCCGAGACCTTCGCGGTTTGGCTAGACCCGCACTCCATGTGGAGAGAGCGTTATGCAGGCTGGCCGGCGCTCAAAAAACTCGAATACATGGACCAGCTCATGGGGGAAATTTCCACCCAAGAACCGCCGGTAACCTCGAAAGCGCGCGTCGAACCCCTCTTCCGTTTGCGCAAAACCTTGCGACATCATTATAAAGAGAAACGCGAGCACTACGGTCTTGAATACCCAAACTTTTACGACCGGGATCTGAGGCGGCTTTTTTCCGACGGATCGCAGTTCGCCAGTAACATGTCGGCAGCTCGCTTTTTAAAGCGCATCCGCAACGAAGTCCGCCGCAAGGTCGCGGGCTGGACAGGGGAATACCAGTACACGATCGACCGGGTCTTTGAAGATATGATCGAACGGTGCCGCGAGCTGAATTTGCGGCTGGCCGTACCCGAGGACCAGGCGAAGCTGGATTTCACGGTCCTCCTCACGGTCCAGACGATGAACTATCTCCACAGCGGTCGTCACCGGGTGGCGCTATGAAAAAGTTGCGCGTGTTGGCCATGATGCATGAGGGGCTGATCCCTCCGGAGGATACCACCGGTGTCGACCTCGCGACCGCAGAGTGGAAAACAGAATTTGACGTCGTCTCCACCCTCCGCGAGATGGGGCACGAAGTACAGACGGTCGGCGTGCTGAGTGACCTCGCCGTGATTCGCAAGGCGATCGACGAATGGAAGCCCCACATCACCTTCAATCTCCTTGAGGAGTTCGATGGTGTCGCGGTCTTTGATCAAAACGTCGTCGCCTACCTCGAGCTGTTGCGGGTACGGTACACTGGCTGCAATCCCCGCGGACTGATGTTGGCTCGCGATAAAGCCCTTTCCAAGCAGATCCTTGCCTATCACCGTATTTCTGTTCCCGAGTTCGCTGTCTTTCCCATAGGACGACCAGTCAAGCGGCGCAAACGGCTCTCGTTTCCGTTGATCGTGAAGTCCGTTTCGCAGGAGGCTTCACTTGGTATCGCCCAGGCCTCGATCGTCGACAACGAAGAAAAGCTCCAAGAGCGGGTGGCTTTCATCCATAAGAGCGTGGGGACGGATGCCATCGCCGAGCGCTATATCGAGGGCCGCGAACTGTACGTCGCAGTGTTGGGGAACTCGCGGCTCGAGGTTTTTCCGATCTGGGAGCTGCTCATGAAGGGGATGCCCGATGAGGCTCGGCACATCGCCACTGCAAGGGTCAAGTGGAGTCCCAAGTACAGGAAAAAGTATGGCATCAAATCCGGCGAGGCGACCGGACTGCCCGAGGAGATGCCGAAGAGGATTCAGGACCTCGCCAAGCGCGTTTACCGCAACCTCAATCTGAGCGGCTACGCACGCATCGACCTGCGGCTCGACTCGACCGGAAAGATCTACGTCCTGGAAGCCAACCCCAACCCTGAAATCGCCTATGGCGAGGACTTCGCCGAATCGGCCGAGAAGGCGGGGACCCCATACGAGGCTTTGTTGCAACGCGTGCTCAACCTCGGCTTGCAGTGGCGGTCTGATCGACTGGGGTAGTGTTCTCGGACTGTCAGCTTGCCGCTTTCGAGTAAAGCAACCGCGACCTGCCTGCTCCCCTCCATCAACCCTTCCCGCCTGCGAGCTGACGACCCTCTGGAAGTGCCCGAAGCCAATACATAGAGCAAATACCCAATAACCCACCAATCCCCAAGACGCTGTACGCCCACCCCCAGATTCCGCTGGCCGGGTCAGGCCCACTGGCCGTGAAATCGAGCACCGCCCCAAAAGCCAGAGCTGCCACCGCTCCCGCCCCAAAGCCCAGGAGCGAGCGCACCGCCAAGACAGAACCCAGATGCGAGGGTTCCACGACCTCGGTGATCCCCGCGGAGTACACCGGCGAGTCGCCCAGGGCTGAAAAGCCGTAGACGAGGCCCACCACAACCACCAGCATCAGTGGCGCGGTCAGGAGCCACCCGAAAGTGAACGAGCAGGCGGTGCTGAGAACCATCATCCCGATGATGATCGCGGTCCGGCCCCAGCGGTCCGAAAGCCAGCCCCCTGCGCTGGCGGCGATGATCCCCATGACGTGGAAGAGGGCCGTCAGGTTAGCGCCAATGCCGGCGGAGCGGCTCAGATCGAGACCGTAGGTGCCAAGAACCACGGTTAAGAACGCCGGGGTCCACGCCCACATCCCGAGGAGCTCCCAGGCGTGAAACGTGTAGCCGGCAACCATCAGCTGAGCTGCACGATTTCGAATCAGGATATCCCAGAGGCTCCAGCGTGTGACAGATGTCGCCGGCTTCCGCGGGGTACCTCGTAGAACCGGAATCGCCAAGGCCGCGCAGGTGACCGGTCCCAGAGCGAGGGTGAACAGGGCCCCCCGCCACCCCACGATCGAGATCACCAGCCCTGCGAGCACCAGGGCCAGGGCATAGCCCGAGGAGGCAGCAGCCAGGAACCACCCGATGGCCCATCCTCGCCTTGCCACAGGAAAGCGCTCGGCGAGGAGGACGATCCCCGGGGTGTAGGTCCCGGCCAGCGCGATGGCCACGAGGGAGAAGAGCATC
The DNA here is from genome assembly GCA_012974305.1 of Candidatus Methylomirabilis sp. GTDB lineage: Bacteria > Methylomirabilota > Methylomirabilia > Methylomirabilales > CSP1-5 > CSP1-5. Next base: position 916 of record JAAXQN010000011.1, on the reverse strand, counting down.
AGCGCCGAAAAATATCCATCGATGAGGACGGGAAGAAAGAGGGAGACGGCAGCCGAGGCAAAGCTTGCCCACAAGAAGACGGTCCGGGCCCCCACCCGGTCAATCAAAGCTGAGACCACGGCCAATGAGATAGCAGTGCAGATATGAAAGGCGGAGGAGATGGACCCAGCCGCAGTTCCCGAGAGTCCCCACTCGCGCACCACAATGGGGAGAACGGCCGGGTAGGCCATGAACATCATCGCAGCCCCCATGCGTGCCCCGCAGAGGCCTGCCAGCCACAGATTATCGGATCGAAGGGACATCGGTACCGCTCTCGAGTCCTGTTGTTGGTTCGACGATGCTGTCGCCTTTGGCGCTATATCTCGAAGACCTTTCCATCCTCCGCGTATTCACAGCCGAGTGTATCCAACCTCGCCAGCATGTCCTGGCTCATGTGTGTGACAATCAACCTCTTGGGGCGAAGGTCGTCCAGGCGGGCCATCAGTGTTTGAAAGTCGAGATGAAATTTGACCTTCTTTTCGAAGAAATAGGATTCCGCGATTAACAGGTCTGCATCCTTCGCCGCCGGAATGAGTGTGTCGGTCCATTCCGTGTCGCCCAAATAGGTAATGATTCTTCCTTCACACGCAATCCGTAACGCCAGTGGTGGAGCCCCGCTGGGATGCTCCACCAAGTAGGGGGTCACCGTGATTTCGCCCAATTCGTGCGGACGTTCGAGTTCCAGCTCTCTGAATTCCATGGGAAATTTCTGGTGCACCACTGACGAGCCGGGAAACATCACCTCCATCGCCTCGGCCACTCTCTTTTTCGTGCCAGCAGGACCGGCGATCAGCAGGGCCTGGGTCCGTTTGCTGATGAACTGGGCATCAAGGACAAAAAATGGAATGCCGCCAAAGTGGTCGCCATGTAAGTGGGT
>JAAXQN010000010.1 GCA_012974305.1 Candidatus Methylomirabilis sp. | reverse complement strand
AGGACCGGCGATCAGCAGGGCCTGGGTCCGTTTGCTGATGAACTGGGCATCAAGGACAAAAAATGGAATGCCGCCAAAGTGGTCGCCATGTAAGTGGGTAAGCAAGACCATGTGGATTGCATTGGGATCGACACCAAACCGGCGCATCGCGATCAGGGAAGAAGCCCCGCAATCGACCAAGAACTGACTTTGGGTCGCTTTCACGAGGATGCAGGTTTGCAATCGTCCTCCACTGCCAAAGGCATCCCCACTCCCCAAAAATCGCACGTGAATCCTTCCCATCGCGTGCGCCCTTCCATAGCTCGGACCGGGTGATCCCTTTGCCACGTGTAGCAAATCACACCGCAGCCGGCTTGTCACCATACCCCACGGGACGCCTGATCGGCAACTTGTTCGCCTCGACGGACTCGGAGGACCGGAGAATCATCCACTAGCCATGGCAATGAAGGGACCTTGCAACAGGAAGATCAGCGGGAAGCACTTGCGGTTCGAGTCCCGGGGAAGAGGTGTGTCAGACCGATCTTCGACTGACTCAGAGTAGGAAAGCATGGTGCCGGGAGCGGGAGTCGAACCCTGCTAAAAGAGGCTCAGGTCCAGCTTGACCTGGACCCCAAGAGTGCGAGCGGCGCGGAGACGCTACGCCGGACCCTGAGAAATCTGGGACAGGTCGTCCACGGCGTGGCAGAGCTGCGCAGTCCTTTCCACTTCGTACAGTTGTGAGGTCTTGATCGCATACGGTCCCGTTTATACATGGCCGGCGGCTTTGCCGGCATCGTCGAGGCCATCGAATACGTCACCAACGATAGCTTCAAGTGAGGCAACTTCGTCGTCGGTCAGTTGTTTGAATTCATTGGCGCGCCGCCGCTTCCCCAATGTTCCCTTGTTCTGCCGTATAAACATCACAAGGTTTTCGGCGAGCCTGTCCGGCATCTCGACCGTGTCCATGATGCGCCGGAGCGCTTCGTCGTGGCGACGAAGGTAATCGATCTCGCGCGGCAGATCGTGTTCAACAGTCCGTCTGACGCAGGCGTAGAGGAATTCCGCCGCGTCGGTACAGTCAAAATAGCGGTATAGGTCGGCCGTGTCGTTCAGAACCTCGACGTTACGCTCTGGAGTGGGGCGCCACTCGATGAAATCCATCAAGGGGCCTGAATGGGCCTGAAGCCTAGTCCGGTAAGCGTCGATCCGGTCAAGCATGACGGACGAGACCGGGAAGATCATGCCCGGCGGGGTGAATTTCCGCTCGGCAAGTACGTGATGAATCAGGCAGCGGTGCAGACGGCCGTTGCCGTCCTGGAAGGGGTGAACGTAGACGAAGGCGAACGCTGTCGCTGCCGCCTGCAAAACGGGGTCAAGCCCGTCATTGCCCATCCGGTCATTCGCCTCCAACAGGCCTTCGATCAGATCGGTCAAGTCTGACGGGCGTGCGCCAATGAATTCCGGCAGCGGATCGCCATGGTGATCGCACTCACCAACAAACACGCCGTCGGGGCGCAGGCCAGCCTGCACAAAGCGCGTATCTTCTATCAGGA
>JAAXQN010000158.1 GCA_012974305.1 Candidatus Methylomirabilis sp. | reverse complement strand
GACCGACGACCGATGACCGACGACAAGAAAGTAACTGGTGGGCAGTAGCTAGTGGCCGGTGGTTTTTACCAATCACCGATCACCAACCACCTACTTTGTGACGTTGGACTTTGGACATTGGACTTTGGACCATGAACCGTGAACGGCTATGAAAGAAGCACTTCTAATTATTGCGGCCAGTGAGCGGGACGCCGACCTGTACTACGCCACTCGTTTCCTGGCCCCCGATCCGTTTCCGTTTTTTCAGATCGGGACAGAGCGGGTCATTATGGTGAGCGACTTAGAACTTGGCCGGGCCAAGAGCCAGGCGGCCGTCGAAACGATTCTGCCGCTGCAAAAGTATGAGGACCGGGCGATGGAGCGAATGAAGCAGTCGACCCTTCTCGACGCGGTCGATGAGGGGCTCAGGGAGCGGCGGGTCCAGCAGCTCTTGGTTCCGGGAAACTTTCCCACCGAATACGCGGACAAGCTGCGGAGCCGGGGATATGAGGTCCGGGTGAAGGAGGGCACCTTTCTTGAAGAACGGCTGGTCAAATCGGACGTCGAGATTGGATGGATTGCCGAGACGCAACGTCTGGCTGAAGAAGCGATGGAAACAGCCATCCAGGCCATCCGGGAGGCCGAAATCCGCGGAAACGAGCTGTATCGAGCAGGCGAGCGCCTGAACTCGGAAGGGGTGAGAAGGCTGATCCAACACGCCTTGCTCGACCGCGATTGTTTCGCCGAGCACACCATCGTGGCCGGGGGTGAGCACGGCAGTGACCCGCATCATGAGGGGACAGGTCCACTCCTAGCCCATCGGCCCATTGTCATTGATATTTTTCCCCGTTCGAGCGGGACCCGCTACTTCGCCGACATTACCCGGACGGTGGTCAAGGGACGTGCCTCTTTGCGGGTGAAGCAGATGTATGAGGCAGTTCTTGAGGCGCAGGCGCAGGCGGTTGCCCTCATCCGGCATGAGGCCGACGGGGCCGCAATTCATCAAGAGGTAACGGCAGTTTTCGAACGCTTAGGCTTTCACACCGCAGAGGCAGACGGGCGAATGCAGGGATTCTTTCATGGCACGGGCCATGGTCTGGGTCTGGAAATCCACGAAGCCCCTCGAATCGGAAAGCGGGGAGCGGTCCTACGCGCAGGAAATGTGGTGACCGTCGAGCCGGGCCTCTATTACTCAGGGGAGGGTGGAGTGCGCATCGAGGATGTAGTGGTGGTGACCGAGACCGGGTGTCGGAACCTCACTCAGTTTCAAAAAGTATTGGAAATATAAGGGGAGAGTGGTCCCAATCACCTTGACAGGACCCCCTGATTTCCCTATAATCACTAGTACCCACCAGTAAGTAATCAGCGAGGTAGGGATGGATGTGAAGCTTCCGATTTACATGGATTATCATGCCACGACCCCTGTAGACCCCGAAGTCATGGAGGCAATGCTCCCCTATTTTCGGGAGCACTTTGGCAATCCCTCTTCGCGAACTCACGTCTTCGGGTGGACGGCTGAATCCGCCGTCGAGAAGGCGCGAGAGCAGATCAGCCACCTCATCGGGTGCAAGCCAATGGAGGTTGTTTTCACGTCGGGGGCCACCGAATCGAACAATGTGGCACTCAAAGGGGTTGCGTGGGCTTACCGGGACCGGGGAAACCACATCATTACCACAGCCATCGAACACCATGCGGTCCTCGATGCGTGTGGCCGTCTCGAGAAGGAGGGTTTTGACGTTACCTATCTTCCGGTCGATCGGAGCGGGCTCGTGGATCCCTTCCATGTGGAGGAAGCGATCACAGATCGGACCATCCTGGTGAGCGTCATTGCTGCTCATAATGAAATTGGTACCGTGCAGCCCCTCGCTGAGGTCGGTCGCATTTGCAAGGCTCGGGGCGTGCTGTTTCATTCTGATGCGGCTCAGGCCCTCGGGAAGATTTCCTTGAAGGTAGATGACCTTCAAGCAGACCTGGTTTCGTTCTCTGCTCACAAGGTGTACGGCCCCAAAGGGGTGGGGTCCCTGTATTGCCGGATGACCCGACCGGCGGTGAAGCTTGTCCCCCTCTTTGACGGTGGCGGTCAGGAGCGAGGGCGCCGTTCAGGGACTCAGAATGTCTCCGGGATCGCAGGCTTCGGGAAGGCCTGTGAGGTTGCCTCCCGAGTGATGGCCGAGGAGGGGAACCGCCTGACGGAACTGCGGGAGTATTTGAAATCTGAGATCTTTCGACGGATCGCTGGGGTGTATCTTAATGGGCATCCGGAGCGGCGGCTGCCGGGGAACCTCAACCTGAGCTTTGCCAGGGTGGAGGGGGAGGCTTTACTGCTCAGCATGAAGGACGTGGCCGTCTCCTCGGGCTCGGCCTGCACCTCGACCACCATGGAACCCTCCTACGTCCTTCTTGCCTTAGGGGTACGGGATGAGCTGGCCAGGGCAAGTATCCGATTTGGCCTGGGGCGCTGGAGCACCAAGGAGGAGGTCGATTATACGGTGCAGAAGTTGACAGAGCGGGTGGAACGGCTTCGTGCGATGTCCAGTGGGTGGCCGGCCACCAAAGGACGCAACGTCAGTGTTCAGGATACACCAAGCTAGTCTGCGGCACGAGGACTACGAGGAGGTAGAAGGGCAATGATTACGGTATCGGCAACAGCAGTAGCGAAGCTCAAAGACCTCATGGCCCAGGATGGGATCGAGGGCCAGGGGCTGCGCGTCCGAGTAAGGGGGGGCGGATGCTCCGGGTACGAGTACCAGCTTGCCTTCGATACCCCCCGGGAGGGGGACCAGGTCGTCGAGCAGGACGGAGTCAAAGTGGTGATAGATCCGAAGAGCCTACTGTTCCTCACCGGCTCGGAGATCGATTTTGACGACGGGTTGACCGGGGCAGGCTTCGCTATCAAGAACCCGAACGCCAAAGGGTCCTGCGGCTGCGGGCAGTCCTTCCAAGCCTAAAAACCCTCCGGGTGAGCGCTCGACAGGAGGTGTGCTGTGAAGGTTGAGCTGCTCGATGGCGAGCAGCAATCTGTAGAGGAGGAGATCAAGCGCGGCATCCTCTTCACGACCGTGGAGAAGATGGTGAACTGGGCGCGCCGTTCCTCTCTCTGGCCAGCCACCTTTGGGCTCGCGTGCTGCGCGATCGAGATGATGGCCACTGCTGCCTCTCGATTTGATCTTGCTCGATTCGGGGCGGAGGTCTTTCGCGCCTCGCCCCGCCAGGCGGACCTGATGATCGTCTCCGGACGGGTCAGTAAAAAGATGGTCCCCGTCCTGCGGCGAGTCTACGATCAGATGCCTGAACCCAAGTGGGTGATTGCCATGGGGGCCTGCGCCTCCTGTGGAGGGATCTTTAACGACTACGCTATCGTCCAGGGGGTGGATCAGATCGTGCCGGTGGACGTGTACGTACCCGGTTGTCCCCCACGTCCTGAGCAGTTGATCCACGGCATTATGATGTTGCAAGAGAAGATCGCGAAGGAGCGTCACCGGACGGAGGACTTGATAAGCCTGCCCTGGCGTCGCCAGAAGGCGTAATCCGACGGAGGCGTGCCGGAGATGCAGGGGACGGCGCGACCTGCCGGAAATCCTTCGCGAGGAAGGAGAGAAGTATGACAACCGAAGCGGGAACTCCACCGCGTTCAAAGGTGCCCAAGCGCCACGAAGAGCTGGAGGAGGTGGTTGTTCGCTTCGCGGGAGATTCGGGCGATGGGATGCAGCTCGCCGGGATGCAATTCACCAACGAGACCGCCGTGGCGGGCAGTGACCTTGCGACGCTGCCCGATTTCCCCGCTGAAATCCGGGCGCCCCCCGGGACCCTCTTCGGGGTGAGCGGCTTTCAGATCAATTTCAGCAGCCACGATATCTTTACGCCGGGAGACAACCCCGATGTCCTGGTGATGATGAACCCGGCAGCCCTCAAGGTGAACTTGCGGGATCTGAAGCCGGGCGGGATCATCATTGCGGACACCGCGGAGTTTACCGAGAATAACCTGAGGAAAGCCGGCTATGCCACCAATCCCCTTGAAGACGGCTCCCTCGTGAAATACCAGGTCTTCCCGCTGGATATCACCAATATGACCTTACGGGCGGTAGAGGGGCTGAACCTCAATACCAAGGTGGCCAGTCGATGCAAGAACTTCTGTGCGCTCGGGCTGACCTCCTGGCTGTTTACCCGGCCCATTGAGCCGACGGTCCGCTGGATCGAAAACCGATTCAAGAAGAACCCGGAGCTGGTCGAGGCCAACATCCGAGCCCTCAAGACGGGGTACAACTTCGGGGAGACAGCCGAGATGTTCGCCGTCCAGTACGAGGTAAAGCCCGCCCGGTTGATCCCCGGCAAGTACCGGAACATCACGGGGACCGCTGCCACCGCTCTGGGCTTCCTTGCAGCGGCGGAGAGGACGGGCCTGCCCCTCTTCCTGGGGAGTTACCCGATCACCCCGGCGAGCGACATTCTCCATGAGGTCGCAAACTACAAGAACTTCAATGTCTATACCTTCCAGGCAGAGGATGAAATTGCTGCTGTGGGGGCAGCCCTTGGAGCGGCCTATGGAGGCGCCATCGGGATCACCACGACCAGCGGACCGGGGATGCTACTCAAGCAGGAGATGATCAACCTGGCGGTGATGGCGGAGCTTCCCCTGATCATCGCCGACATCCAGCGGGCGGGCCCCTCGACCGGCATGCCGACGAAGACAGAGCAGGCGGATCTGCTCATGGCGCTCTATGGGCGGAGTAGCGACTCTTCAGTGGTCATCTTGGCCCCGGCCACCCCTGGAGAATGCTTCTTCATAGCGTTTGAGGCGGTTCGTATCGCCACGAAGTATATGGTCCCGGTGATCTTTATGTCTGATACCAATCTGACCAACGGGGCCGAGCCCTGGAAGATTCCAAATGTGAGTGAGCTCCCCAAGATTGAGGTCCAGTTCCGGACCGATCCTCAGGGATTCCAACCCTATCTTCGGGATCCGGAGACCCTGTCCCGACCCTGGGTGCGGGCGGGGACGCCGGGACTCGAGCACCGGATTGGTGGCCTCGAGAAAGAAGACATCACCGGCAATGTGAGCTACGATCCGGAAAATCATGAGAAGATGGTCCGGCTTCGGGCGGAAAAGGTAGCCCGGATCGCCATGGATATCCCGCCGACCGATGTCCGGGGGGGTCCGTCGGGAAAGTTGCTGGTCATCGGCTGGGGAGGCACCTATGGCTCCATTGTGGAAGCGGTCGAGCGGCTTCGGGGCCAGGGGAAATCAGTGTCCCATGTCCATCTCCGACACCTGAATCCCCTCCCGTCCGATCTCAAGCAGATCATCCGCCGCTTTGAGAAGGTCCTGGTTCCTGAGTTGAACATGGGCCAGCTCTTGAAGATCATCCGGGCGGAGTACCTGGTAGATGCCAAAGGGATAAACAAGATCCAGGGGCAACCGTTTAAGGTGGGCGAACTCATGGAGAAGATTCAAGAAGTCTTGGAGGAATGAAAATGAGCGAAGTAGTTACAGGGAAATTGACGCGGAAGGACTTCATGTCGGACCAGGAGGTCCGGTGGTGCCCTGGCTGCGGGGATTATGCCATCTTGGCGCAGATGCAAAAGGTCCTCCCCGAACTTGGGGTTCCGCGGGAGAAACTGGTTTTTATCTCAGGGATCGGGTGCGCCGCCCGCTTCCCGTATTACATGAACGCCTATGGATTTCACACCATCCATGGTCGGGCACCGGCCATTGCCACGGGCCTCAAGGTTAGTCGGCCGGATCTTCACGTCTGGGTCGTGACCGGAGACGGGGACGGTTTGAGCATCGGTGGAAATCACCTGATTCATGCCCTTCGGCGGAACGTGGGTATCAAAATCCTGCTCTTTAACAACCGGATTTACGGGTTGACCAAAGGGCAGTACTCCCCCACCTCGGAGCTTGGGAAGGTGACGAAATCCACCCCTTTCGGGTCTTTGGACTATCCCTTGAATCCCATCGAGATTGCCCTCGGGGCCGAGGCCACGTTTGTGGCCCGGACCGCTGATGTGGAAACGAAGCATGAGCAGGAGATCCTGAAACGGGCCCACGAGCATCAGGGGTCAGCCTTTGTCGAGATCCTTCAGAACTGCAACATCTATAACGACGGGGCCTGGGAGCCGATCACGAATCGTGCCACGAAGGCGGACCATCAGTTGGTCCTCGAGCATGGCAAGCCGTTGATCTTTGGAAAGAACCGGGAGAAAGGGATCCGCCTCCGGAGCGACATGACCCCCGAAATTGTGACCTTGGGCCAGGGGATCGATGAATCTCAACTTCTCGTTCACGACGTGACCAACCCGAGTATGGCCTATATTCTAAGCCGTTTGGGTCCCAACTTCCCCACCCCCATCGGCGTCTTCCGAACGGTGAAACGGATGACCTATGATGAGGGAGCCAACGCCCAGGTGGAAACTGCCAAGCAGCGGCTCGGACCGGGGAATCTGGAGGCAATGCTGAATCGCGGCGACACCTGGGTAGTCAAGTAGTCAGGACTACGCCTTCCGTTTCGTCACGCCGGCTGGCGCCCAGGGGACTTCCTGGGCGCCTCTTTTGTGTTCGCGTGATCCATTCTTGTCGAGACTGCCTCGTCAAAGGAGGAAGCTATGGCCCCTGCCGTTGGACAAAAAGCGCCGGACTTTAGCCTGGTGGACGCGGACTTAAAGCCTCGAAGTCTTGCGGAGTTCAAAGGAAAAACGCTGATCTTGGCTTTTTATCCCGCCGCCTTCACAGGTGTATGCACCAAGGAGCTGTGTACGTTCCGGGACAGCCTGGGCCACCTAGATCAGCTTGGCGCAGCTGTCCTCGGAATCAGTGTGGATGCGCCTTTTGCGAATAAGGCTTTTGCTTCAGAACACAAAATAAACTTTCCCCTTCTTAGCGACTATGCGCGCGAAGTTATCAGCGCCTACGATATCCAGTTTCCTGACCTCGCAGGACTCAAGGGCTACACTGTGGCCAAGCGGGCGATCTTTGTCCTGGACAAAGAGGGAGTGATCCGCTATGCATGGGTTTCGGATGATCCCAAGAAGGAGCCTGACTACGAGGAGGTAAAGCAGGCGGTACAACAGATCAAGTAGGAGGTCCAATGTCCAAAGTCCAACGTCCAGAGTCGGGGATCCTGTAATTTGTTCTTGACTATGAACTTCGGACCTCGGACTTTGAGACGTCACGGAGGATGATGGAATTATGTCTGGCAAACCATAGCAGCTATCCTAGAGTCGGCGCCAGCAGGGAGCAGCAGCGGCTCCGGCGTGCCTATGCGCAGCGGGAACGGGGAGAAATCTCACCGGAGGCCTTCAATCAGGTTCAGGATTCGCTAGTCGCAGAGGTCATCGAAGAGCAGGCCCACGCGGGGTGCGAACTGGTTACCGACGGCCAAATCCGTTGGTACGATTCCATCTCCCATGTGGCGGGAAAGCTTGCCCACGTGGAGATTAACGGTCTTCTCCGATATTTCGATACCAATTTCTACTTCAGGCAACCCGTGATCACGGCAAACGTCGAGTGGCGTGAACCCCTCGTCGTGGAAGAGTTTCGGTACGCCAAGAGGACTTCAGTCCGCTCGGTAAAGCCAGTCCTCACGGGGCCGTACACATTGGCCATCGCTTCCATCCGCCAGACCCCCGTATATGGTGACTTCAGCACCTTGGTGATGGATCTCAGCGCGGTTCTGGCCCGAGAGGTGAATGCGTTGGCCACGGCAGGAGCGGAGGTCATCCAGGTGGAAGAGCCAGCGATTCTCCAGCATCCTCAAGACCTCCCCCTCCTTCAACAGGCGCTGACAGCTTTAAGCGAAGCCAGGGGATCCGCGCGGCTCGCCCTTTATACCTATTTCGGGGATGCCGCCCCTGTCTATGAGGCGCTTCAGGAGCTTCCAGTCCAGATCCTGGGGTTCGATTTCACTTACGCCCCCAAGCTCCCGGATAAGATCGCCACGGTCGGATCCCAGAAGAGCTTGGGCCTGGGACTGATCGATGGTCGCAATACCCGGATGGAGACGGCCAAAGACGTTTTCCCCCTCTTAGAAAAGGTTCTCCCGCATGTGCCTGGAGAGATCGTCTACCTCAATCCCTCGTGCGGGCTCGAGTACCTGCCTCGGGACAAAGCGGTGGCGAAGCTTACGCTCTTGAAAGAGCTGAAAGAAGCGTTCCTGCAAGAGAGGAAAGGATGAGCCGGGCTAGATTGGAGCGGGTAGGACTCACGCTGCCGCTATTACCGACCAGCACCGTCGGAAGCTTTCCGAAACTGGATTACGTCCTGGAAGCGCGGGCGAAGTTTGCCCGAAAGGAGATGACCCGGAAGGAGCTGGACGCCCTCGAACGACAGGCGACCGAATTCTGGATCGAGCAGCAGGAAGAGATTGGCCTAGATGTCTTGGTGGACGGAGAGCAGTACCGCGGGGACATGGTGGCCTACTTCGCCGACATCATGGATGGCTTCGAGATGGGGGGGTTGGTCCGGTCCTATGGTAATCGGTACTACCACAAGCCGATTATTGTGGGGAAGGTGAAGCGCCCCGGCCCCATCACGGTGACCTGGTGGAAATTTGCCCAGGGACTCACGTCGAAGCCGGTCAAAGGCATGCTCACCGGCCCCTATACCATCATGGATTGGTCGTTTAACGACTACTACCCGGACCGAAAGGCGGCGTGTTTTGCCCTGGCGACGGAGATCCGAAAAGAAGTTGAATCGCTAGTGGAAGCAGGGGCCAAGATCGTCCAGATTGACGAGCCTGCTCTCTCGGTTCGCCCAGAGGAGCTCCATTTCGCGCTCGAGGCGATGCATATCGTTACTGATGGTATCCCGGCGTACTTCATCACGCACATTTGCTATGGGGCCTTCGAGTTCATTTATCCGAAGATGCTTGATCTTCCCGTGGACAACTTCGATCTCGAAATGTCCAACAGTGGGTTGGACCTCATTAGTCTCTTCGAGAAAGACCCTTTCACCAAGGACCTCTCCTTCGGGGTGCTGGATGTCCATTCCCACGTGATTGAGACACCAACCATAGTCAGGGAGCGGATCGAAAAGGCGCTACAAGTAATTCAACCAGAGGCCCTGTGGGTGGATCCCGATTGCGGGCTCAAGACCCGGGCAGTGGAGGAAGCACAGGGGAAACTCCGGTCGATGGTAGCGGCCGTTCGGGAACTACGAGAGACGGGAATTAGCCGGTAAAGTGGAGGGTGCAAGTGGGGAGCGTCGTCAAGAAGCGGCGGAAGAAGATCCGGAAGCACAAATATAAGAAGCAGCGGCGCGCCCAGCGCCACAAGAAGAAGAAAGGCTAATTTCCGAATCGCGCTACACTGATCTGGACGATAGGGCCTAGGTGCGTTAATAACAGGACGAATGTCTGAAAACGCACTCAAGGCCCTTTTTTTTGTTCATGGTTGTGAATATATATGTCTAGTGTGTTATGAATGTGTTGAGAGCGCTTGCCGAGAGAGCGGGTCAGAGGTTTCGAGCAGCGTATGCCGAGTGATGAGAGTAGGGGGAACTGAAAATGGGGCAAGGGAAGATCACGAAGGAAGGCCTGGAACAGTTTGTCCAGGAACAATGCCCATTTGTTGAGGAATTCGGAATCAGTTGTGAGGAGATAGGAAAAGGGTATGCGGTTGCCCGCATGAAGTATGATGAGCGGTATCTGAGGCCAGGAAGATACATTGCTGGAGGAATGTTGATGATGCTGGCCGATATGGCCATTTTTTTTGCGATCTTGAGCGTGGTCGGTCTGAAGCCCATGACCGTGACCAATGAGTTTAAAATCAACTTCTTGCGACCAGCCATTGACGGGGATGTCCTTGCGAGGGCCGAGGTCCTGAAGGCAGGGAGGCGGATCATCTACGGAGAGATTCGGCTGTTCATGGCACATGATAAAGGAAAACTGATCGGCCATGCGACCAGCAGTTATGTCCTACCCGACGGATAGAGCTTCAGTCGGGTGTGTAGACAAGCGCTAACGGAAGGAGCAATGAAGGAGTGCCAGAGCGGATCGGAGCAGTGGGTTAAGGAGCGAAACTATGGAAGGCATCGAGCGATGCGATTTTATTGCCTTGATCGTGAATGACATACCACGGGCGGTGCGATTTTATGAGGAAACTCTCGGGCTCCATTTGAGGTTTGTGCAGGGGGAGAAGTACGCCCTGTTCCAGGTGGGCGGCACGAAGTTGGCCCTGCAGATTGCCCGATCTCACGGGCCTGATCTTCCCGTGACGGTCGATCTGGTAGCTCCACGAGCCGACGGTGTATCCGTCCTGGTCTGCTGTTCCGTAAAGGATGTGGATCGGTGGTGCGCGACCCTCAGGGAGAGGGATGTCCCTATCCTGCGTGAACCTGCAGATTATCCATGGGGCGACCGGGAGTTCTCGGTCCGTGACCCGGATGGGCATGTTCTGATCTTCTATGGGCCGACCCGAGAGCGAGCGGCCCGGTCGGCGGCGTAGTAAGTGCTGTCCTAAGGCCCTTCTTTTCGATTCCCCACCAACTGATAGAAGAGGCTTGATTCGCGTTTGTAGAAGCCTTCGGTATGAAAGGACTCTGCGAGCCCGAGGAGTTCGTAATCGAGGTGGTGGCAGACTTCGTGTAGGAGGGTCCTGAGGAAGGTTCGGAAGGCCACCACCCGGCGGCGTTGAGCCGTGCGCATCCACACGGTCACTCGTGCGGGTCTCCGGCCCTCAGCGGGGGTGTAGAGACCGTGGAGTTCCCCCCAGGTCCGCGAAGGGCGAGCCGCCAGCACTTTGACCTGGACAGGAGGTACCTGGAGCCTGGCCGTAAGGCCGGATACGAGCTCCTGGGAGACCCCTTCCGTCCTTTGACGACCCTCCCGTTTCAGCGCATCAGCCAGCTTTGCAGTCAGCGGCTGGAGTACTGCCGCCTGGGGCAGGTGGAGGGTACCGACCTGATCGCTCTTGTCGTAAATGCGCTGCTCAGTGCGGGTGAGTCGATTGTAGTAGGCAAAGACCATTGGCGTTACCGAGGCCCGTTGCTCGGGAGGCGTTGGAGGATACGTGCGTAAAAATTACCCGAGCTTAACTGGCCGCTCGTCGAAGGCGCAAGGGAAAACGGAGACACGGCGGCGATACGGCGTGAAGATTCAAGAGATGTGGTGAGTGGCAGGAAATCAGCGGGTGAGGAGATTAGTTAAGTCCTGCAGCTGTTTTCGGAACCTGTCGTCTTTCGCCATCAGTTCCCGGATCTTGGAACAGGCGTGCATGACCGTCGAGTGGTCTTTCCCCCCAAACTCTACCCCGATGTCCGGGAGGGAAGCGTTCGTGTGGGTGCGGCAGAGATACATCGCCACCTGGCGAGGCAGGACGATAGACTTGTGCCGGCTCTTCGATAGGAGTTCCTTTTCCTTGAGGCGGTAAAAGTCCCCTACCACCTCCAGAATATGGGGCATAGTGATACTCCTGTCCCCGTCTACTAGCTCCTTCAGGACCTCGCAGGCGAGATCGAGCGTGATTGCCTGGTTGGTCAGGGAGGCGTAGGCGACGATCCGGATCAGGTAGCCCTCCAGCTCCCGGACGTTCGATTTTACGTTCGTGGCGATAAAGAGGGAGACCTCATCCGGAATCTGCACCCCCTCTGCCTGGGCCTTTTTCCTCAGGATGGCTGCCTTGGTTTCCAGGTCGGGGGGCTGAATATCGGCAATGAGGCCCCACTCGAACCGGGAGCGGAGTCGTTCTTCCAAACCCGGGATGTCCTTAGGGATGCTGTCGCTCGTCAAGACGATTTGTTTAGAGGAATTGTGGAGGTCGTTAAAGGTATGGAAAAACTCCTCCTGCGTCCTTTCCTTGCCGGCAATGAACTGGATGTCGTCGATGAGAAGGACGTCCACACTCCGGTAGCGATTTCGGAATTCGATCGTGGCATCAAAGCGGATCGCGTTAATCAGGTCGTTGGTGAACTTTTCCGACGAGATGTAGGAGACCCGGACGACATTGTCGCGGTCCAAGACGAGACGGCCGATGGCGTGAAGGAGGTGCGTCTTGCCGAGCCCGACCCCGCCATAAATGAAGAACGGATTGTACACCCGCGAGATTTGTTCGGCAACCGCCAGTGATGCAGCATGGGCGAGTTGGTTTCCACTCCCCACGAC
>JAAXQN010000004.1 GCA_012974305.1 Candidatus Methylomirabilis sp. | reverse complement strand
CCCGATGACTTGGCCGGCCCGTACCCCATCGCCCACCTGAACCAGGAACTCGGACCCATGTGCGTAGAGAGAATAGAAGCCCTGGCCGTGGTCCAAGATGATCAGCCTGCCATAGCCGCGGAACCAGTCGGCATAGAGGACCGTTCCATCATAGACCGCTTGGATCTGCCGACCGAGGGGGGCGCGAATGCCGATTCCCTTGTTGAAGGTCACGGTCTTGAGCTTGCGATTCTTCTGCCGGCCAAAGCGGAAGGCGACCTCTCCGTCGGTGGGCCAGGGTAGTTTGCCCTTCCGGGCAGCAAATGGGCCTACGAGTGGAGGCGAGGCGGTCTTCTGCTGCTTACTGAGCTGGTTGATGAGTTGCTGCAGCCGGGTGGAGACCGCCTCGAGTTCCCGGATCGCGGTGAGGTAGCCCTGCTTCTCCTCCTGGAGCCTGGCCAGCAGGATGCGCTGCCGCCACTTCTCATCGGCGACCTCCGCCCGCGTTGCCCGGAGGCGATTCCGATCCCTGGCCAGCGCGGCCCGGCGGGACTGCAGTGCCTTCTTCTTCTGGGTAAACGCGGCCAGCTCGGAGGAGTAGCGTCCGCTGAGGATCTGGTCCTGGGCCGTGATGACACCGAGGTATTTCATCCGTCGCGCCATGTCGGTGAGGCTCTCGGCAGAGAAGAGCAGGCGGAAGTAGCCAAACTGTCCTTGCTTATACAGAGCCCGAACCCGGCCGGCCCAGCGCGCTTTGGTCTTCTTGAGTTCCCGCTCCGCCTGCGTGATTTTTTTGCTCAGCTTGCGAATGGCTTGCTGCTCGGATCGGAGTCGGGTCCCCAGCACCTTGAGGTTCTTCCCTTTGTGCCGAAGCTGTCGGTCAATCTTTTTCAGCGTGGCCTGGACGGCAGCCTCCGTCGCGGCGGTTTCTTTGGCCTTCTTCCGTTCCTTCTCGATCTGCCCCTTGAGCTGCTGGAGCTTCTGCGTCTTCTCGCGCAGGGTTCCCTGCTCATCGGCCTGAAGACCTCCGGTGAGCACGCCCAGCGCAAGGGCAGTGATTACCATTGCGGCGCAGACACGTCCCATGTCTTGGCTATATCCTGAGAAACCGTCGAACCGCCACCAGACTGCCCACCCCCCCGAGGAGGGCGCCGACGCCGACCATGATCATCTGGTACCCGGCCTCGAGGAACTGACCCATTTCAGGTTCGGAAAAGATGGTGGGAGCGGACGTCCCCAATTGCCACAGCGTGGCCCTGTAGAGCGCGTAGAGAATGCCCAGGGCCAAGGCGGCTCCCGCCCCGCCTTGGAGGGTGCCTTCGAGAATGAGGGGGAGCTGGATATAGGCCCGGGTCGCACCGACGAGGCGCATGATCTCGATTTCCTCGGCCCGCGCATACACCGCCAAGCGGATCGTGTTCGCCACGATAAAGAGTGACGTCACCCCCAGGACCCCCCCGATCACGATCCCGAGGATCTTCATCACCTGAATGATACCGGTGAGACGCTCAATCCACTCCTGGCCGTACAGGACATCTTCCACACCCTCGACCCGCTTGAGGGACGCGGCGAGTTGCCTGAGGGCGTCCGCCGTTTGGTATTTCTTGTGGATCCGGAGCTGAAAAGAGGCCGGGAGGGGGTTATCCTTCAGGCCCTCCAAGAGGCTTTCCTGATCGCGGAGCTGTTTTCGGAAGTCGGCCAAGGCCTGGGATTTGGAGACGTAGGTCACCTCCCGGACCGCCAGCTCCTTGTCCAGTCGTTTGCGGAGGAGGGTCAGCTTGTCTGGGGTATTCCCATCGTGAAGAAAGACGACGACCTGGAAGTCCTCGGCCCACTGGGCCACGGCGATACTGAGATTCAGGGTGAGGAGCAGGAAAATTCCCGTCACCAGGAAGGCCACGGTGAAGGCCCCGATAGAGGCCACCACTCCCCAGCCCCCCCTCCGGAAGTTGATGAGCATTTCGCTCAGGAGGTGCTGGAAGCGCTCCCAGAGCATGGGTTAAGGGATCTCCTCCACCAAGCGTCCATGCTTCAGGATGAGGGCGCGCCGGCCCATTTCGGACACGAGGCGGGGGTTGTGGGTCGCCACCACCACCGTGGTTCCCCGGACATTCACATCGGCCAAGAGGCGCATGATGTCGAGGGCCAGATCGGGGTCGAGGTTGCCGGTCGGCTCATCCGCCAGCAGGATCGTCGGGTCGCTCAAGAGGGCTCGGGCGATGGCGACCCGCTGCTGTTCCCCCCCCGAGAGCATGTAGGGAATCTGGTGGGCTTTCTGGAGGAGGCCGACCTCCGTCAAGAGGCGGCCGATCTTGCGCCGGCTGATGGTGTCGGGAATCCCCAGGACGCGGGCGACGAGGTGGAGGTTGTCATACACGGTACGGTCCATGAGGAGTTTGAAATCCTGGAAGATCACGCCGAGAGTGCGTCGAAATGGGGGAAGCTTGTTTTCCCGCAGCCGGATGACATTGCGGCCGTTCACGAGAATCTGGCCGGAGGTGGGAATGTCATCCCGGAGCATGAGGCGGAGCAAGGTCGTTTTTCCGGCACCGCTCGGGCCGCAGAGGAAGACGAATTCGCCCTTCTGGACGTGAAGCGTGATGTCCAAAAGGGCCTCCACGTGCTTCGGATAGACCTTGGAGACCTGAAACATCTGAATCATCACGTCTCCCTGGGGTTCCCGGCAGCCCCATTCTCGCTGGAGGCTAGCGCGTTCCCTGGAAATTTGCAACTCCAAACTCCCACGCGTTGCCCTGAGCGACGACCCTGTCAGGGGTGATCAGAGTTGGGAAAACCCGAGCCCCCATGCGCTACTCCCGCTGCGTGCGGCCCGTGGTTGAGGTGGGGCAGCATTGACAAGTCCCGGACTCTTCTCTAGCATGAATGTCTGGGTCGTACCGAAGGATGCGCAGAGCAATGATGATGCCAAAAGTGCCCCAGCCGCCTGTGCCGCGCCGACGCCGGATTCCCCTCTCTCGGTTTTGGCTTGATAGGCGTATCAATTTCTTTCTTGGAGGGGTATGCCTCTTGGTTCTGTTCGCCGCTCTCCTCTCCCTTTGGGGGGCCCCGAGAGCCACCCCCTCGGTGGCAGGGTCCTCTCCCGCAATGCATCGCGAGCGGGCGCAATACTATGAAGGTATCGGCCAGATCGAGGAAGCGATCCGCGAATATCAGGCTGCGCTCCATCTCAGCCCCGGGGAACCTACGCTTCACCAAAGCCTGGCCCTCCTTTTCGATCGGCAGGGCAGATTCCCCGACGCCGTCGCCTCGTACGAGCGGTATCTTGAAATCGACTCGGGGGCGGCCGACGGCTCCGCGATCCGGACACGCATCGAGGTGCTCCGCCGCACACAATGATCCGATTCCTTTCCTTCATCGTTGATCTCTCCGCGATCCGGGTGACTCCTGCACCCGCCTGCCATTCGTCGGCGGTGATAGGCGCGGAAGGGTGCCGGAGTGTTCGTCCCTCAGGTTCGTAACAGGGCGAAATTACGGACTGAGCCGGTCACGGATATTTGGGGACAGAGTAAGGTGCTGGCACTGATGTTGCAGCTGGCGAGTGGATATGCGGAAGCGATTTTGTCGATATGCCCTTCGATTTCCCGTGGCGTATTTGAAGTTGGGCCAGGAAGAGGCCTGCCCAACAGGAGCTGGGTGGACCGAGGACCTGGGAGAACGGGGGGCCTGCCTGAAGCTGCCATGCGCACTCCATCTGGGATGGAGGCTGGGCCTCGTCATTTTCGCAGAGCCGGAAGTTGTCGAAGCCGAGGTAGTTGTCGTTTGGGTACGCGCGGGCGGCCAACGAAACTTTTACTTTCATGGCGTGGAATTCCTCCACCTCACACCCGCCTATTACGAGTCTCTCCTCAAGGCTTTGCCTCAGAAGGGATCATTGCAACGGCGGATAACCCAACGGTTCCCGATCAAGCTACCGGTTTCTTGTCGAGTTGGCAGAGCCGACGCGTCTCTCTTGGAGGGCCGTACCGGGGACATCAGCCGAAGCGGAGCAATGATCTTTTTACCCCAACGGATTCCCCCTCGGACCCGAGTCGAGCTCACACTGTACGCCTCCCAACCGGACCGAATTCGCGGCAGGGTGCGATGGGTAGCGCATTCGAGTGACGACTCTGGGCTAATTCGCCACGGGATCGAATTCCTCCGGGGGCCTCTCGCCCCCCAAAGGTTCATAAATCTCTTTCCGAGTACGCTTAGTGACCTGACCCCAGACTCTGGGTCGCCTTCGAGACCCCGCATCTCCCAGGCGATCCCTGATCCCCCGCCCCGCTCCCGGAAGGTTGTGAGCCTCCTCAGATCGATTGGGGGTTCCGGCCGATCCCTCTCCCGTACGGTAGACGAGCCTTCTTCCTGAGTGCCCGGGGCCCAAGCCATCGTGTAATCGGGCGATCTCGATTGCTGGCCTTCCTCTCATTTCGTACTGGAAATCACTCCGCCTGTTGAGGGTCCTCGGCTTTGGGGTTGCGATTATCCCTTTGCCAGGGCAAAATGACCGACGGAGTAACGCATCGGGGAGTGTCGTTTCTATAAAGCGCGCTCGGCAGCAGGAGTCCCTGTTCGCTCTGCCTTGGCAACCGGGCGAGATTTGTGGTCGAGGCTGGAGTGAGGTGAATCTCCCTCGATGAAGTGCTTGGGAAACTTTCCCAGCAAAGGAGCCTTCCCAATGGAACAGGCCTTAGACCGCAGAACGTTCCTCTCTCTCGTAGGGCTCGGGAGCCTCTCCCTCTTCTTCACCCCATACGCCGCTTGGGCGGCCGAAAAGCCGCCGATTGCAGGGGCACTGCTGCTCGCCAGGATCAAGACTCCACCGTTCCGCGACTCGGTAGTACTTCTGTTCGAACACGGGAAACAGGGGTCGACGGGTCTGATCGTCAACAAGCCAGGTCATCGGAGCCTGGGCCGCATGATGGCCCGGATGAACGTCCCTTTCAAGGACCGCGCTATCTTCGATCGATACGCGCAATCGGAAGTGCTATACGGGGGTCCCGTCGGTCGAGACCGGGTCCTGTCTATTATTCATGCCCCCCCGGGGAAGTGGGCTCCTTCCTGGGACCTCGGCTTCCTGGCGATCACCCGCGCCCCTGAACTGCTCGAGAATCTGGCTGCTGGGACGGCAGAGGTCAAGCAAGTGGTTGCCTGTCTGGGGATTTCCAGCTGGGCACCTGGCCAGCTGCATGGCGAAATTGCCGCCGGTCATTGGCAAGTGGTCTATCCCCAACCAGAGGCTTTGCTCGACCTGCTGTTCGAGACCCCCGCGTGCGATCGCCTCGACAGGGCCCGCGAACTGCCCGAGGGATTGCCGGTCAGCGTCCCGCGGCATACCATCTAAGCTCGGGTGATTCATCAAGAAAACCCCTCGCAAGATCCGCGCGGGACATTACCCGGAGTGGAGAAAACTAGGCCCGTTGTCGCCCGGGCCCTTACCGAGCAGAATCAGGTGAGGGGTGATCGGTTGGGTCCTCGTCTTCGCCAGCAGGAGTAGGCGAGCGTAGGTCCGATTCGTCCCGATGGTGAATGGCCTCAAGGATGATTTCCTGGACGTCCATTTGGACCTCGTCCTGGGCGTATACCTGCACCGCGTCAAAGCGAAATCGGCCATCCTCCTGAGCCACGAGTTGGAATAGCGCTTCCCGTCCGCGGACATCCCCGAAGGTTGCAACGAGGATCTTGCCGTCGCGGATGGTGACTTCTGCCTGGCCCGCTGGGGTGAGGATGCGGAGGACACCGGTCTGCTTGTGGGTGGTGAGGAGTTGGAGGAGGTCCGGCAGGGGGAGGCGACTCAGCTCGCCGCTGAGGGGGGCATCTATTCCCGGCGTCCCCCGGCGCAGGAGACGCTGGATACGGATTTCTAGCTCGCGGAGGTTGACGGGCTTGGGCACATAGTCGTCGGCGCCAAGCGACAGGCCGTGGGCCCGGTCCGAGGGATCGCTGACGGAACTCAAGAACAGGAACGGGATTCCGGCCAAGGTAGGATCCTCTCGGACCTGCCGGCAGAGCTCCCATCCGTTGAGACCAGGCATCAGCACGTCGGCGATGACAAGGGTTGGTTGCTCCACCCTGGCCAGGCGCAGACCTTCGACGCCGTCCGGTGCCGTGAGCACCCGGTAGCCGCGCTGGGCAAGCCCCTCCCCCAACACCTCTCGGACGGCGGGATCGTCGTCCACAACTAGGATCGTCTCAGCCATGCGGTGTCTCCGTCCGAGGACAAAAAGTCAAGCGTGCAACGGGTTGGTGGGAAAACCCTCCTCGGGCGAGTTTTTCGAAGTAGAGGGGTGCAAAAGACGGGCCAGCGGTAACACCGTGCAGTGACCTGCTGCCCCCAATCTTGGTGGAAAACGATGGTATTTTCAGAGGAGTGAAAGATCCCGGGGGATGTCCTGCTCGAGGAGGCGTTTCATGGTTTCGATATCCTCGGGGGGCAGCACCTCAAACAGCTGATGGAGGCGCAGGGGATCCCGGTCGGCTACGAGCGTCCCTTCCAACACGTCGGCCAGGTAAAAGAGGTGGGCGCCGCCGTCCAGGACAGACCGGACTTCGCACTCCAGGTAGCCCACGATCCCGGAGAGGAGGGGGGAACCCGTTATCCCACGCTCGAAGGGAACGGTGGCGAACTTGTCCACCTGCCGCCCTGACCGGAAGCCGAAGTGGGAAACCCACGACCATTGATCCTTCGCGAGCAGATTCAGTGCAAACTTCCGGCTCGCTTCGATGAGCTCACGGGTATAGCTCATCCTGCCGACACCTACTATGACGCGAGGGACCTGTGGGACGATCGTCGCGGGCATCACCCAGCACACGATCTGGCCATTGCGCCGGTCTCTGTCCGCCGCCGTGAGTACGAAGACTTCGAAATCTATCTTGCCGAGCACCGCCGCAATGCTGCTCTGATCCATGCGCACCTGCTTGGGTATTGAGATATTAGCTAGAAAGGCTTGTTCCCAGCCAAATAGGCTGCAAGACCCCCAAGAACAATGGTGATCCACCAGAGAGGCTTTGCCAAGGTGGGTTTGCGAAAAATGACGGCGATGAGAGCTCCCAAGACGATCCAAATAATCACCTTGACGATAACCCACCCCGGCCACGACAAAAAGATGCCGAGGCGAGCCAACATACCGAACCCCCCAAGCAGAATCAGAAACATGCCTACGCCGTGCGTGATGGCGACAGGCTTTCTCCATGCGTGTTGCTGGGTACCTCCATTGATACGATGAAGGAGAAGACCTCCCAACGCCATGAGGACCATAAAGACGCCGATGAGGTGGATATTTTTGTACACGAGATGCGAAATCATCACACGATCCCCCGGGCTGAATGTTGGTTTACTTAATACGGATTTCCTAAAGCCTGTTCGATTCCGGTTTGGTCACTGAGGCTTCGAACGAATTGCCTTTGCTTGTTCTTCGAACTTTTCTGCTTCTTCTTGCTTTCCCGCCTTCTTGTAAAACCTTGCCATTTTCTCCAACACAGTTGCCACTTTCGGATGGTCTGGCCCCAAGGTCTTTTTCGCTATCGCGAGGGCCTGCTGGTACAGGGACTCGGCCTCGGCATACTTGCCCTGGGCTTGATACACCCCCGCCAGATTGATCAGCGACGCCGCCATATAGGGATGGTCTGGCCCCAGGGTCTTTTTCACTATTGCGAGGGCCTGCTGGTACAGGGACTCGGCCTCGGCATACTTACGCTGAGCTTGATACACCCCCGCCAGATTGTTCAGGGACGCCGCCACCTCGGGATGGTCTGGCCCCAGGGTCTTTTCCATAATCGCCAGGGCACTCTTGTACGAAGTCTCGGCTGAGGCGTATTTGCCCTGGACTCGATACAGGTCCGCCAGATTGTTGTACGCTATCGCCACCTGGGGATCGTTTCGCCCCAGAGTTCTTTCCCATATGCGCACTGCCCGCCGGTACAGGAGTTCGGCCTCGACGTACTTGCCCTGGGCTCGATACAGTTCCGCCAGATGGTTCGAAGCTGTCGCCACCTGGGGATCGTTTCGCCCTAAGGCTTTTTCCCATATTACCAGTGCCCGTTGGTACAGGGGTTCGGCTTCGGCGTACTTGCCCTGCGAATAATAAAGTAGCGCTAGATTGTTCAAGTCTGTTGCAACACCTGGGTCATCCTTCCCAAGTGCCTTTTCATCGATTGCCAGGGCTCTTTTGTAGAGAGGCTCGGCCTCGGCATACCTGCCCTCGGCTCGGTACAGTTCCGCGAGATTGTTGAGGAGGGTCGCCACACCGGGGTCCTCTCGCCCCAGCGCTTCTTCGCGTATGGCCAAGGCCCGCTGGTACAGGGGCTCGGCTTCGGCATACCTTTCCTGGGCTTGATACAACCCCGCCAGATTGTTCAGCGCTGTGGCCACATTAGGATTGTCGGGCCCAAATGTGTCTTCTGCAACCTTTAATGCTTCTTTCGCTATCGTGGCTGCTTCTGCATATCGTCCTTGTTCATACAGGGCTGTAACTTTTTCATTGAGCTCGTTCCACAATGTCTCCTGGGCGTAAGCTGGCAGAGCAATTGATACGGCCAGCACCATCAATACAGCAAGTCTTGTTCGAGTCTTGATTCGCATTTCCGTCGTTATTCTTTGGAACGGTAAATACCCAGATCACATCGTGATCGTGCTCGGCACGAAAAGCAAAAAGCCCTGCCGAGCTATTTCATACCCGAAAACGCCTCTGTTCTCATGGAGCGGAAGTGATTCTGCCGGAGGTGGGCTAGGAGGAGACCATAAGTATCTCCTGCTGCTCAAGCAGTGTCAAGCCGCGGAATCACCGGTCGGGTGCCACCCCTTCGTGATGGCTGCTCGGCGCGCTGTTCAGCGTCCTTGGTCGGTTCCTTCATCGTTCGTTCCCTCGGCAGGCTCGATCAGGAAGACTCTCGAGGAGAGGATCATGCCGTCGGGCGTACGGGCCTCCACCCGCCACTCGCCGGTCCAGGCTCGGGGAATGGTCTTATAGCTCCAGGTCCGGAAGCGCGGCCCGTTGACCTCGAGGAGGACCACACTGACATTGCGATTTCGCCAGTACCAAAGATGGAGGACGGTCGTCGGCCGGCCCGCCTCGACAACCTCGGTAAAGTAGTAGAGTCGACCAACCTCGGCGGGAACGGGGGAGGGCACCTGTACGGGTTCTCGGTCGAGCACGGCGGTGGCAAGAACATCCCGGACCACCCGGGGGGTTGCCGTGACCGGTTCGTCGGCTACCGGTCCCTCGTGCCACGGCCGTTCGGGTTGTGTCTTTGGATTCGTCAAGGGAGCCCCGGCCGCGCCGGTGACCAGCACACCCATGATGGCAAGGCAGGCAGCCATACCGCAAACGGACTTCATGCTGCTATCTCCGGTGACGTGCAAGGTCCCCTTACGGTGCGCGCCAGATGACCCTCCCGTCTTTGCCGATAAAGTGCAGGCGAGGCCCCGTTCCACTTAGTTGGGCCTGGCTCTGCTCCTTCCTATCGATTAAAGCCAACGTTACCGAGCCGTGTTTCGACACGCCGAGCCATGCCAGGTGCTTTCGGCCCACGTCGCGGCCCCTTTCATAGTCATAGAAGTATAGGGCTGGCGTATTATTCGAGAGCACGACCATCTCGGCTCGTGTCAAGCCATTCTCATCCGCAAGCTGCAGGATCGGCCTGCCGTCGTCCATCACCTGCAAGCCGCCACGATTTCTCCCTTTCGAATCCCTCAGGATGAACCGCTGAGCCTCAACAACCTCGACCACCTTGCTCGGCGTCGCCTGGCCCATCAGCAGCACGGCGGCGATCGCGATCATGATCACGGCGCCTGCAAGCTTCAAGCGCCGGTTCTCCCACTCCAGTCGGTCTAGCCGTTCCGCCAGGGTTGGCTCGTTCATCACGTCATCCTCCCTCCGCGCGTTTCACGGCCTCTCGCGCGCTCGTCGCCACGTCGGCAGAGTTGTGTTACCACCTGTTGAGCAAGGCCTTGTAGGCTTCGTGCAGATCTTGGGCTTTCGTGGGGGCTCTCCCAAACCCCTCCTGGCGCCTTCGATTTCGTTGCAATTCGCCGCTATTCCGGTTTTCCCTGCGATAGACGCGTCAGGGGCGTCGGCGGGCGTAAGCCCGTTCGTACTGCTGGATCAGCCCCGCATCCGCAAAGCTGAAGTAGCCATCGTCACCGACGATGACGTGGTCCAGGACTCTCACATGCATAATCTTGCCAGCGAAGACCAGCTCTTCGGTTATTGCCTTATCGGTGGCACTCGGTGTGGGATTGCCCGACGGGTGGTTGTGGGCAAAGATGAGGGCCGCAGCGTGGTGACGGTTGGCCAGCTGGATGATCTCGCGGGGGTAGACCGGGCTTTCGGAGAGGGACCCTTCGCTTGCCGTGACTGTTTCGAGGAGCTCGTTGTGGCCGTTGAGGAGCAGGACCTGGAAGATCTCCTTTTTCAGATCCCGCAAGTGCGGCCGCATGTAGTCATAGACATCTTGGGAGGACTCCACTTTTCCCGTGATCCGCTTGGCCTCGCTCAGGGCCCGTCGCCCCAATTCCATGGCGGCCTGCAGTTGGGCGATCTTGGCCTTGCCCAGGCCTTTGATGGTCCTGAAATCTTCAGGATCAGCGGCGCTCAGTTCCCGCAGCCCGCCAAAGGATTGCAGCAGCTCCCGCCCCAGGTCAACGGCGCTTCGCCCTTTGACTCCTGTCCGGCAGACGATGCCGAGGAGTTCGGCGGTCGTCAGGTGCCGTGGGCCATATTTGAGGAGGCGTTCCCGGGGTCGCTCCCCTTCGGGCCATTCACTGATTGCCCTGGGATACCGCTTTCGACGCATGAGTGTCTCCTGGGCGCCCTGGGAGTTGTTCCTACCGGCGAATCATAAGGGAGTGGTCAGATGTTGTCACGGAGAAAGCACGACCCACGGTGTGGGCAGCCCACCTGGACTCATTCGGTTTTTCATGCAATTTTTTGGTCGAAAATTGATGGTCGTCAGGTGTCGATATGATGTAGGTCATTGAACTCTTGGATGGGATGGCCTATTTTTGTGAAAAAAAGGGCAACCCCCGCCGCCTCGCCAGCGGCGTTGTACGGCCCGGACGGAACCGAGGTTGCCGTCCGGGCCGTTTTCTTTTCTTGAACTACAGTCGTTGCTGCATGTCTAAGTCCAGGTGTAACTCTTACCACGCACCAGGTTACGATTGGCCGGTGACGCCTTTTTGCCAACGTATTCGGCCCGGGGGGAGGGCATCGGGTCGTCGAGAGTGGAGTGGCATTTTCAGAGGATGAAGGTGATGAGGAGCAGGACGGTGAGGGCGGACATTACGAAGGCTGTCCCCCAGGCGATCAAGTTCAAAAGTGGGGAATTGACCGCCTCTCCCATGATCTCGCGATCGTTGACCAGTTGGAGCACGATGATCAGGATCACTGGAAGGAGAATACCGTTCAGGGTCTGGGAGAAAAACATGATTGGAATGAGGGGAACATTGGGCCAGAGGATCGTGGCGGCTCCGATGCCGATCATGACGAGATAGATACTGAAAAATCCGGGTGCCTCTTTGGGCCGCCGGTCCACGCCGGTCTCCCAGCCAAGCGCCTCGCAGGCGACATACGCCGTGCTGAGGGGCAGGACGGCCGCCGAGAAGATCGAGGCATTGAGGAGTCCCAGGGCAAAGAGGAGACTAGCATAACGCCCACCAAAAGGCTCCAGGGCCCTGGCTGCATCCGCAGCGGTCTCGATGCGGACGCCGTGCGCATGCAGAGTGGCCCCACAGGCCACAATGATAAAGTAGGCGACGCCCGTAGCTACCACCGCCCCCACGAACACATCGAAGCGAGCGTACTTGTAGTCTTTCCACCGGATCCCCTTATCTACGGTGGAGGATTGCACGTAAAATAGCATCCAGGGTGCGATGGTAGTCCCGACCAGGGTGATGAGCATGATGAGGTAGTTGCGGTCCATCTCAAAGGTGGGCTGAATGGTCTGCCGCAGGACTTCGCCCCAGGGGGGGTGTGCGAAGAAGGCAGAGATCACATAGAGGAGGTACAGGGCGCTCGCGATCAGGAACACCCGCTCTACAATGGCGTAGGTCCCTTGCACCACCAGCCAGGAGACGAAGAGGGCGATCAGGGGAACAGAGAGAAACCGGGGGATGCCGAAGATTTCAAAGGCGGCGGCCACCCCGGCGAATTCGGCGACGGTATTGGCG
>JAAXQN010000196.1 GCA_012974305.1 Candidatus Methylomirabilis sp. | reverse complement strand
TCTCATCCGAGTGGGGCAGCACGGCAGCCACGTCGCAGTGGTACGTCTGTTCCACCCGCGCTTTGACGTCGGCAGCGTCGAAGCGTGCGGGGACCTTGTTGACGATCAACACCATGCGTGGTACCCGGAGTCTGCGCGCCACATCCACCGTGACGCCGGTTCCCTCATAGTCCTGCTGATCAGGACGGAGAATGATCACCAGGGCATCCGAGATGGCAATCGAGAGGAGCGTTTCCTCGTTGAGACCAGGGTGGGTGTCGATCATCAACACGTCCAACTCTGCAGCCTTGACCAGTTCTTGGATGCCATCTTTGAGTACACGCACGTTGTATCCCTCGCGCAGGACACGGACGATGTCCGCCGGTTTCATGCTCGAGGGGACAAGAAAGACCCGCCCGGCGATGGCTGCGCCGAGACGCGACGTCACGTCGTGGGCGGTTTCTTTGATGTGGCAATTGCCCCACAAATAGTCATTGAGCGAGTGTTTCATCTCTGCCTCGTCTAGACCGAACAGGATATGGATACCTGGCGATTGAATATCGGTATCGATGACGCCGACGCGCCGCCCCTCGGCTGCAAGCAGCGTGGCAATGCTGGCAGTGGTATTGGATTTGCCCGTCCCACCGCGATACGAGTGAATGGAGACTATTCGAGACATCGACTTCCTCCCCATGGGCGAAACGAGAGCGCAATGCGTTTGCCTTGTGCGGCAAACGACAAAAAGAGGCGCTCTCGATGACCTCGGCCGTGTGGCGCTCCTTCCCGGTTTGGCAGATCTTGATGCGCGGTTCTTGCACCTGGCGTTGCAGACGTTCTCGGGACCCCCCAGGAGCCCATAAGCATAGGGGAGGCGCAGGTAGTTTACCCCGTTCACTCTTTTCCGTCCAGCAGATTAGCGTGAAGCATACCATCTCTCGGGTGGGGCGTGGATTACAACCAGCGACCAAGGTGGTGCGCCCAAGAGGATTCGAACCTTTGGCCCTACGGATGCGTAGACCGGGGCGCGACACAGTACAATCGGTAACTTTAAGTTTTAGGAACTCCTTTTCCCTTGGCCCAATCTCAGAAGCTTTTCGGACGTAAATCGATAGGCGAGCATCGCCGCGAAGAATATCAGGATCAGCAGCACACCGCGATAAAAAGCGTGGTCGACCCACTCGTCACCCTCCGTGTCACTGCGGTTGAAGATGGCCTTTCGCTCCGCTGCGACCCGATCCATCAGGTGGTCAATCGCCGCCTCGCGCTCTGTCGTCACTTGCTTCATCGTCTCGTCGATCGTTGCCCTCCGCGCTTTTTGGAAGGCCTTGACCACCTCATCGAGGCCCGCTTTGCGCTGCTCGGCAATTATCTCGGGCAATTCCTCCGCCAGCTTGGTCATTCGATTCATCGTCCTTACGAGCTCAGTGGAGGTAGACAGGAACTCCCCCACCGCTGGCTCAGTGATCATCTTTTGGTACACCACCTCGATTTCGAAGGGCGCAATCAACATCAACCGTGTAAAAAGATACATGCCCCGCTCCGCCAAGAAGCGAGCTTCATCGACGGCGCGCGTCACCTCTCCTATTCCGAACAAACCGCCGGATCCAGCGGCCTCCACGAGCGCGGACTTCTGCAGCGACTCGGCGAAATCCCTGAATCGAATAAATGCCACGTACTGCTTGTCGGGGTTCCTCACACGCCACTCCTTGATCAGGTCAGCCAGCTGGCTTTGCTGCACGGGCGTGAGCACGCTGGCGGCAATCGACCAGACATCCGCCTCACGCTTGCGCCACGCCTGGATCATCAGATCGGCCGGATCGCCATAGACCGCCTTCCAATGCACTTCCCACATCACCCGGTTGAGGGTGACTAACACCACCATGTCCAGCAATGAAACGCCGGGGTCCGGGCCGGAGGCAATATGAAACGCCGAGACGATGGGGTAGACCCTCGTCCTGCGGGCGAGCAGTCGCGCTTGATCCGACCCCACGCGGCGCTCAAAGACATAGCTAGCTTCAGCGATGGTGGACGCAAGACGGTCGGCGACGCCCATCAACGTGGATTGCAGTTCCTCCTGCGTGATGCCGCCTTCTTTCTCCTCCTCACGCGCAGCCGCGTAACTGGATGTGCCAGCCAGCAAAAAAGCCATACATAACAGAACGACAGGGCATAGGCCGCGATGAAGCATCCTCATCCACACCACCACCATCACCTCCCCGAAAGGGTCCGAGCCACCACACAGCCTGGGATAGTGCCTCTTCATACTAGGAAAGCTTCCGCGGGTCAATCGGGGCAGACCCCGTTTTTTCCATAGGGGAAACTCCTATGGTTTGCATCGGGGGAATTGCCTAGGGAAGAGCTTGAGGAGTGGATGGTGCTTCTGCGGCTTTTTGTTTGGAAGGAAGCCTTTTCCGACAAGCATTGGTGGGCTACATAGCTGATTCGGCGCTGCGCCCAAGAGGATTCGAACCTCTGACCCTCATTCACTGAGGTGTGCAGGACGCGGCACAACGTGCCCTTTCGTGCCCCCAAAACGCACCCTATCCGCAACCGTCCCCTCTCATTGTTCGGGGGTCTATACCCAGGTAGGCATCCCCCGCTCACCCGCGACAGGAGCCCCGATCCACCTCATAGTTCTGCTTGGGGTGAAGAATTGTCAAATGTAGACTTGCCCCCTTGGGCTCATCCACCCCATCTCCGAGCCATTCGATTTCGGTTGCAGTAATTGAATTCTTCTCCATAATCATGGGGCAAGCTGGTTCTCGTCAGGCTTCCCTGTCGCAAAGTCCAGGCGAGAAATTGACTTTCACGTCTATCGGATCCACGATCAGGTCCATTGAGCCCTGCGAGGCCTTGATTTCCACAACGGAGATGGAACAACGTGGGTAACACGGCGCAGGGTGCCAGGTTTCTCCTGATTGCGGCCTCGCTGGTGATCGTCATCGCGGGCCTGCGGGCCGCAGCTCCAGTGCTTCTCCCTTTTCTGCTTGCTTTATTCCTGGCCATCGTGACCCTGCCGATATTGGTCTGGTTAAAGAGTAAACGCATCCCCACAGCGGTCGCGGTTTTGATTACGACACTGGCCAACATGGCTGCGCTGGCGGTCGTCGTTCTCATCGTGAGTGACTCGGTTGAAAGCTTCGCTCAACAAGCCCCGAGGTATGCGGATCGCTTCCAGCGGATGGGAGCCGAGCTGCTCGCGTGGCTTCACAGTCGGGGGATCGATGTCCCTCCCAAGATAACTCGGGATGTCATAAACCCTGGAGCGGTGATGGCCCTCGTGAGTCAGACGTTCAACAGTCTGGCTTCGGTGCTGTCAAACTTTGTCCTGGTTATCATTGCCACGATCTTTATCCTCTTTGATCTTGTCCAATCTCCGGAAAAGCTGCGTCTCGCTTTGGGGAGCCAGAACAGGAGTCCGGAGTACTTCGCCAAGATTAACCTAGAGGTACAGCGCTATTT
>JAAXQN010000032.1 GCA_012974305.1 Candidatus Methylomirabilis sp. | reverse complement strand
CCACGACAAAGATAACCGAATGAAGGTCTTAGTGCTTTCCAGAAACTTTGGTCACCAGGCCGCCTATACCGCAGGGTTAAATTATGCGAAAGGGGACTACATCGCCATGATGGACGGCGATCTGCAAGACCCCCCGGAGTTACTCAAAGATATGTACGATCGTCTCATCACCACAAATTGCGATATCGTATCTGCCAAGAGGACCCACAGGCAAGAAAAGTTCACAAGACGCATGTTGGCCAAGTCCTTTCATTTTGTTTTTGCACGCCTGTCCGCAATGCAACGCCTCGTGGATGTTGGCAATTTTTCTCTGTTCAACCGAAAGGCCTTATCCGCGATGTTATCATTCCACGAAAAACACCGATACTTGCCGGGATTGAGATCGCTGATTGGTTTCAACCACGAGTATGTCGAATATTCCAGGCAGGACCGACCGACTGGCAGGTCGAGAATGACTGTTCGCATGCTGTTCCGCTTAGCTTTTGATGCGTTTTTTTCATTTTCTGATCTTCCGATCAAGGCGTGTTTGTGGACAGGGGTACTCGGCGTCGTATTATTTTTGTGTGCAACGCTTTACATAATAATAAGCAAAATTGCAGGATTTGCTCCCCTGGGCTGGTCATCGACATTATTGAGCATCTACTTCCTGGCTTCCGTCCAATTACTTTTCCTCGGCATTATCGGCGAGTACATTTCTAGAATCTACAGAGAAACGCAGAACAGACCCATCTTTATAGTACAAGAATATATAGACTGACCCCGTCACCGTATCTCCCTAGCCCTGAGCGACCCCCCGCACACGCGGGGCGGAGTCGAAGTCCCTCGACGGGGCTCGGGACCGTGAGCATGTCGAACGGCCCGGAGGGCTGATTATTCACTTCTATGTGAACAATCCGGGCTAGGTGTCTTGAGGCGTGGAGACCTTCGTCCTCGGCTACGCTGAACACGCTGAATAGGGAATTGAACCTAATGAGCTATCGAAAGGACATCTTATGACGACATCGTTTTGGGATATTCTTCTGGTCTTAATAACCGCCTTGCTGGCTGCCGTCGGGCAGCTCTTCTTCAAATGGGGGGCCGGCTCGGTCTCGTCCAATCTGTGGGACTGGGTCCTCAACTGGTCCCTCATCGTGGGACTCGCGTTGCACGGCGTGGGTTTCGTCCTCTTGGTCGTTGCCCTCAAGCAGGGGTACCTTTCCATCCTGTATCCTGTGCTGGCCACAAGTTACATCTGGGTTGCCCTGCTCTCCGTGCGTTATCTCGGCGAGCCCTTTTCGACAACCCAATGGATAGGGACGGCCCTGATCATTGGTGGCATTGGCCTGATCGTGCGATAAGAAGATCAAACGGCGAACGTCCTCACCCCTCACCTTTTTCGCTTCGGCCTCTTGCTCGCCACAAAGACCCAGAATCCGCCGATCGCAGCACCGAGCACGACCATCAGGGCGAGGAGCCAGATGTTAGTCCCGCCTGAGCCGGACGGCGTCACACCGGGTGTCCTGCCCGCAGGCGGCATCTGGCCTACGGGGGGGACCGACGGCGCGAGAGGGACGGCGGTAAGTGTTGGCGTGGTCTTGGTGTAGGCGATCCTGATCGAGAACGGTTCATTGCGTGCCTTTGGACCGAGATCACCCAGGTGGTAGGTGAGCCCGCCGCTACCGACGCCCTGACTGCTCGGCGGCGGTTCCACCGAGAAGTCCTTGGCGCCGGTCGGCTGCATCACCTCGTAGGTCACCTGCTCGACGTCGAGCCCACCCGGCCATTCAAAGACATAGCGACGCGCAGGATCGGTGGTTGCGAGGTCCACATAGTACTCCAGCCGGAACTCGCGTACATCGGTCTCTACCTTGACCCAGGCCCAGTCGCCTTTGACTTCGACCGTGTGCTGGGCCATCAGCAGCGCGCCGTCGGCAGCCCGCTTGGCCACCGCGTGGGGCCGACCCGCCTGCGCTGGCATCGGCAGACGTACGGTGGCGGGCAGCGCCGCATCCGCCGCCAGCCAGCCCTGTAGCATTACCAGGACGGCTGGTCGGTCGTACTCGGGCCACAGCTCTACTTGGAGGCGTGCAAGCCGGGGCTGTGTCTCTGCTGTGGCAGCCGAAGAAACCAGGACGATTGAGGCCACGGCAAGTATCAGCCGTTTCATAGTCCAAAGTCCAACGTCCAAAGTCAGGGTTGAGAGTCGAGAGTTCAGAGTTCAGAGTTTAGAGCTTAGCACCTAACACTCAACTCTCCGCTCTCCACTCTCACCACTCAGCACTCGACACTCAGCCCTCAGCACCTAACACCTAAGACCCAACACCCAATACCGAACGTGGTCGGTCACCAGTCATCGGTTGGGTCCAAGGTATCAGTCCTCGTACCCCAGATGAGGAGGTCTTCCCCCACTTACCAAGAATCAAGAGGGGAGAGGACGGCTACCCGAGAGCGCGAAAACGAGTCTACTCTTGGAAGTCCGAGAGCTTGGTCAACCGGTCAATCGAGAGGACCCCCTCGTACCGTACTCCTTTGATGAACCAGGTGGGGTAGGCCTTGATGGCGAGGCGGTTGCACAACGCCGGGTCGGACCCGGGCTTCCTTCGATCGCACTCGACGTACGGGATAAGATCGGCCGCAGGCCCGAACCGGGCCTTTTGCTCAACGCAGGCGGGTCACCAGTACGCACCGTACATCATCGCGCCGCTCTCGGTGAGGTGACGGGCAAGAGCTTCCTGGGCAGCGGCGGCCTGGGGCGAGCCTCCGGCGAAGTACCCGGCACCGATGAGGACCGTCGCTACGGCCGTGATGGTTCCCAGGGTGACGACCCGTGACTTGCGCGAGGGGAATCGCCGACCGGATCCGGAGGGACGGTACATAAGCAGGACGCCGAAGAGCGCGACCGCGATTACCGCCGAGACGACGCAGTACCCGCAGATCGCGCGGATCTCGAACAGCTCGATATAGGTGAGATACGCAGAGAAGGATACACCCGCCACGGCGAGCAGGAAGGCGTTGAGCCACCGCCGCGCGTCGAGCCCGATGATCGCGAGCCCCCCGATGGCGGCGTAGAGACCGGCGCCCCACAGGGCCGTCGGCAAGCCAAAAAAGACCGCATACCGGCTTGCCTGGACGATGTCACACCCGCCGCCGGCCGTGCAAAAGAGGGCGCTGTCGCCGCCGAGCTTTGTCACCCCGAGATAGCCCGCGACGACGAGCCCTGCGGCTGCGACTCCGGCCACCGGCCAGTTGCGCCGTGGCGTCTCGTATTGCTTCTGTCGTGAGGATCGCGCCATTTTTGCGGTTGTATCACTGACGGCCCGCTTGTGCAAGGGCCTCTTCTGCCTTCCGACGTGCGGCCTCGAGCAACGCGTCCGCCGCATCCGGATTGTGGACGGCTCGCCCCCGTTTGACCATAGCAAGCGCCCTACGCGCGTCCTTCATCAACCGATCTGCCCCAGGGGTCTTGCGTCC